>NZ_CP176011.1:2287500-2321384 GCF_054408545.1 Sulfurospirillum sp. 1307 | reverse complement strand
ATATGCTCCTTAAGTTTTCTCACATAGTGAAAAATATGTGAATAACTTATTTATTTTATCGAAAAACACTTGAAATATATGTTAAACTACGATGTGAAAAGAGTTTTTCACTATGTGAATAAAATGTGAAACAAGGAAAATTATTGAAGATATTAGGAATTGATCCTGGAACAAGAAATTGTGGTTATGCAATAGTTGAAAAAAATGGAAATAAATTAAATTTAATCGAAGCAGGACTTATAAAAATCAAAGAGAAAACACTGCAATACCAGATAGCTGAGCTGTGTGAAGGTTTAGATATAATTTTTAAAAATCATAGTATTGATGAAGTTTCAATCGAAGATATTTTCTACGCATTCAATCCAAAAACAGTGCTAAAATTAGCTCAATTTAGAGGTGCATTATCGCTTAAGGTTTTGCAAGTTTTTGGAAATTTTAGCGAATATACACCCCTTCAAGTGAAAAAATCAGTAACAGGTAATGGAAAAGCATCAAAAGAGCAAGTTTCTTTCATGGTTAAAAGAATTTTAGGAATAAAACAAGAGATAAAACCTCTTG
Organism: Sulfurospirillum sp. 1307; assembly: GCF_054408545.1. Classification (NCBI taxonomy): domain Bacteria; kingdom Pseudomonadati; phylum Campylobacterota; class Epsilonproteobacteria; order Campylobacterales; family Sulfurospirillaceae; genus Sulfurospirillum; species Sulfurospirillum sp. 1307. The sequence continues at coordinate 2,320,826 of NZ_CP176011.1, read as the reverse complement.
ATATTACTGATGCAATCGCAATCGCAATTACTCACGCCCAAAGAGTAAATTGATTACATGTAGAAGTTTACATGTAGAGGTTTTTAATCATATCTTTTTATACTAAAAAGATATTTATGATCCTCTGGTAGTGTTTCATAAATCTTATGTGCTAGTTGTTGTATCTCCCAAAGTGCTGATTTATCACTTCTTAAATCTAAAAAGTTTTGTAAACTTCTAGCATTTACACTCCAAGTAAGCTCAGTCTTATAACACTCAGGAAGACAGTATTTAGCTTTATCATTACTTATGCCTTCATTTAAAACAACTCTTAAATTCTCAAGTGCTTTGATGCTCATTTCATCTACTAAATCAACTCCAGTAAAGACTAAGTATTTCTCAGCTCTTTTTTTATCTTTACATGTAAAGCTTTCTTCTTGTTTTAACTCTTTTAGTGTGTATCTAGTACTTTTTACACTCAAACTTGCCATTCTATGTCTTGCAAGTTCTTGAAGAAGGGCTCTGCTTATATCTTGGATGTAAAATGTATAAAAGAGGTGTTCTAGTGTAGAAGCATGTTTAAATTTATTTCCAACTCTATCGATGAGTTCTTTGTCTTTTTGGCCACCATTATCACTTTTATCAAAACTTTGCCAACAAGTTCTTATGGCACTTGCACAAACTTCTAAAGATGTATTTTGTAGTAGTGTTACAGTCATATTAATAAGCCTCAATTTTTTTGAGGCTTATTATATCTTTTATTGCTTTAATTGTAAAAGTGTATTTAGCATTTGGTCTGAAGTTGTGATGGTTTTAGAGTTTGCTTGATAACCACGCTGAACAACTATGAGTTGAGTTAGTGAGCGAGAGAGATCCACATTACTCATCTCTAATGCACTTGCTTGTATAAATCCACGCCCACCAATAGCAGCTTGACCAATGATTGGATCACCTGAGTTTGAAGTTTGTATAAAAGTATTTCCTCCATCACTCTCAAGTCCATTATTGTTTGTAAATTTAGCCATAGCAACTTGAGCTAAACCAAAACTTCTTCCGTTTGTAAAACTTCCAATAAGAGTTCCAGTTTCATCAACTCTTATACCAGCTAAATCACCACCAGGATAACCATCTTGGCTGATTCCAGAAGTATTTGATTGAGCATCAAAACTAGTCATTCCATCAAATGCCCCTAGTGTTCCAAAATCTAATTCTATATTTTGATTTGGAGTTGATCCATTATTTGCTGTATATGTTAAATTTGTTGGACTATAAGTTGCAAGAGATCCATCTGAATTAAAACTTATTGATCCAGTAACTATATTTTCAGGGTAACTTCCAAGATTTATATCTCCAGGTTCAGGAACACTTATGAGTATTGACCACTCGGTTCCACCATCACTTGTATAGCCAGTTTTTGTAAATTCAAATCTAACTGTATGTTTTGTTCCTAAACTATCATATACATCAATACTAGATGCATGACTAGCTGCATATATATTTTGTGTTGTTCTAATACCACTTCCAGAATTTAAAGTTCCTTGAAGTGCAGCCATAGAAGTCATAAACTTATCATTTTGACTTACATCATTTGCTTTGTCAGTCAAACCAGTAACTGATAAATACATATCATAATCATCAGTTTTTAGGTAATTTGTACCTACTACTAGGTCGACATTTGCATTAAAATCTACACCGCTACCATTGCTTGCAGGCATTGTCCAATCTTCTTGTGCTGTAAATCCTGTTGCTAAACTATTCCCATTGTTAATTGTAATTGCTGCTCCTCCAGTTACAGATGCTGGTATAACAATATCTTGCCCAGTATTATTTGTCCAATCACCAGCTGCAAAAACTTGCTGTGCTTTGAAAGATACATTTTGATTAATATTTGTTCCACTAGTAATTTGTTGAGGAGTTGTTGCTGTTCCATCTATAAAATCACCATCATCAGCATTAAGTGCATCTCCAGATGGATTTTCTATTTGAAATTGCCCTTGATCATTTACTATCACTTTTACGCCATCATTTTTATCTGCACTTCCATCGTGAGAATAATCTATATAAAGTCTTGCATCTTTTTGCATTGCTGCTCTTAAATCTTCTGTTGTTGTAAAAGTTCTTGCTTGTGTGTCACTGTAAGTATTGATTGTATTTAATGGTGTAGAAGAATAAGTATATTTATAAGCAGTTAATACATTTAAGTTACTACCACCTATTGCAGTACCTAATCCAGTATTATCTCCACTACCAACAGTTAATTTAATATTTTTTGTTTTTTCTTCAGTTCCAGTTTTATTTGAATTAGTTAGATATATTTGATTTCCACCTGTAACTTGGGCTGTAACACCTGTTAAACTTGTTTTTGCATTAATTAATGATGCTATATATGTAGTAGTTTCATCTGCTGAAGTTGAAGTAAAAGTATCTTGTATTGTTTCACCATTAATTGTTAAATCTATATCTACAGTTCCATTTCCAGTAACTGTTAAATTATTAGTTCTAGCTTCTGCATAACTTACCCATATGCCCTGATTATCTTGTAAACTAAAAGCTTCTCCATTAGAGTTAAATAATGCTCCAAAATCTAAACCTCTTTCATATAGGGCTTTATCTGTATTAAAAGCATCATCTCCCACATCATTTTCATTATGTACTTCTGTTGTACTTTTAAGACCATTACTATCTTTATCTACCCAGCCACTATAACTATCTAGTGTATAAATTGGAGATTTATTTACTATAGTATCACCTGAATTAAGATTTGCTTTTAGAGTAATATAGCTTGTATCATTTGCAGGGGTTGTAAGTCCAGGAGGAATTGTTATATTTGCTATTGGAGTTGTTGCATCAATTTCTCCAGTTGTATCATCTCTAATCCAACCTTGTATAATATATCCATTACTATCAGTAAAGTTACCATCAGAATCAAATGTAAAATCACCATTTCTTGTATATTTATAAGTACTTCCACCATCAGGGCTTACTACAAAAAAACCATCTCCTTGGATTGCAAGGTCAGTGTTTTTATCTGTTGTCTCAATTGAACCTTGTTTAAAAATCTTTGTAACTGAGCTAACTTGAGTCCCTAATCCTATTTGCATAGGGTTTTTACCACCAAGTTCACCTTGAGGAGCTGTTGCTATTTTTGCAGTTTGACTTAAAAGGTCTGAAAAATTTGCTCTTGAGTATTTAAACCCTGCTGTATTAACATTTGCTATGTTGTTTCCCTCAACATCCATTGCTATTTGGTGTGCTTGTAATCCGGTAACGCCGGCCCAAAGTGATCTCATCATTTTAAAATCCTTTACAGATAATAATTCTAATTATTATTTTTATTTTATTAATTTTTAAAAGCAAAAAGTATTCCTACTTTTTCATATTGATTGCATTTTGTATCATTTGATCACTAGTAGTTATACTTTTACTACTTGCATCAAATGCTTTTTGCATGACTATTAGTTCAGTCAAGGCATTTGCAAAATTTACATTACTTCCTTCTAGCCTATTTGAAAATATTTGTGAACCTAGAATCGCTTCTCCATTTTCATTGGTATAAAAAAGTGGTTTACCACTATCATTTGATTGTTCAAACATAGTTGAAGTTACTTTTGATAATCCTTGGTCATTCATAAAATGATAAATTGCAACTTTTGCAATAGGAACTGTTCTTCCATTATCAAACTCTGCTATTACATTTCCTCTTGCATCCATACTATAATCTTTTATTATCCCTTCTAGATATCCATCGTGGCTTTCATATTTAGCTTTATCTAAATCAACATTAGAAACAAAACCTTCAAAACCACTATGAGTTATGTTAAAAGCTTTTATATTTGTAGGATCATTTGTGTAAGTATATTCATTTGTAGCACTCCAAGTGCCATCAGTTTGAACTTTACCAGTAGCAACTCTAACTAAACCATTTGGATCAGTAAATTCTACATTTATTTGTTTCCCAGCTTCTAGGTTAGAGGTACCACTAAAAGTAATTTGACTGTTTTGTAGAGTAAAACTAGGTGTTCCTAAAACAATCTCTTCATATGGTTGACCTATATCAACAGTTAAATCAACTCCTCCATTTGAGAGTGTAGGAATATTTTTACTTAGTAATGCACCACTACCGTTAAAAGTTACATCACCAGTTTGTTCATCAATGATTTTATATACTTTATTTGTACTAGTGTCAACTTTATAAAGAGTTGGATCATAGATTTTTGTTACTTGTTTTTTAGTTAAATCAACATTGTAAATATTTGTATCATATGTCTTAGTTGGATCATACATTTCAATTTGATAATCTTCATAAAACTCTAATATCTGAAGTTTTGCATCCCAAGTAGTACTAAGTACATCTTGTGGAACTCTTTTTGTATAAGTCATATCAAGAATATTTTTTTTACCTTCAGGAGATATTACTGTTGAGCTAAAATGTTCAACATTTGGAGTTTCTCTTGTTGTTTGAAGTTTTGCTGTAATTGTTAGGTTTGATAAATCTAGTGAACTTATATCTTCACTATCTATTTGCCAGTTTAAATTTCCATCTAAAGAAGTTGTAAAGTTTAATTGTTGATTGTTTGAATCAGTAACTGTGACTATTACATTTTCATTTTCTTTTGCATTTTGGATATTTTGTGTATTTGAAATTGTTCCATTTATACTTAAAGTTTGATTTGTTGTATCAACCGTTTCATTTATATCACTACTATCTAACTCTATTTCTTCATCTGTACTAATTATTTTTGGATCTAAATTTGCTGAAAAGTCAACATTTGTAGTAGGCTCTGGTGGAAGATATAATATATCAGGTAGATTTATTTTACTTTGAGCACTAACTGCCAATAAAGGTACATCGTCTATATAACTAATTGCATATGCATTTCCAAGACTTGTATTTCCATTGTTATAATATTTTCCAAATTGTTGAAGTTTTTCATCTGATAGAGTAGTTGGTGTTATATTGTTACCAAGACTTCCAAGCAGATAATTTCCACTTTCATCTACTAAATCGCCATTACTATCTACTCCAAAAGCACCAGCTCTCGTATAGTATGTTTTATTATCTAAACTTTGTACTCCAAACCATCCTTCTCCTCCAATTGCAAGGTCAAATGGATTATCTGTATTTTCAAATATTCCTTGTGACAAATCAAGTGCTGTTCCATTTGCCTTACTTCCAAGTCCTACTTGATTCATAGTAGATTCAAAGTAAGAATCACTTAGTGTAGTAGAAAATATAGTAGAAAACTCAGGAGTGGAACCTTTAAAAGCAGTTGTACTTACATTGCTTATATTATCAGCGATTACATCCATACCAAATTGATGGGTTTTAATACCACTAATACCATTATAAAATGAAGTGTTCAAATCATACTCCTAAAAAAATTCTTTTATATAATCCATAGAAACATATGAAGATCCAAGTTTCATTTGAGGCTTTCCAGCTTCATATCTAACAGATTCAACTGGATATACGCCAAATTGAGTCTTTTGTGCTTTGCCATTTTCATTTGTATAATCAGCTTTAACACTATAATTTCCTGCACTTAGTCTTTCCCCACTATTACTGTATCCATCCCATTCAAATGCCAAAACTCCACTTTGACCAGTTTGAGCATCTAAATCTACAGTTTTTACAACATTTCCATTAACATCAGTTATACTTAAAGTTCCACTTTGGATTTTATCTGGAAAATACATTTCAAATTTAGCAGGCGAGTCTTCAGGCAGACTAACAGCATCTGAGCCAAGAGAAGCCATCTTACCAATAGCGCTAAGTGCTCCCATATCCATATTGTTATTTAATCTATTTGTTAATTCTTCCATAGTTTTATTTGTATTATCAGCTGATTCAAGAGTGGCTAGCTGAGAAGTTTGAGTTAGGATTTTTTCACTATCCATAGGCTGGGTTGGATCTTGATATTGAAGCTCCACTAAAAGTAACTTCATAAATGAGTTTTTATCCAAAACAGAATCAGGATTTACTGCTATGCCAGCACTTGCTGCACTAATTTGGTTTGTTGAATTTGCTACATTTGATGTACTTGTTATATCTGTTGCCATAATTTTTACCTTTTATACATATCTTGGAACTACAATTTCTAAACTTGTGTTCTCATCTTCTAAAATTTCATCTTCAAATGAATTTGCTTGATTATTTGAAGATTTGCCATTTTGATTATCTTTATTTTCTCTTTGATCTGAAAAATTCATTTCCAGATTTGTAAATCCCATATTTACCAGTGAATTTTTAAATTCTGCTTGATTTTGAGTAAATATATTCATCGTAGTTGTATTTGAGTTTATATTTACATGTAGATTATTTCCGCGATTTACAATCGTTACATCAACCTCTCCTAAACCTTTTGGATTTAGTGCCATTTGTACTTTCATGATTGGTGGCTTGTATTGTTCAATCTTTTCTCTTAATTCATCAGCAAAGCTACTAAATGTTTGGTTTGTAAAAGTAGGCTTTTGAATAGTACTTTCAGTTCTTACATTTAGTTTTGTATCGCTTTTTTGAGCAATATTATCAGTTTTTATTTCATGTGTTTCTTTTGTTAAGTTTTCAGTTTTAACTTCTTCGTTTGAAGCCATCATTTGAGGGTTTATCTTTGATTCTGCTTTTGCTTGTTCAGGTTTTTTTGTTTGAAGCAAATCTTTAACCATAGATTGTTGTTTTGGTATATTTGATTCTACTTTTACCTCATTTATTCTTGTAATATCAGATTTTTTTGTTTCTTTATCAATCTTTACATGTAAATCTTCTTTTACTATCTTTTTTATATCTTCTTGATTTTCTTTTGCTACCACTTTTGGAGCCTCTGTTTGTACTACTTCTTTGGTATTTTTAACTTCGTTGTCAATCTTTACATGTAAATCTTTTTTAACTTCCTTAACTTCATTATCAATCTTTACATGTATATCTTTTTTAACTTCTTTAACATCATTATCAACCTTTACATGTATATCTTTTTTAACTTCTTTAACATCATTATCAACCTTTACATGTAGATCTTTTTTGTTATTTAAATTGTTATCTTCTTTTTTGCTTGAGCTCATGATTTTTTCTAGTAAAGTTGGCTCTTTTTTTACTTCTTTTGTTGGAGTTTTTATATCATCTAAAGCGATAATTGCTGGTTTTGATTGTTTTATGGTTTCTGTTATTACGGGTTTTTTATCTGTATTTTTTGGTGTTTCAAAAAAATCTTTGTTTGCAAGTTTTGGGAACTCTTTTTTTAAATTATCAAAATCAATTTTTTTTATAGAAATTTTTTCTAATCCCAAGTCAAACTTTTTTGATAGTTTTAATAAATCAGTTAAATTATCTACTTTTTTAAGTTCTTCAAAAATTTGTTTTGAATTTATAATTTTTTCTATTCTTTTTGAAAGTGCTGGAAAATTTGCTTTGTTGTCATTTGGATTTTTTAAAATATTTACAATTTTTAGTATATCATCAAGCAAATGTTCGTCAAATGATTTTTTTTCTGATGTACTTGGAGTATCTAGTTTAATATCACTTTTGATTTTATTATCATCTAGCTTTATATTTAATTTAGTATCTTCTTTAGAAATCTCGACAGATTCTTTCATCTTAGAAAACATTACAGATAAAAAACTCTGTGAAGATGGCTCTTTTTCGCCTTTTAAGGTAGTTTTGTCTGATTTTACAGATTTTACTTTTGCTATGTCTAAACCATTTGATATACTAAATAATTCTTTCATTTTATTTCTCCAATAAACATCTTAATACAATAGTAAAGCAAACCTCGTTCCACATACAAAAAAGTTTAATTTTAGGGGTCAGACCCCTTGATTAAACTTTTGCAAATTCGATATTTTAAGTTTATTTAGATATAATAATCAGCTTAATTAAAAATTAAACTCCCCCTATAAAATATTTGAATTTGTAAGAGGAATCAAGGGTTCTGCCCTAAGGAGAAATGAAAATGGAATTTAGAAATATTGCAGTTATTGCTCACGTTGACCATGGAAAAACAACATTGGTAGATGAGTTACTAAAGCAATCTGGTACTTTTGATGCTCATACTCAAACTGATGAGCGTATGATGGATAGTAATGATTTGGAAAAAGAAAGAGGGATTACAATCCTTTCTAAAAATACAGCTATAAATTACAATGGAATAAAAATAAATATTATAGACACTCCAGGCCACGCCGATTTTGGTGGAGAGGTTGAGCGTGTTTTGAAGATGGTTGATGGTGTTTTACTTTTAGTTGATGCTTATGAAGGTGTTATGCCTCAGACAAAATTTGTTGTAAAAAAAGCACTATCTCTTGGTCTTCGTCCAATTGTTGTAATTAATAAGATTGATAAACCATCAGCTGATCCTGAAAGGGTAGTTGATGAAATATTTGATTTATTTGTTGCACTTGATGCAAATGATGAACAACTTGAATTTCCAGTGGTTTATGCAGCTGCAAGAGATGGTTATGCAAAACACAATATGGAAGATGAAAATAAAAATTTAGAGCCTCTTTTTGAAACTATTTTAGAGCATGTTCCTGCGCCAAGTGGTGATGAAAATAATCCTTTACAACTTCAAGTATTTACTCTTGATTATGATAATTATGTAGGTAAAATTGGAGTTGCAAGAATTTTTAATGGAACGATAAAAAAGAATCAAAATGTAATGCTTGCAAAAGCTGATGGTGAACAAATAAGGGGAAGAATTTCTAAGCTAATAGGTTTTAAAGGCTTAGATAGAATGGATATTGATGAAGCTGTTAGTGGAGATATCGTAGCAATTGCAGGATTTGAAACTTTAGATGTGGGAGATAGTGTTGTTGATCCAAATAACCCAATGCCTCTTGATCCATTGCACATTGAAGAGCCGACATTAAGCGTAGTATTTGCAGTAAATGATTCACCATTTGCTGGGCTTGAAGGAAAATATGTGACTTCAAACAAGTTAGATGAAAGACTTGAAGCTGAGATGAAAACTAATATCGCTATGAAGTATGAAAATATTGGTGAAGGTAAGTTTAAAGTAAGTGGCCGTGGAGAGCTTCAAATCACAATTTTGGCTGAAAATATGAGAAGAGAAGGGTATGAGTTTTCTCTTGGTAGACCAGAGGTTATCATAAAAGAAGAAAATGGCGTTAAAATGGAGCCATATGAGCATTTAGTTATTGATGTTCCTGATGAATTTACAGGAGCTGTTATAGAAAAACTTGGAAAGAAAAAAGCTCAGATGACTACTATGAATCCAACTGGAGATGGACAAACAAGAATAGAGTTTGAAATTCCAGCTCGTGGATTGATAGGTTTTCGTGGACAGTTTTTAACTGACACTAAGGGTGAGGGTGTTATGAATCACTCATTTTTAGATTTTAGACCTCTTAGTGGAAGTGTTGAGAGTCGTAAAAATGGTGCTTTGATTTCTATGGAAGATGGAGTTGCTCTTGGATACTCACTGTTTAACCTCCAAGATAGAGGTACACTTTTTATAGAGCCTCAAACAAAAGTTTATGTAGGTATGATTATAGGTGAACATGCTCGTCCAAATGATTTAGATGTTAACCCTATCAAAGGAAAGCAACTTAGTAATGTAAGAAGTAGTGGAGCTGATGAAGCAATAAAACTTGTTCCTCCTAGAAAACTTTCACTAGAACTTGCTCTTGAGTGGATTGAGAATGATGAGTTAGTTGAAGTAACTCCAGAATCAATTCGTATAAGAAAAAGAGAACTTGACGCTACTAAAAGAAAAAGAGCTAGTAAAAAAGAAAAGTAATTTAAAAATCTCTACATGTAAAGATATACATGTAGAGATTTTGCTATAATTTCCTTTAGAAATATCAAAAGGAAACTCACATGAACTCACTTCTAATTGGATTATTTATTGTTTTGGTAATTTTTGTACTTTTGTATAATTTTTTGGTGTCCAAAAAAAATCAAGTAGAAAATATTTATGGCTCAGTTGATGCTTTATTGAAAAAAAGATTTGATTTGATTCCATCTTTAGTAGCAACTGTTAAAGAAGCAATGAAGCATGAAAAAAGTACACTAGAAGAGATAACAAGATTAAGATCAAGTGCTATGAAGCCAGGACTTAGTAGTGATGAGATGGCAAAAATAGATAGTAAACTAAGCTCTCTTTTAGGCTCAATCATGGTTGCAGTAGAAGATTATCCTGAATTAAAAGCAAATGAAAATACACTAAATTTACAACACTCATTAAATGAGATTGAAGAACAATTAAGTGCTGCTAGAAGGGCATTTAATCAAGCAGTTACAGATTATAACAATGCTATTGAAATGGTTCCTACAAACTTCATAGCAAACTTTTTAGGCTACAAAAGAAAGCAAGTATTTAGCATAAATGAAAATGAGAGAAAAAATCCAAATGTAAAAGATTTGTTTAATAACTAACAATGAAAAAACTATCAGAGCTTCAAGATTTTTTTTATGAGGAAATTTTCCCTGATTTAAAATTTTTGGAGAAAAAAAGGCTTGAGATATATAGCTCTTTAAAGTTTGCTGCTTTAGTTTTTGCTGTTATTGCTTTAGTAGTATATATTTATTTGAAAGATTATTTTGATCCAATAAATTTTTTATTTTTTATAGTAGCAATTTTTAGTAGTTTTTTTGGATTTTTTTATAAGTATAAAGTTGCAGGATTTTCATCTTTATATAAAGATTTTGTGATTGAAAGATTAGTTTCTTTTGTAGATTCATCACTTAGATACAATAAAAATGGATTAATCCCAAAATATGAATATATCAGCAGTAATCTTTTTACAGATAAGATAGATAGGTTTAATGGAGATGATTTAGTAGCTGGTAAGATAGATGGAGTTGATATTAGATTTTGTGAACTTCATCATCAAGTAAAAGTAAAAACTCAAAAGGGTCAAACTCATTATAAAACGATATTTCAAGGACTTTTTTTTACAGCCAATTTCAATAAAAATTTCAAGGGCAAAACGATAATTCTTCCAGATAGGAGTGAAAAGATTTTTGGAAATATTTCACATATCTTTCAATCTATAAGCACAAAAGGTGAGCTTGTAAAACTTGATAATCCAGAATTTGAAAGAGAGTTTGTGGTTTATAGTAGTGACCAAATAGAAGCTAGGTATATCTTGTCTCACTCTTTGATGCAAAGTATATTGGATTTAAAAAAATTAATTGGTAAAAATCTACATATTAGTTTTATAAATTCAAAAATTTATATAGCAATTGATTTTAATAAACAACTATTTGAGCCTAAAGTATATAAAAAATTGACCGATTTTAGTGAGATTAAGTTTTATTTTCAAGTCATATCAATAGCAGTAGAAATAGTAAAAATTTTAAATTTGGATAGAAAAATTTGGTCAAAAAGATAGTATAATGATGAACAAAGGGAAAAAATGGGAAAAATTTTAAAGATATCACTTGTTGTTATACTTCTTGTTGCTATTGTTTATATGATAGTAGCACTTTTTTTTGCAAATTCAAGTAAAGTAAATTCAAAGTATAAATCTTTTGGTAGCGTGGTTTCTCCTTCAAGTAGTTATGTTAGTAAAGATGAATTGGAAGTTCCACTTGAAAAAATTCTCATTGGTCTTCATAAAGGACCATATAAGTATATGAAAGCAGAGATTTCATTGAGAATGAAAGATAAAAACAGTAAAAAATCTATTGAAAAAGCATTGCCTAGAGTTAGAGATATACTTCTTAGGTACTCTTCAGCTCAAGATAGTGCAAAACTAGCAACTACTAAGGGAAAAGAAGACTACAAAGAGGGTGTAAAAAATGTCTTGTATGATACTTTAGGAGTTGAAGTTGAAGGAGTTTATTTTAGAAATTTTGTTTTAGCTCAGTAGGCATTTTAAAAAGTACTAAAAAAGATATAAAAGCTACGATTGAAGCATAAAGATAGAGATAATCTCCATAAAAATATCCAGCGATTAATGAACCAAAAAATCCTCCAAGTCCAAATGAAAAACCATAGTAAAATTGAGCAGCAAGTTTTTTGTTTTCATATAGACTATAAAGCAAACTAAGAGCGACTGTGTGATGAAGTGCAAAACTTAGAGCATGTAGGGATTGTGAAGAAAATGAAAAGAAAAGAGAAGATGGAAATAAAAATAACAAAAGCCATCTAATGACAGTTGAAAAAACTGCAATTTTTAAAATGAGTACCAAGTTTCTTTTTAAAAGTGGTGCTTGAAAGTAAAAAAATACAATTTCACAAATCACACCAAATGCCCAAAGGTAACTAGTTGTCTCAAGACTAATTCCTTTTTGGGTTTCATAAATAGTAAAAAAGTTATAAAATGCTCCAAAACTAATTTGCATAAAAAATAGACTAAGCCATAAATAAGTAGCTTTTTTTAAATCAAAATGTTCATTGTTTGAGCTGTTTTTTACTCTTTTGAAATCACTATTTTTATGAGTTATTAAAAAACCAAAAAGAAGCACTAAAATTACAAAAAATAGATAAAAATTTAATCCAACCAAATAGCTATCTAACTCTCTTGCTAGAACTATGCCTGTTAGCATAAATCCGATTGAGCCAAAGAGCCTACTTCTTCCGAATTTTTCTTTTTTTAGATACTCCATTGCATATGTTTCTATAAATGGAAGAATTAACCCAAGAGATGCACCTATGATTAGATTTGGGATCATAAAAAGATAAAAACTGTGAATAGTTACATAAAAAAGTAAGCTACTAACGAGCACAGAAATAAGAGCAATATAAAAAACTTTTTTATCTAAATTGATATGCTTTAAAAATATAAAAGGTACTAAAAATCTCATAAGAGGAGCTAAAGCAAATATTGCACCTATTTGGATTGGAGTATAATTTAGCATTTGAAGTACTTTTGGAAGAAAAATTACATAAATAGCAGTTACGCTAAAATATGAAAAGAAAAAAGCTGATATATTAAAAAAAAGCAATTTATTCCTCTATGGGGATTGTTTGGGAAATTAAATCGTGAAGATTTTTTTTATCACGCCTAATTAAGGCAAAAAGTAATCCTGCAATTAAAACAAATGACGCAGCAAATACAATATATCTAACAATTAGTTTAAAAAGCGATGGTTTTTTTAGCTTTGTATCAACTAATTTGATATTATATGCTTTATATCCGGGAGTTTGCCCCTTAAAATACCAAAAAGCTATGATAATAAAAAAATGTGGAACAAAGATGTAAATCCATCCTTGAAGCATATGAGCAGCAAACTCTTCTCTACTTCCCATAATCACATAAAAAACAAAATACATCAAAGGCATCAAAATCATAAATGTATCTGTTATAAATGCTTTTATTCTAGTTGTAATTGGAGAGATTATAAAAGATGGCATAGTTTTACTTGCAGATTTTTTCTCTACTTTACCATGCTTTACATCTCTCCATCTACCCAAGTTTAGTTTCCTCTACTTCCTGGTTTATATGCCTTACTTCCATCTTTGCATAATGGACAATTATCAGGCTCATAAATATCAAATTCAAAATCGCCAAGAGCGAAAAATGGAACATCACTTGGCAGTTTACATGTAGAAGTAGAATTTTTTGAACTTCCTTCTCTTTTGCAAAAACCACGATTTGCAAGTGCCGCAAACGCTACTATATTTCCACCTTGTTTTTTAACTTCATTTGCAGCTTCAAGGACTGAGCCTCCAGTAGTGATGATATCTTCACACATTAAAACATTTTCACCACTTTTAACTTCAAATCCTCTTCTAATAGTCATCTCTTTATTTACCCGTTCAGCAAATATAAATCTAACTCCCAAAGCTCTTGCAAGCTCATACCCAGCTAGAACTCCTCCAAGTGCAGGAGAGCAAACCAAGTCTACTTTGATTCCACTTTTTTTTATCATATTAGCTAGATTACTTGCTAAAAGTTCGGCTGTTTTAGGGTCTTCTAAAACTTTTGCACTTTGAAGATAAAATTGTGAGTGATTTCCACTACTTAGTAAAAAATGTCCTTCAAGATAAGCATTTGAGTCTTTGTAAATTTTTTCTAAATCGATCATATTTTAAGTAGCTCTGCTTCTTTTTCTTTTACAAGTTTATCAACACTAGCAACACCTTCGTCAGTTATTTTTTGAACTTCGTCATGTGCTTTTTTTGATTCATCTTCTGTAATTTCTTTGTCTTTTTCTAGTTTTTTTACTTTGTCATTTGCATCTTTTCTGATATTTCTGATTGCAATCTTAGCTTTTTCACCCATCATTTTTGCTTGTTTAACGCCCTCTTGTCTTTGCTCAGTTGTCATTGGAGGGAAAAACAATTTTATAGCTTCGCCGTCATTGTTTGGATTAACTCCAATGTTAGCTGCACCAATTGCATGTTCTATATCTTTTAAAAGATTTTTTTCCCAAGGAGTTACTACTATGGTAGTAGCATCACTTGCAAGAACTGTTGCTACTTGATTAAGAGGAGTTGGGTTTCCATAATAATTAACTTTTACACTATCTAATATTGAAGTAGAAACAGCTCCACTTCTAATAGTTGTAAAATCTTTTTTTAGTGCCTCTAAACTCTTTGCAATATGCTCTTTTTGATTTGCATAAATTTCACTTAGTTCCATATTTATCCTTTATCAGTAGTTTTGTTGAGATTTTATCTCCCACTCCTAAAATTAAGCGGGTTCTTTTTTTTGTTAACTTTTCATTTAGTACCAAATTTACTTCACCATTATTTAACTTCGTTTTTAACCAACCCTTGCCACTTATATAATAAGTTGCATTTTTTTTATCTTCATTGGTATTTACATGTAAAGATTTTAAAACGCCATCTTTTGGATAAGCTTTAGGTTCAATCCATTTTGCTTTTAGTGCTTTGTATTTTAGATAATTAGCAAGATTGCTTTTGCCAACAAGTGCTGTTCTATCTAAATCATATATATCACTAAAAGAATCAATAGCTCCCATATTTTGGTTTATAATCGCTTTAAATCCATATGATTTAACAAATTCTTTTACCCTGCTGGTGTACTCTCCATATGGATATGTAAAATATTTTGGTTTGATTGATAAATGCTTTTGAAATAAATCAAGACCTTTATCAAAATCTTTTTTTATCTCTTCATTGCTCATTTTGTTCATATGTCCATGAGAATAACTATGAAATTCTAATGAGCCATATTTACTTATCTCTTTTAATTCATCCCAAGATAGATAATCATGATAACCCTTTTGGGTTGCTTCTACATAAACAAATAGCGAAAAAGGGTAGTTATAATCTTTGAAAATTTTTAGTCCGTTTTGATAAAAACTCTTAAAATTATCATCTATTGTTAAAACTACCCAATTATCTGGTATTTTTTCTTTTTTATTTAGTTTATTTACTAAAGTATCAAGTGATACTACTTTGTAACCATTGTTTTTGAAATACTCAAATTGTTTTTTTAGCTCTTTAATCGTCGTATTGGTACTTGGATATCTGCTATCGCCAAATCTATGATAAACAAAGATATGAGCGTTTGCCCACAGTGTTAAAGCACTTATGAGCAATAGCAAAAATGATTTCATGAGCGCCTTTTATTTCTCTTTAGGAGCGCTTGGAGCCTTTGGAAGCTCTGGAGCGACAGGTACTTCACTTTTTTGTACTTTTATATCTTCTGCAATTGAAACATTTTTTTCTTGGTTGTAAAAGTAGCCTAGTGCTATTGTATTTATTATAAATACAAGTCCTATTACAAATGTAAATTTTGCCATAAAACCAGCCGGTCCTTTTGCTCCAAAAAGTGATTCATTACTTCCACTATAAGCGCCAAGTCCTATAGATGAGCTTTTCTGTAAAAGTACTGCAACTGTTAAAACTGCTGCTAATACAAATTGTAAAATCAGTAAAACTGATATCATTCTCAATGTCCTTTTATTAAATATTTAGTATACTTTCTTGTAAACATCGCATTATACCCAAATTTATTAAAAAATAGATAAACATATAAACAAAAGAGATTAAATTGGAACATATAAAAGAGTTTTCTAAACATGCAAAAGAGTATGATGAGCATAGTAGTATTCAAAAAGAAGTTGCAAAACATTTGATAGATAAGCTTGATGGCTCATTTAAAAGAGTATTAGACTTAGGTTGCGGAACGGGACACATATATAGAAACATAGGTTGTGAAATCGAAAGATTTATCGGAGTTGATAGTGCTAAAGGAATGCTCGATTTGCACCCAAAAGAAAAAAATATTCAAGTTTTAAATTTTGATTTTGAATCCGATATTTTTAAAGAGGAGATTTTAAAATATGCACCTTTTGATTTGGTAATATCCTCTTCTACGTTGCAGTGGTCTAAAGATTTAGAAGCTCTAGTGAAATTTATATCTACAATTACGCCAAATATAGCTTTTTCTATATTTACGGAAAATACATTTAAAACACTATATAAAACAACAAATTTAGAAAATTTTCTTCCCGAAACAAAATATTTAACTGATTTAGTTAGAAGGTATTTTGATATAGATTATGAGATAAAAGAGTACAAAATAGATTTTGAAGATACAAAATCTCTCTTTAGATATATCAAAAAAAGTGGAGTAAGTGGTGGAAAAAGAAAGTTAAGTTACAAGGAGACTAAAAATCTCATAACAAAATACCCTCACAAATATCTTGAATTTGAAGTTTTGTTTATAACAAATAAAAAATCTCATTAGTAAATAAAATAATTTTAATAATTAAAAATTATATACTAAAATATTTTTTTAAGTTTTTAATAAAAATATATAATAATAATTATAAGATATTAGTAAAAAATAATTTACTAATATAATAAGTATTAGATTTTATTATAGCTAAGTAGCTTTAAAAAATAAGTATTTTTTAGATTAATTATAAGATATAATTTTATTATTCAATAATATAAAACATACAAAAACTCGATTCTTAAAGTAAAAAATTAATTAAAATAGTGACAAAAAAGTAATATTTAACAAAAAATACCAAAAAAAGTAAATTTTTATAAACTTATATTTCTTTTCTTTTAAAAAAAACAATTTTTTTTCAAATTTTTAAAATCCCTAAATTTAGGGATTTCTCCATATTAAAATTTTGATAAATTATTTTTTACCTTTTGTATAAGTTTTTCCTAAGAAAACATCCATACAATATATAGTGAACATGGGTTGGAAAGTGGTAAAGTACCATACAAAACTTAAAAACTTAAAATTAATAAGGAGAAGAGATGAAAGTAGAGATCTCACGTAGGAGATTTCTTCAAGGCAGTGTTGCTTTAAGTATTGCTGGAGGAGTTAGCATGACTCCATCAGAAATTCTTGCAAGCGCAAAGGCTGCCGTTAAGCCAGAAGATTTTGGCAAAACGAAGAAAATAGCTACATTGTGTGAAATGTGTGTGAACAAATGTGCTGCGTTTGCGTATGTAAGAGATGGGGTGATTTCAAAGCTAGATCCAAATCCCTATTTCCCAAAATCAAGAAACATGCTTTGCCCAAGAGGAAATTCTGGAATTGCAGCAATCTATGATGAAGATAGATTAAAATATCCTCTTATTAGAGATGGGGAAAAAGGAAGCGGAAAATTTAGAAGAGTTTCTTGGGATGAAGCTTACTCTTATATAACTGAAAAATTAACAAAAATTTTAGATGAAGAAAAAGACAACCGCTCAACAGTAGCATTTTGTGCTGGAGAAGGTATGGCAGAGCATACATTTAAAAACTTTTACACAGGCTTTGGTTCAGCTCACTTTTTAAATCATGCAAGTTTATGCTTAGCAACTACAGTTTCTGGTTATTCACTAACTATAGGTGGATATGGGCAAGCTGATCTTTCAAATGCAAGATATGTGATAATGGCTGGTGCAAATAGAGCTGAAGCAATAGTTACTCCAGATACTATGGATTTCTTCAAAAGAACAAAAGGAAGAGGGGCCAAGCTAGTTGTAGTTGATCCTAGATTTACAAACACTGCAGCAAAAAGTGATAAATGGTTAGGTATTAAAGTAGGAACAGATTTGGCATTTGTACTTGCTCTTACATATGTTGCTATTAAAGAAGAGATATACAATAAAGAGTTTGTTGCTAACCATTTCAATGATTTTGAGGATTATAAAAACCATATCATATCAAATGGATATACTCCTGAGTGGGCAGAAACAATTACAGGAATTCCAGCTGAAAGTATATATGAAGTTGCAAGAGAGTTTATGGCAAATGCTCCAAGAGCAGTTTATTACCAAGGAAGAAGAACAACTTGGAGTAAAAATGATTTCCAACTAAGAAGAGCACAAGCAATATTTTCAGCACTTGGCGGAGGAATTGATACTAAAGGTGGAATATGTTTTGGTAAAAAAATATCAACAATTGCTCATGAAGTACCTTCTCCAATCTATGATAACGCAAAATCTAGAATAGATTCAACTGAAGCTGCTGTTGTTGGAGGAAGTGGAACCTGGGTAGGTTTTAGAAACAAAGTTTTAGAAGGAAGAGCAGAATACCCAATAAGAGCACTTTTTAATTATAAGCATAACCCTATGCAAAACATGCCAAATACAAAAAAGACTGAAGAGTTTTTGAAAAAACTTGATTTGGTTGTAACCATAGATACAATGCCAAGTGATACTGTACTTTTAAGTGATGTTGTATTGCCTGAGTGTACTTATCTAGAAAGAACTGACCCTGCAAAAGCATATGGTGGAATAGAGCCAGCAATTGTTCAAAGAAACAAGGTAGTTGAACCTATGTTTGAGAGCAAACCAGTTATTGAGATTATGAGAGGGCTAACAGAAAAACTTTCTCGTCCACTATTTGAAATTACAAAAAAATATGATGAAGAAGTTCAAAGTGCTATTGAAGAAGATGGAGAAGAAGCTACTTATGAAGAGTTTGATTTAACTAAAGCGTTTAAACACTCTCAAGAAGAATTAAACGAGCATGCTGTTGCAAAATATGAAGGAGCAGCTGAGTCATTACATAAATATGGTGTTTTTTATCCTAATATGAATAAATATTTCAAACAAGTAAATGTTAATGAATACGAATACTATCCAGAAGATAAAAAATACTACTCTGTTTTAAATGGAAAATTAAAAACTCCATCAGGAAAGGTTGAGTGTAATTTAAAATCTCTTACTAATCGTGGAATTGATGCAATGCCAACATGGAAAGAGGAATATGAAGTTAAAATTCCTGATGGTAAGTTTAGGTTTGTTACAGGACGACATGCGCAATTTACTCAATCAGGAACTTCAAATAATAAAATGTTATTAGACTTAGTTCCAACAAATTATTTGTGGATTAACAAAAGAATAGCAGATAGAATGGGTATTAAGTTTGGTGATGAGGTAGAAGTAGCTAGTAGAGTTGGAAAAACTACTATTAAAGCATATCCTACTGAAAAAATTGCACCTGATACTCTGTTTTTTATTCATGGTTTTGGTAACTATTCTGAAGATCTTACATTAGCTCACAACAATGGCGGTAGAGATGCAGCTATTATTGAAGATCATATTGAGCCAATGCATGGAGCAACATGTCTTCATGACACAATAGTAGAAATAAGAAAGGTTTAATAATGGCACGTTATGGAATGGCATTAGATTATAAAAATTGTATAAATTGTCGTGCATGTGAGAGCGCATGTAAGGCAGAAAATGGTGTTCTACCAGGAAGAGATAATTATAGGATTTGGGTAGGACAAAAAGAAGCTGAAGGCGAGTGGCCAAACATCTCTATTGCTTCACAAACATATCATCCAAGCCAATGTCAGCATTGTGATAATGCTCCTTGTCAGTGGGTTTGTCCAACGAATGCTACATATTATGATGAAAATAAAGTAGTTAGAGTAGATCCAAATAAATGTATTTTATGTACTTATTGTATAAATGCTTGTCCTTATGATGCAAGATATGTTGATGATAGAACAGTTACTGTTGATAAGTGTAATTTTTGTTCAGATACAAGATTGGCAAATGGATTAACAACAACAGCTTGTCAGGCGACATGCCCGACTAAAGTTAGAACCTTTGGTGATTTAGATGATCCAAATAGTGAAATTTCACAACTTTTACAAACAAGAGAGTATAAGCAAGTGAAAGAGCACCTTGGAACTAAACCAAAATTATTCTATCTACTATAGAGGTGGTCATTATGAACGAATTTTCAGTAAAAAATTTATTAACTTTTAAAAAAACTCCATTAAATATTTTAGTGGCAATATTTGCAGTAGGATTGTTAGGTGTATTTGTAGCTGGTGCTACATATTATTTGATTCACGGACATCATACGTTTAATGTAACAAGACAGCATCCATGGGGATTATTAATCGCTATGTATGTATTTTTTGTTGTATCAAGTACAGGTCTTTGTATAATATCATCAATCGGTCATGTATTTGGTGTTAAAGAGTTTCAAATTATTGGTAAAAGAGCGATTGCAGGAGCTATTATAACACTGCTCTCTGGATTTGCAGTTATTGCTTTAGAAGTTGGTCATCCTGTAACAATGCTTATTTATAATGTTTTAACTCCAGGTTTTACTAGTGCTATTTGGTGGATGGGAACATTATATGGTGTTTACTTGATATTTATAACATTTGAATTTTTCTTTTTAACAGTCAAGGTAAGTCATAAATATTCTAAAATATTTGGAATCGGAGGACTTTTGGCTGGTCTTGCAGCTCACTCAAATCTTGGAGCTGTATTTGGTTTTTTAATATCTCGTCCAACAGCAAATGGTGTATTTTATCCAGTGTATTTTATACTTTCAGCTATGATTACAGGATGTTATCTAATTTATATTATTTATGGATTTAAGTATAGAAACAATTATCCTCAAGATGTAAAAGCAATGCTTTTAAAACTCAACAAGATTTTAGGAATGCTTTTAGCAATTCTTATTTTCTTTGAAGGATGGAAGATTATCACAGCTCTTTATGGAACTATGCCTGAAAGAGCAGAAGTTATTTTACATGTAATTAAAAGTCCAACTTTTATATATGGTGAAGTTCTATTAGGAATGTTGATTCCATTTTTTATTATATTGTTTTCAAATGCAACTGCTATTAAACCAATGGTTTTTGCTTCACTAACTGGTATGATTGGAATCTTTTTCATGAGATATGACTTGGTTCATGATACGCTTATTTACCCAATGGCAACATTAAAAAGAAGTGAGTATCAACTACCTCCTACTTTTATAGAGTATTTTCCTTCAGCAACTGAATTTGCAATAGGATTTGGTGGAATTGGTATAACACTATTTTTATTTTATTTAGCAGAAAAACTATTTAACTTGGACGCTAGTAGCGAACATTAAAAAATAAAAAATTTGTGAAAGGAGAAAAGATGTTAAAGAGATTGCTTACATTGCTATTTGCAGCAGTTGTAAGCTTGAGTTTTGTTAGCACAACAGCATTTGCTGGTGTGGCTAAGGGTCAGAAGATTTTTATTAAAAAGCTTAAAAAACCTTGTGGTTTTACTGGCGGTGTTATGGCTAAAAAACATACTCAAGCAGAGTGGAAAGCGCTTAATGAAGCAGGAAAAATTAACGAAGAAATTGTTAATATTTGTCCTAAAGCTAAGCCACTAAAAGATAAATATGTTACACATGTATATCAATTTTTATACAACTATGCTAGCGATAGCGGAAATGTACCATCTTGATAACACTTAAGACAACAGGTTGTTGTTTACATAAATTTAGTGTTTCTTGTTAAATGCAACTACTGAAGAGAAATATTTTCTCTTCAGTAAGTAAATACTTTACCTTTTGACTAATAAATCAGTAATATTTTAAATTTTTTTTAACAAATTGAGAGAATTTTTTGATTATTTTACTCCAAAATCCCCTATATAACACATTTTTCTCAAAAAGATATAATTTATTTTTATAGGTAAATTTTTTTTTAATAATAATATAAAGAAATAAACAATACAATAACAACATTAAATCTTATAATTTACATTAGTTTCATGTATAATTATACAAATGGAGAAGAAAATGAAAGTAGAAATCTCAAGACGTAGATTTCTTCAGGGCAGTGTTGCGTTAAGTGTTCTAGGTGGAACATCTATAGGCGCAAATGAGATTATGAAGAAAGAGTCAACTAAGACTAGTTCTGATAATTTACTTCTGAAGAAAGTACCAACTGTTTGTGAAATGTGCGTAAATAAATGTGCAGCCATTGCTCAGGTAAAGAATGGGGTTGTTACAAAACTTGATCCAAATCCATATTTTCCAAAATCAAAAAATATGCTTTGTGCTAGAGGAGATGCCGGAATTCATGCACTATATGATCCTGACAGATTAAAATACCCTTTAATCAGAATTGGTGAAAAAGGAGAAGGAAAATTTAGACGTGCTACTTGGGATGAAGCCAATGAGTATATAAAAGAAAAACTTGTAAAAATTTTAGATGAAGAAAAAGATAATCGCTCTTGCATAGGTTATTGTGCTGGAGAAGGTTTGGCAGAACATACATTTAAAACTTTTATGGCTGATAAATTTGGTTCATCAAACTTTGTAAACCATGCTTCTATTTGTTTACAGACAACTGTTTCAGGTCATGCTTTGACAATCGGTGGTTATGGACAAGCAGATTTAGAAAATGCAAAGTATGTTATTATGGCTGGAGCTAATAGAGCAGAAGCAATTGTTACTCCTGATACTATGGATCTTTTTAAAAGAACAAGAGGAAGAGGTACAAAGTTAGTTGTAGTTGATCCTAGATTTACAAATACTGCGATTCATGCAGACACATACCTTCCAATTAAACCAGGAACAGATTTAGCATTTGTTTTAGCTTTAACTTACGAAGTTTTAACAAAAGAGATTTATGATAGAAAATTTGTAGAAAACAATTTTAATGGCTTCGAAGAATACAAAAAGCACATTATTGAAAGTGGATATACTCCTGAATGGGCAGAAAAAATTACAGGTATTCCAGCGAAGGAGATATGTAGAATTTCGGAAGAATTTATGGCACATGCTCCTCAAGCTATTTACTACCAAGGTCGCCGATCAACATGGAGTAAAAATGATTTTCAACTTCGTCGTGCACAAGCAATTTTTACAGCTCTTGGTGGTGGCATTGATGTTAAAGGAGGAATTATATTTGGGAAAAAACTTCCTCTCGGCTCACACGAAGTAAATATTCCTATGTATGCGAATGCAAAAGAGAGAATTGAAAAAGATGCGGCAGCAATAGTTGGTGGAAGTGGTTCTTGGATTGCTTGGAGAAATATGATTGCAGAAGATAAAACTCCTTATCCTATGAGAGGACTTTTCATATATAAACAAAACCCTATGCTTTCAGTTCCAAATACAGCAAAAACTGCCGAAATGTTAAAAAAATTAGATTTAGTAGTAGCTATAGATACTATGCCTAGCGATACGGCAATGTTTGCTGATGTTATTTTACCTGAATGTACTTATTTAGAAAGAGAAGACCCAGTTAAATCTTTCCCTGGAAGTCAACCAGCAATTGTACTTCGCCAAAAAGTAATTGACCCAATGTATGAAACTAAACCAGTAATTGAAATTATGAGGGGTCTTGCTGAAAAATTATCTAAACCTCTTTGGGAAATAACAAAAAAATATGATGAAGATATTCAAGATGAACTTTCTGGTTTGGAAGAGGGTGAAACTGAAGAGAGTTATTACGAAGAAAATGGTTTCAATTTAGCTGATGCTTTTGAAGAATCTCAAGAAGAGATAAATAAACATATGGTTGTATCAAAGCATGGTGAAAAAGCATGGAAAATATTAAGAGAAAAAGGTGTTTACTATCCAAATATGGATAAATACTTTGAAAAGCTTGATAATAACACATATAATTATTATCCTGAAGATAAAAAATACTATACAGTAGTTAAGCTAGCGAATAAAGAAGATGCAGATGTAATTGATACATGTGTTAATCCAAGAGATATAGCTGAGTTAAGAAGAAACTTTTCAACTCCAAGTACTAAAATAGAATGTTATTTAAATAGTATGAAGAAAAAGGGAATTGATCCGATGCCAACATGGCATGATGAGGACTATGTTGAGATTCCTCAGGGTAAGTTTAAATTTATAAGCGGAAGGCATGCTCAATTTACTCAAGATGCTACGCAAAATAACATCATGCTTTTAGAATTGATGAAAGAAAATTATGTTTGGATCAACGACCAGCAAGCTAAACATTATGGAATCAAATTTGGAGATGAAGTAGAAATTACAAGTAGAGTTGGTCAAGTAAGAATAAAGGCTTATCCAACTCCAAAAATAGTACCAGATGTCATTTTTTACATTCATGGCTTTGGTGCTAAGTCAACAGGTTTAACATTTGCTCATAGAAATGGTGCGAGTGACAATGAAATAATAGAAGATCAAATTGAACCAGTTTTTGGTAGTGCGATTATGCATGGCACTATCGTAGAGCTTAGAAAGGTATAGTCATGAATTACGCAATGGCATTAAATTATCAAAACTGTATTAACTGTAAAGCATGTGAAACTGCATGTAAAGAAGAAAATGGTGTTCAGTTAGGAGCTGATAAGCAACGTATTTGGGTAGGAATCAATGAAGGAACTATCTTTGGAAAGCCATATATAAATCTTTATCCATCACAATGTAATCATTGTCTTGAAGCTCCATGTGTTAGCGTTTGTCCTACAAATGCAAGTCACTATGAAGAAGGTGGTATAGTAAAAGTAGATCCAAGTAAATGTATACTTTGTAAAGGATGTATGGAAGCATGCCCATATGATGCTAGATTTGTAGATGATACAATGGTGGCAGTTGATAAGTGTACATTTTGTGATCATCGTATAGAGGAGTATGGTACAACAGCATGTCAAGCAACTTGCCCTACAAAAGTTAGACTTTTTGGGGATTTAGATGATGAAGATAGCGATATAGTTCAACTTTTAAAAACAAAAAAGTTTTTCTTTCAAAAAGAAAAATCTGGAACTCTTCCAAAACTGTTTTATATTGTGCCTGATGATGAAGCTTATGCAAAACAGAGTATCTCTCATGATACTGTTATTCATACATGGGATGATTTTAAAGCTAAGTATGATGTTGCTAGAGATGCAAGGAGCAAAGAATGGAAAAGATAGAAATTTTAGGTGTTGAAGTAAACAAAGTCAGTATATTTGGGCTATTGTTTAATAAAGTTATGATTTTAGCATATATATTACTAGCTCTTGCAGCTTATGGTATATATGAAATTATAGATATTAGATATTTTAGTGAAGCAGCAAATGCACATGCAGCTGGCCTAGACCCTACAAATCCTGAATTAAAAGAGGCTATGAAACTTGCTGTTTTTGGTAATGTTGGTGAAATTAATAGAGAAACTCCATGGACATTGTTTATCGTTAATTACATGTACATGATTTATACAGGTAGCGGAGTTATTTTTATAGTAGCATTAGCAGAATTGATGAAATTTCATATTGTAGAAAAAGTTGCTGCTGGTTTTATGGTAGCTGGTATTTCTATGGTTTTTGCAGGGCTTTTTACAATTGCAACAGACCTAAATATGTTAAATATGGTAAGTATGTTTACTAGTCCAAATTTTAATGCTGGAATGTGGCTAATGTTACCTCTTTATAGTATTTATATTCCTTTTGTATTGTTTGAAATATATTTGGTTCTAACTAAAAAAAGAGAATTAGCAAGAAGATTGGCTCTACCTATATTGATTTTAAGTATAGGTGTTGACCTTGTTGAATACTACATCCAAGCAAAACTATTTTCTATGAATACAGCTCGTCATCTTTGGACAGAATTCCCTGGATTGATGTTTTATTTTATTATTTCAGCATTTGTTTCTTCTCTTGGTATTATGGGAATAGTCACTTTTTTAGTACATAAAGACAAAAAAGAATATGTTGGATTAATGAATTTAATTAGAAAAGGTATGTTGTTTTTTGTATCACTATTAGCTCTTTATGAAGTGTTTGCGTATATGGCTGTTGATAAAGCTTGGACTTTAATAATACTATTTGGAGAGTTCAAAACTTTATATTTTGGTGGATATATTTTATTAACTTTAGCAATTCCATTTTTATTAGTATTTAAAGAAGGAAAGCCTTATCTTACCTTGATAGCTTCGTTCTTTACAATTGTTGGGGGATATATAGGAAGATACATTTTTGTATATGGTGGTAATGCAAACCCAATGAGTGATAGATTTGGAACAGGATATGAGAAATATGATTTTTATGCAATCGCTAGTAATTTCAATTATGAAAATCCACATCTAGGAGAAATTCTTATTGTAATAGGCTCAATTGGTGTTGTATTAGCAGTGTATAAAATCTTTGATTCCTTATTTTCAGTAAATAAAATAAGAGAACATTAAAATTTATTCCCTCCATTTTAAAGTGGAGGGAAAATTTATAAAATAAGCAAAATAATAGTAAAAAATAGGTATCCTAATATAAGCATTTATTCTCTTTTAAATTTATTTAAAGTTTTTTTTAAAACTTTTACTAAATTTATGAAAGGAGAAAAGATGTTAAAGAGATTGCTTACATTGCTATTTGCAGCAGTTGTAAGCTTGAGTTTTGTTAGCACAACTGCATCAGCTGGTGTTGCTAAAGGTCAAAAGCTTATTATTAAAAAGCTTAAAAAACCTTGTGGCATGGATGGTGGACAGTTAGCTAAGAAACATACTCAAGCTGAGTGGAAAGCTATACAAGATGCAGGTAAATTAAACGATGAAATCGCTAAAATTTGCCCTAAAGTAAAAAAACCACTCAAGAAAAAATACGTATCTCACGTATATGATTTCTTATATAACTACGCTAGCGATAGCGGTAATGTACCATCTTGATAACACTAAAGACAACAGGTTGTTGTTCACATAATTTAGTAGTTTTTAAGTATTAACTTTAAGAGATTCTGTTTAGAGCAGGATCTCTTTTTCTACATTATATAATTCGTATCTTATATTTTTAAATTTCTCAGCTTCTAAAGAATTTGTTAATTTTAGAATTTCTTCAAGAACTCTTGCGCTTTCCTGAGCTCTTTTTATATTAGATATTATGATGCTCTCTAAATTGTCTCGTTTTTTTTCACTACATGTAGTTTCTTTAAGGGGGTCATTTGTAATATCTCTATTTTTGATAAGTTCAATATACTCTTTTATTCTTGCTTTATGTCGAAGTGTTTTTAGTTTTTGTGATAATTCTTTGGAGTTTTTAAAATAACGACAAATATCTTCAACAACTCTTATTCCTTCTCTTAGTCTATTGAGATTTGCATCAATTATTCTAAGGGTAGTATATGAGGAGGGCTTTCCCCCCTCATTTTTTTTATTCATCGCTTCCAAATATACCAAGTATTTGAAGCAAAGAAACAAATAGATTTAAAAAATCTAAATACAGAGCAATTGCTCCTTCTATAGGTGTCTCATAGGCACCTCTTATTATATTTTGTGTGTCATATAGTATAAATGCGCTAAATAGGATTGAGCTAATACTAGCAATCACTAATTGCATTATAGGGCTACCTAAAAATATATTTATTAAACTAGCAACAACAACTACTATTAGGGTTATAAATAACATTTTCCCCATTGCACTAAAATCCCTTTTAGTATTCATAGCAAAAATAGATAATCCACCAAATGCAACTGTTGTTAACATAAAAGCATTTGCTACGATATTAGCACCTCCAGCCATTCCAAGTATAGTTGAAAGTAGTGGAGCCAAAGTTAATCCACTAATAAAAGTAAATCCAAATAGTAAAACAAGATTTAAGCCTGCTTTTTTCTTTGCAGCATATAAGCCAAAAAGTAATACAAATTCTAAAATTACAAAAACAAAATACATACTAGCAACAGTAGCTGCCATACCAATTCCAACATATGCTCCTGCAGTTGCAGCTAAAAGTGAAGCGGCAAAAAGTTGGTATGTTTGTTTTATGAAAACACCTAGTTGTCCTTCCGTTTTTGTTTGTGATTGAGTATATGCTTCTTGCCTTGTATTATTGTTTATATAGTTTCTATCATATAGTCCCATTAAAACTCCTTATTCTTTTTAGAGATATTATATTTAAAAATAGTTAATAGAAAATAAATGCAGTATTTACATTAAATTTATCTATTATTCCACCCAATTAACTAACTTAAAATTTGAATTAGCTTATTGATGTGTTATTAAATCTATTTTTTTTCAGAATTGACTATACGTTTTGTATCTTTTTCAAATTCTGATTCACAACTTTCTTTTACTTTTTCATGTAAAAGTTCGTGCATCATATTTTTTGTTTCTTCTTTTTTTAAGTTGTTTGGATTTGAATCAATTATTTTTCTAATTTCTG
This sequence comes from Sulfurospirillum sp. 1307, assembly GCF_054408545.1. NCBI lineage: Bacteria > Pseudomonadati > Campylobacterota > Epsilonproteobacteria > Campylobacterales > Sulfurospirillaceae > Sulfurospirillum > Sulfurospirillum sp. 1307. Next base: position 2,292,608 of record NZ_CP176011.1, on the reverse strand, counting down.
CTTCAAAGTTTTCTATACAATCTTGAGAGTTCATATCAGCAGTTTGTACTGACTCTTTTAATTCTTTAGTTTTTTCTTTTATTGCAGTAGCTATTTGAGAATCATTCTTTTTTTCACCAAAAATAATTTTTTTAATTTCATCTTGAAATTCTGATTCACATGACTCATGATCATCAATATATATCTTAGCTTTAAGTTCTTCTATTGCTTTTTTCTTTTGGGAATCATCAATATTTGAATTTACAATTTTTGCTATTTCATCTTCTAATGTTTCTACACAACCTTTGTTATTTTGGGCTATAGCCTCGGCTGAAAACAATAAAGAACAGCTAATTAAAGAACAAACGATAATTTTTTTCATAATGTATCCTTTCTATGATGTATAATAAAAATTTATACCATAATGAGGTATTCTTACATATTTTTACTTAAAGTAAAATTTTTTTTTACAGTATAATTTTTGTAATTATTTCGCCATATAATAGGTAAGTATTTTATTTTGCTAAAAAAATTATTTTTTTTGATTTGCTCTAAGCAATTATAAAGCTTCCTTTGTATATAATTTCGTCCTCGTTTGAGAGAACGGGTTAAGAAGAGCCTTGGTAGAGGGCGATTCAAGTTCATTAAAAATATAAATGTTAAATCAATCTTTGAAATCTAAATAAGCGACTTTACAAGTCGGGATAACTATTAAAAGAGTTCAACTAACTCAAATAGTTAAAATCAACACTCCATGTTGATATGTTATTTAAATGTTTTCAATTATTAAATTAATTCTACTGCGAAGCAGTTAGCTTTAGTGCAATGAATTTAAAAGGAATTACTTCCTTTTAAAGAAAACAATTATTATAAACAGTTTAATGGAGAGTTTGATCCTGGCTCAGAGTGAACGCTGGCGGCGTGCTTAACACATGCAAGTCGAACGATGAAGCTAGTGCTTGCACTAGTGGATTAGTGGCGAACGGGTGAGTAATGTATAGCTAACCTGCCCCTTGGAGGGGGACAACAGTTGGAAACGACTGCTAATACCCCATACTCCATTATGACATAAGTTATAATGGGAAAACTCCGGTGCCAAGGGATGGGGCTTTATGGTATCAGGTAGTTGGTAGGGTAACGGCCTACCAAGCCAATGACGCCTAGCTGGTCTGAGAGGATGATCAGCCACACTGGAACTGAGACACGGTCCAGACTCCTACGGGAGGCAGCAGTGGGGAATATTGCACAATGGGGGAAACCCTGATGCAGCAACGCCGCGTGGAGGATGACGCATTTCGGTGTGTAAACTCCTTTTATAGGTCAAGAACATGACGGTAGCCTATGAATAAGCACCGGCTAACTCCGTGCCAGCAGCCGCGGTAATACGGAGGGTGCAAGCGTTACTCGGAATCACTGGGCGTAAAGGATGCGTAGGCGGATTAACAAGTCAGAAGTGAAATCCTACAGCTTAACTGTAGAACTGCTTTTGAAACTGTTAGTCTAGAATATGGGAGAGGCAGATGGAATTGGTGGTGTAGGGGTAAAATCCGTAGAGATCACCAGGAATACCCATTGCGAAGGCGATCTGCTGGAACATTATTGACGCTGAGGCATGAAAGCGTGGGGAGCAAACAGGATTAGATACCCTGGTAGTCCACGCCCTAAACGATGTACACTAGTTGTTGCGATGCTTGTCATTGCAGTAATACACCTAACGGATTAAGTGTACCGCCTGGGGAGTACGGTCGCAAGATTAAAACTCAAAGGAATAGACGGGGACCCGCACAAGCGGTGGAGCATGTGGTTTAATTCGAAGATACGCGAAGAACCTTACCTGGACTTGATATCCTAAGAATCTCTCAGAGATGAGAGAGTGCTACTTCGGTAGAGCTTAGTGACAGGTGCTGCACGGCTGTCGTCAGCTCGTGTCGTGAGATGTTGGGTTAAGTCCCGCAACGAGCGCAACCCTCGTCCTTAGTTGCTAACAGTTAGGCTGAGCACTCTAAGGAGACTGCCTTCGCAAGGAGGAGGAAGGTGAGGACGACGTCAAGTCATCATGGCCCTTATGTCCAGGGCTACACACGTGCTACAATGGTCAGGACAAAGAGAAGCGATACTGCGAGGTGGAGCAAATCTTAAAACCTGATCTCAGTTCGGATTGGAGTCTGCAACTCGACTCCATGAAGCTGGAATCGCTAGTAATCGTAGATCAGCAATGCTACGGTGAATACGTTCCCGGGTCTTGTACTCACCGCCCGTCACACCATGGGAGTTGATTTCACTCGAAGCCGGAATACTAAATTAGTTACCGTCCACAGTGGAATTAGCGACTGGGGTGAAGTCGTAACAAGGTAACCGTAGGAGAACCTGCGGTTGGATCACCTCCTTTCTAGAGTATAAACTCATACATCTCACAATGTATGAGTAAGAGGTTATCTTGAGCTTGTAAAGTGCTTATTTAGTTTTGAGAGATTGATTAGAGAAGGGGCCTGTGGCTCAGGTGGTTAGAGCGCACCCCTGATAAGGGTGAGGTCACAGGTTCAAGTCCTGTCAGGCCCACCATTTTTAGCCAATACAGCTCAAAGCTAAAATTTTTAGTTTAGTCACTTACTCTTAAGTAAGCTCCTGCACTAAAAATATTACCTTTGCACTGTATAAACTAAAAGAGTTATCAGGCTTGGGGAATTAGCTCAGCTGGGAGAGCGCCTGCCTTGCACGCAGGAGGTCAGCGGTTCGATCCCGCTATTCTCCACCATTTCTAATAACATTTAAAAGAATAAGAAGTTTAATTTAATTTCTATTGTATATAGGTAGAGATTAAATTAGATTTTAAATAATCTATGTTCATTAAATTATAATTGTTGATTGTCAAAAATAGAAAAACAATTTTGCTGACTTATTAAAGATTTATTTTTAGTAAGGAAGTAAGTGCGAATTAGAATAGTCAAAGGTAAGCTATTAAGAGCGAATGGTGGATGCCTAGGCTGTAAGAGGCGAAGAAGGACGTACTAGACTGCGATAAGCTACGGGGAGCCGTCAAGAGGCTTTGATCCGTAGATTTCCGAATGGGGCAACCCAGCATGGCGTGAGTCATGTTACCCTACGGGGGGCTAACCTGGTGAAGTGAAACATCTCAGTAGCCAGAGGAAGAGAAATCAAACGAGATTCTGCTAGTAGCGGCGAGCGAACGTGGAAGAGGGCAAACCCAATGCTTGCATTGGGGGTTGTAGGACTGCGATATTGTACTTCAAAGGATAGTAGAATAATCTGGAAAGATTAGCCATAGAGAGTGAAAGCCTCGTATACGAAATCTGGCGAAGACATAGCAGTATCCTGAGTAGGGCGGAACACGTGATATTCTGTCTGAATCCGGGGGGACCACCCTCCAACCCTAAATACTACTTACAGACCGATAGTGAACAAGTACCGTGAGGGAAAGGTGAAAAGGACCCCAGTGAGGGGAGTGAAATAGAACCTGAAACCATTTGCTTACAATCATTCAGAGCCCTATGATTTATCAGGGTGATGGACTGCCTTTTGCATAATGAGCCTGCGAGTTGTGGTCAGTGGCAAGGTTAAGGATACCCGGAGCCGTAGCGAAAGCGAGTCTTAATAGGGCGACATAGTCACTGGCTGCAGACCCGAAACGAAGTGATCTATCCATGAGCAGGTTGAAGCTGGTGTAAGAGCCAGTGGAGGACCGAACCGGTAGGCGTTGAAAAGTCTTCGGATGACTTGTGGATAGGGGTGAAAGGCCAATCAAACTTCGTGATAGCTGGTTCTCTCCGAAATATATTTAGGTATAGCGTCATGTTGTAGCATAGGGGGGTAGAGCACTGATTGGGCTAGGGCCTACACCAAGGTACCAAACCCTGTCAAACTCCGAATACCCTATGTGTAATCATGGCAGTCAGACGGCGGGTGATAAAATGCGTCGTCGAGAGGGAAACAACCCAGACTACCAGCTAAGGTCCCAAAGTTAAACTTGAGTGGAAAACGATGTGGAGTTACTTAAACAACCAGGAGGTTGGCTTAGAAGCAGCCATCCTTTAAAGAAAGCGTAACAGCTCACTGGTCTAGTGATTCTGCGCGGAAAATATAACGGGGCTAAAAGTTTACACCGAAGCTGTAGACTCAGATTTATCTGAGTGGTAGGAGAGCGTTCTAGTCAGCGTTGAAGCCATACCGGTAAGGAGTGGTGGAGCGGCTAGAAGTGAGCATGCAGGCATGAGTAGCGATAAAAGGGGTGAGAATCCCCTTCGCCGAAAACCCAAGGTTTCCTACGCGATGCTCGTCATCGTAGGGTTAGTCGGGACCTAAGTCGAGTCCGAAAGGGGTAGACGATGGAAAATAGGTTAATATTCCTATACTAATTTGTGAGCGTGATGGAAGGACGCTTAGGGCTAAACGAGCTAACTGATGGAATAGTTAGTCGAAGGATGTAGGTTGTGATGGAGGCAAATCCCTATCACACAAGACCGAGACCCGACAGGCTCTAGATACTCTTCGGAGTGGAAGGAGAATCGTTGATGCCGTCGAGCCGAGAAAAGTTTCTAAGCATATCACAAATTACCCGTACCGTAAACCGACACAGGTGGGTGAGATGAGTATTCTAAGGCGCGTGGAAGAATCCTGGTTAAGGAACTCTGCAAAATAGCACCGTATCTTCGGTATAAGGTGTGCCTCCTCTGGTATAGGACTTTACGTCTGAAAGCTAGAAAGGTTGCAACAAAGAGTCCCTCCCGACTGTTTACCAAAAACACAGCACTCTGCTAACACGTAAGTGGATGTATAGGGTGTGACGCCTGCCCGGTGCTGGAAGGTTAATTGATGCAGTTAGCATTAGCGAAGCTGTTGATCGAAGCCCCAGTAAACGGCGGCCGTAACTATAACGGTCCTAAGGTAGCGAAATTCCTTGTCGGTTAAATACCGACCTGCATGAATGGCGTAACGAGATGGGAGCTGTCTCGACCAGGAATCCAGTGAAATTGTAGTGGAGGTGAAAATTCCTCCTACCCGCGGCAAGACGGAAAGACCCCGTGCACCTTTACTACAGCTTGACACTGCTGTTGGGATATAGATGTGCAGGATAGGTGGGAGGCTTTGATTCATGGTCGCTAGATCATGAT
>NZ_CP176011.1:1792500-2285000 GCF_054408545.1 Sulfurospirillum sp. 1307 | reverse complement strand
CTGGTAGTCCACGCCCTAAACGATGTACACTAGTTGTTGCGATGCTTGTCATTGCAGTAATACACCTAACGGATTAAGTGTACCGCCTGGGGAGTACGGTCGCAAGATTAAAACTCAAAGGAATAGACGGGGACCCGCACAAGCGGTGGAGCATGTGGTTTAATTCGAAGATACGCGAAGAACCTTACCTGGACTTGATATCCTAAGAATCTCTCAGAGATGAGAGAGTGCTACTTCGGTAGAGCTTAGTGACAGGTGCTGCACGGCTGTCGTCAGCTCGTGTCGTGAGATGTTGGGTTAAGTCCCGCAACGAGCGCAACCCTCGTCCTTAGTTGCTAACAGTTAGGCTGAGCACTCTAAGGAGACTGCCTTCGCAAGGAGGAGGAAGGTGAGGACGACGTCAAGTCATCATGGCCCTTATGTCCAGGGCTACACACGTGCTACAATGGTCAGGACAAAGAGAAGCGATACTGCGAGGTGGAGCAAATCTTAAAACCTGATCTCAGTTCGGATTGGAGTCTGCAACTCGACTCCATGAAGCTGGAATCGCTAGTAATCGTAGATCAGCAATGCTACGGTGAATACGTTCCCGGGTCTTGTACTCACCGCCCGTCACACCATGGGAGTTGATTTCACTCGAAGCCGGAATACTAAATTAGTTACCGTCCACAGTGGAATTAGCGACTGGGGTGAAGTCGTAACAAGGTAACCGTAGGAGAACCTGCGGTTGGATCACCTCCTTTCTAGAGTATAAACTCATACATCTCACAATGTATGAGTAAGAGGTTATCTTGAGCTTGTAAAGTGCTTATTTAGTTTTGAGAGATTGATTAGAGAAGGGGCCTGTGGCTCAGGTGGTTAGAGCGCACCCCTGATAAGGGTGAGGTCACAGGTTCAAGTCCTGTCAGGCCCACCATTTTTAGCCAATACAGCTCAAAGCTAAAATTTTTAGTTTAGTCACTTACTCTTAAGTAAGCTCCTGCACTAAAAATATTACCTTTGCACTGTATAAACTAAAAGAGTTATCAGGCTTGGGGAATTAGCTCAGCTGGGAGAGCGCCTGCCTTGCACGCAGGAGGTCAGCGGTTCGATCCCGCTATTCTCCACCATTTCTAATAACATTTAAAAGGATAAGAAGTTTAATTTAATTTCTATTGTATATAGGTAGAGATTAAATTAGATTTTAAATAATCTATGTTCATTAAATTATAATTGTTGATTGTCAAAAATAGAAAAACAATTTTGCTGACTTATTAAAGATTTATTTTTAGTAAGGAAGTAAGTGCGAATTAGAATAGTCAAAGGTAAGCTATTAAGAGCGAATGGTGGATGCCTAGGCTGTAAGAGGCGAAGAAGGACGTACTAGACTGCGATAAGCTACGGGGAGCCGTCAAGAGGCTTTGATCCGTAGATTTCCGAATGGGACAACCCAGCATGGCGTGAGTCATGTTACCCTACGGGGGGCTAACCTGGTGAAGTGAAACATCTCAGTAGCCAGAGGAAGAGAAATCAAACGAGATTCTGCTAGTAGCGGCGAGCGAACGTGGAAGAGGGCAAACCCAATGCTTGCATTGGGGGTTGTAGGACTGCGATATTGTACTTCAAAGGATAGTAGAATAATCTGGAAAGATTAGCCATAGAGAGTGAAAGCCTCGTATACGAAATCTGGCGAAGACATAGCAGTATCCTGAGTAGGGCGGAACACGTGATATTCTGTCTGAATCCGGGGGGACCACCCTCCAACCCTAAATACTACTTACAGACCGATAGTGAACAAGTACCGTGAGGGAAAGGTGAAAAGGACCCCAGTGAGGGGAGTGAAATAGAACCTGAAACCATTTGCTTACAATCATTCAGAGCCCTATGATTTATCAGGGTGATGGACTGCCTTTTGCATAATGAGCCTGCGAGTTGTGGTCAGTGGCAAGGTTAAGGATACCCGGAGCCGTAGCGAAAGCGAGTCTTAATAGGGCGACATAGTCACTGGCTGCAGACCCGAAACGAAGTGATCTATCCATGAGCAGGTTGAAGCTGGTGTAAGAGCCAGTGGAGGACCGAACCGGTAGGCGTTGAAAAGTCTTCGGATGACTTGTGGATAGGGGTGAAAGGCCAATCAAACTTCGTGATAGCTGGTTCTCTCCGAAATATATTTAGGTATAGCGTCATGTTGTAGCATAGGGGGGTAGAGCACTGATTGGGCTAGGGCCTACACCAAGGTACCAAACCCTGTCAAACTCCGAATACCCTATGTGTAATCATGGCAGTCAGACGGCGGGTGATAAAATGCGTCGTCGAGAGGGAAACAACCCAGACTACCAGCTAAGGTCCCAAAGTTAAACTTGAGTGGAAAACGATGTGGAGTTACTTAAACAACCAGGAGGTTGGCTTAGAAGCAGCCATCCTTTAAAGAAAGCGTAACAGCTCACTGGTCTAGTGATTCTGCGCGGAAAATATAACGGGGCTAAAAGTTTACACCGAAGCTGTAGACTCAGATTTATCTGAGTGGTAGGAGAGCGTTCTAGTCAGCGTTGAAGCCATACCGGTAAGGAGTGGTGGAGCGGCTAGAAGTGAGCATGCAGGCATGAGTAGCGATAAAAGGGGTGAGAATCCCCTTCGCCGAAAACCCAAGGTTTCCTACGCGATGCTCGTCATCGTAGGGTTAGTCGGGACCTAAGTCGAGTCCGAAAGGGGTAGACGATGGAAAATAGGTTAATATTCCTATACTAATTTGTGAGCGTGATGGAAGGACGCTTAGGGCTAAACGAGCTAACTGATGGAATAGTTAGTCGAAGGATGTAGGTTGTGATGGAGGCAAATCCCTATCACACAAGACCGAGACCCGACAGGCTCTAGATACTCTTCGGAGTGGAAGGAGAATCGTTGATGCCGTCGAGCCGAGAAAAGTTTCTAAGCATATCACAAATTACCCGTACCGTAAACCGACACAGGTGGGTGAGATGAGTATTCTAAGGCGCGTGGAAGAATCCTGGTTAAGGAACTCTGCAAAATAGCACCGTATCTTCGGTATAAGGTGTGCCTCCTCTGGTATAGGACTTTACGTCTGAAAGCTAGAAAGGTTGCAACAAAGAGTCCCTCCCGACTGTTTACCAAAAACACAGCACTCTGCTAACACGTAAGTGGATGTATAGGGTGTGACGCCTGCCCGGTGCTGGAAGGTTAATTGATGCAGTTAGCATTAGCGAAGCTGTTGATCGAAGCCCCAGTAAACGGCGGCCGTAACTATAACGGTCCTAAGGTAGCGAAATTCCTTGTCGGTTAAATACCGACCTGCATGAATGGCGTAACGAGATGGGAGCTGTCTCGACCAGGAATCCAGTGAAATTGTAGTGGAGGTGAAAATTCCTCCTACCCGCGGCAAGACGGAAAGACCCCGTGCACCTTTACTACAGCTTGACACTGCTGTTGGGATATAGATGTGCAGGATAGGTGGGAGGCTTTGATTCATGGTCGCTAGATCATGATGAGCCGTTGTTGAGATACCACTCTTCTGTATTCTGATAGCTAACTCCGTACAGTTATCCTGTGCGAGGACAATGTCTGGTGGGTAGTTTGACTGGGGCGGTCGCCTCCTAAAAAGTAACGGAGGCTTACAAAGGTTGGCTCAGGACGGTTGGAAATCGTCCGCAGAGTATAATGGTACAAGCCAGCTTGACTGTGAGACGTACATGTCGAGCAGAGACGAAAGTCGGTCATAGTGATCCGGTGGTTCTGTGTGGAAGGGCCATCGCTCAAAGGATAAAAGGTACGCCGGGGATAACAGGCTGATCTCCCCCAAGAGCTCACATCGACGGGGAGGTTTGGCACCTCGATGTCGGCTCATCGCATCCTGGGGCTGGAGCAGGTCCCAAGGGTATGGCTGTTCGCCATTTAAAGCGGTACGCGAGCTGGGTTCAGAACGTCGTGAGACAGTTCGGTCCCTATCTGCCGTGGGCGTAGGAAGATTGAGGAGAGTTGACCCTAGTACGAGAGGACCGGGTTGAACGAACCACTGGTGTATGGGTTGTTCTGCCAAGAGCATCGCCCAGTAGCTATGTTCGGATGTGATAACCGCTGAAAGCATCTAAGCGGGAAGCCAACTCCAAGATGAATCTTCCCTGAAGACCTCATGAAGACTACATGTTTGATAGGCTGGGTGTGTAATGGATGAAAGTCCTTTAGCTGACCAGTACTAATAGGTCGTTTGGCTTATCTTTATTTTAATTCGCAACTTGCTTCCTTATTAGAGATAAATCTAATAGGAAACAAAATGTTTTTCAAGACAATCAATTATTAATGGGAGTCAGAGCTTTACTTTTAACTTTTTAGCAAAAGTTAAAACTCAAGCAACAGACCCCAAAAACACACAAAAAGTGTTAATGAAAATATACTCTTAACCGGAGTCAGAGCTTTACTTTTAACCTAAAGGTAAAAAGTAAATCAGCAGACCCCTAAGTATCTTTTCATTAACACTTCCGGTGGCTATAGAGAAGAGGAAACGCCTTGCTCCATTTCGAACCAAGAAGCTAAGCTCTTCATCGCCGATGATACTCTCCCTTACTGGGACGGAAACGTAGGTCGCTGCCGGTTCTGTGTTAATTTATATTTACTATTTATTCAACACTTTCTATCCCTCATTAATTTTTATTTGTTCTTATTGATTTATTGTTGTCTGTTTGCTCTGTTTAATTATTTTGTTCGTTTATTGGTAATTTCTTTTGTATTAGTTATATTATTCGTTATTTACTAACTAAAAGTTAATTAAATTTTACTCAAAATATACTTATATTACATATATAATTTGCTTATATCTTCAAAAAATTAAAATAAATTTACAAAAAATACTTTATTTAAATTAGATTTTATTTTTATTTAGATATCATTTACTAAAATAAACTAAGGAGTGAGAATGAAAAAGATTTTAGGTCTTTTTTTGACTTGTTTTTTACTTGTAGGTGTTCTTAGTACTTCTTCTTTTGCAGATGCTGCGAAAGGACAAAAGTATTATCTAAAGTATATGAAGAAAAAAACAGGTATTAATGGTGCGAAATTTGCTGTTCAGCACACTCAAGCTGAATGGAAAGAACTTTTTGCAAATGGCGGTGAAAAGTTTATTGCTGAGTATTCTAAAAAATACCCAAAGGCAAAAAGCTTTTTTAGTAAAGACAAATTTAAATCTAAGTATATGGAAAATATAAGAGATTTTTGTATAGAGTACGCTAGTGATAGTGGAAATGTTCCTTCTTGCTAGTTTAGTGAGATTGTAAATTAATTATTTTGGAGGATAGAAAATGAAGAAGATTATTGCTCCTATGCTAATTGGAGCTACATTGGCAACAGCTGCAATGGCTGGGGATGACTCGCTAAAAGCTGAAATAGAAGCTTTAAAAGCACAAATGGCAGAGTTAAAAGAGGCTCAATCAAAGATAAATATTGATGCCCTTAAATCTCAACTTTCTGAAGTTAAAGCACATACTGGTGGAGATAATATTAAGTGGAGCGTTGATTTTAGAAGTGCTTATGATATTTTAAATTCTAAAACTACTTCAGGAAAAGCTGTAACAGGATTTGATTTTACTTCTGGCAATCCAGCTACAGCAACTTTACAAAAAAGTGATGTTAAAGGAAAAACGTATAAAAATGGTATTTGGACAAATAAACTTATCTTGGGAATGGCGGCACAACCTGTTGATAATTTAGTATTTAAAGGTTCATTAGGTTTTTATAAAGCATTTGGTCAGTCTAGTATGTGGTTTGATGGAACAACAGATTCTACCGCAATGTTTCAAAATTTTGATTGGTATGCTAATCAAAAGCCACAAGGGGATAATGTTATAAGACTTAGAGAAGCTTATTTCTTATACTTTGGTCAAATGGGAGATATTCCATATACTGCTAGTTTTGGTCGTCGCCCATCTGTTGATGGTTTTATGACAAATTTAAGAGAAGATAATGAGCATCCTGCTTCTCCAGTTGGACACAATATCAATATGGAGTTTGATGGAGCAAGTTTTAAATTTGATTTTGAAAAAATCACAGACATTCCTGGGCTTTACTTTAAAATTTGTTTAGGTAGAGGCTTTTCTGACATTACAGGAAGTTATTCTATGAATTCTATGGGAGGATTTAATCCTTCTTATCTATCAGGTTCAGCAAATCCTGATATGGATTTAGCAGGCTTATTAATCCAAGCTTATGATGATGGTCAGTACAAAGTAATGGCAAATGTGTTCCAAGGATGGAATATGATGGGACTTGGAGGTATTAAACTAACTGTGAATGATAATGGAACAGGTATATACTCTGTGACACCTGATTATACAAATATGAAATTTCAGGATGTTGGGGATATGCAAGGAGCATCATTATCATTACAAGTTAACGGTATAGGTGATGAAATTAACGATTTTCTAGATGATACTGTATTTTTTGCATCAGTTGCCATGAGTAAGACACAGCCTAACAATAAAGTGGCAAATGATGTAGATATAAGTGATTTGATGTCTGATTTTGGAGTTACTTCTCTTAGTCAGCTTAACACTATGTTAGGCTCTGCTCCAGCAGATATGCAAGCAATGTTTAGTGACCTAATGAAGCAAGGCGCAGGTATGTTAGGTAGTCAAGATGACGAAACAGGATATTCATATTATGTGGGTGTTCAAATTCCAGGTTTTTTTGATAGTGATAGAATTGGTTTAGAGTATAATCATGGAAGTAAATACTGGAGAAGTTATACTTACGGTGAGGATACACTAGTTGGTAGTAAGCTTGCGACTCGTGGAGATGCTTATGAAGTTTATTACAATCTTCCTTTGATAGCAAGAAACTTAACAGCCCAAGTAAGATATACTTATATTGATTATGATTATACAGGTAGTGATACATTTTTTGGACAAACAGGAACTCCAACAGATGTAGATACAACTCCAGGTGCAGTTAAATCTGCTTCAGATCTTCGTTTATCTTTAAGATATAGATACTAATCTACAATACAATAAAGAAGAGGCTTTCGCCTCTTCTACATGTAAAGGAATTTATTTCAAGATAAACTCTTCAAAACTCTTAATTTTAGTACCTTTTTCATTTTTATTTTCATCGTACTACCTTATTTGTATTTATTATTAGTAATTATATTAATACAAAAATCCTAATACCCACAATGGAATCTTATTTGCGAAGCCGATTTCAATATCATCTGCTACTACAAAAGAGTTTGCAATATCTTCCTGAGTTTCTCATAGGACACCCAAATTTTCATTTGAGATAAATAGCATCATAAATTTTTTGTTGAATTTCATCCATTTGTAATGGTTCGATACCATATGGAGTTTTATAACCATACATTGTTTTAATATGATCAAATGTGAGTTTAAATTTTATATCAATATTAGATTGTTTGATTTTTCTTTCAAATTCTTTATATATTGCATAAGAAACAAATGATATTAGGATATGAGCTTTAATTCTTGTTTCTAGCCTGTGATATATAGGCCTAATTTTAAGATCAGTTTTAGATATTCTAAATGCTTTTTCTACATCATATTGATTAGCATAGTGTTCAATAACTTCATTTGCTTTAAGGTTAAAATCATTTGTAATAAATCCCTTAACACCATCTAGTTTTTCATCCTCAGATATTTTTGCTTGATTAAGTTTATATTTGATATCACATTTTTCATCTATATCAAGGTATTTTGCATAATATGATAATTTAAGATCACTTTTATTGATATTTTTAGATAGTTTGGCTTTAATCTTTTCAAGAGCTTTTTGTCTTGTATATTTATCCTTTTTAGCTCTTTTTGATGAATATGTTAGAATAAGTCTTTGTTTGGTATTTATAGTCTTTTTATCACTCTTATCTTTGTATTTTATTTTTTGATTTATTTCAATAGTATGAGTGACACCATCATTTAAAAAAGTTAAATTTGATATTTGCTCTTTTAAATCATTAGATATATTTTTAATTTTAGCTGCTATTATATATTTGTAGTTATTGTTTTCTAAATAAGCAATATTATCATTATTTAGCATTCCTCTATCAGCTACTACTATTGGTTTAGTTTTTATATTAAATTTCTTTTGAAAGTTTTGTAAGATATCTATTAGCGTATGCCCCTCATATTTATTACCCTCATACACTTCATAGGATAATGGATACCCTTGCAGTGTTGTAAACAATCCTAATTGTATCTGAGGACGTGCCAGTTTTCCTTCTTTACTAAATCCTATTCGCCTAAGATCATCTTCACTCTCAGACTCAAAGTATAGTGTTGTAACATCATAAAAAGTAACTGTGATAGTATCATTCATGATTTTCTTAGTATGTTCAAATATACACTTTTGGATTTTAAATTTTAAATCATCTTTGCAAATGGTATCCATAAATCTATAGATCTTATTTTTATCTATATTTTGCTTTTTATAAATATGATAGTAATCAATTAGATAGAGTTTACTTCCTGGATATAACAATCTTGATATTACTAAAGCTTTAAATAGTTCTAAGTCTTTAGTTTTTATAAATGAAATATTTTTACATCCAATATCTGAAAAAAGTTTTCCAAATATAAGTTCATCACCAATAACTCTAATATCTTTGTTTGTTAACTTATGTTTTTTCTCTTGATATTTAACAAAATCAAATAGATTTGGCTCTAGTTCTAATAATCTCTCATTGGCTTGTTTTAATAACTTTTCTATCTCATAATTATTTTTACTACAACCTATAGTTTCAACTACTTTATATTTACCTTTACTTTTAGAAATTATCTGAATACTAATACTACCACTTTTATTTTTTTTCTGACGAACAAACATAGTTAAATTGTATCAGCTTTTAGCTTGGGACACCCTAATTTAGGTTGATAAACATTTATAAACCCCTTAATTTAGGGAAATTGAAAATTAAGGTTTTAGAAGTGAGAAACTCAGGAGGCTTTCGCCTCTTCTACATGTAAAGGAATTTATTTCAAGATAAACTCTTCAAAACTCTTAATTTTAGTACCTTTTTCATTTTTATTTTCATCGTACTACCTTATTTGTATTTATTATTAGTAATTATATTAATACAAAAATCCTAATACCCACAATGGAATCTTATTTGCGAAGCCGATTTCAATATCATCTGCTACTACAAAAGAGTTTGCAATATCTTTGATCTGTTTAAAACTTTTATCTTTTCCTCCTATCTCAAATATATACTTTTCATCTACTAAAAAATCACCTTTTTTTGGATATAAAAGTTTATGATTGAGACTTAACATATTTAAAAAGAATTCCTCTCGTAAAGTTCCAACCTCTTTTTCTTGACAATAGCAGTAATTGAGATTTGGATTATTTAGATAGAGTTTAGTGGGTTTAGAAAAAACAGTATCGCCTTTGCTTTTTGCTTCTAAACGACTAAAGATATTACCTAAACTAAGATAGTGAATATACTGATATAATGTTTTTCTATTGAGACCTATTTTTTGTGCTAAGGCAGTTATATTAAGTTCATAAGGCTTTGAGGTACAGATATAGGCTGTAAGCTGTTTGAGCTTATGGATATTTGAGGGTTCTATATTAAAAATTATCGGTAAATCACTTTCTATGACAGTATTTATCGTTTCTTCAAGTTTGATACAGTAACTATTTGGTGTTTCAAAGTAAAATGGATAGTATCCAACTTTTAGGTACTCTTTAAAATATTCAAGCGGTTTTATCTTTTTTGTAATATCTCGTGCTATCTTCGTATGGTGTTGTAGTATATCGTCTAAGTTAAAAGAAGGAAATGTTTTGTCAAGTTTTAGTTCTAAAAACTCTCTAAAACTTAAACCTTTAAGTCTATAAATCATAGCACGACGACTCAAATCTGCTTTTTTATGTTCAAGCACGATAGCACTACTACCACTAAAGATTACTTGGATATCCAAAAAATCATATATCTCTTTGAGTTCAATCTCAAAATTTTTATATTTATGAATTTCATCAATAACTAAAACTTTTCCACCGAGATTAGAAAAATCTTCGGCTATATCAAAAAGTTTCATATTGCTTGTAGCAATACTATCAACACTAAAATAGAGCTTTTTATCTTCTGGTATATCAAGAGAGCAAAGATATTGCAATAAAAAAGTGGTCTTGCCAATTCCTCTTGCACCAATGAGCCCTATTAATTTTTCTGTAAAATCAACTTCTTGAAAAAAATAACGTTTGTATTTTATCTCTTCTATTTTTTTATAAATATACTCTTGTTTTCTAAAAAGAATTTCTATCATATATATCCTTTTGTTTATTATAAACAACATAATTGTACCTTTTTGTTTCTTAAACTATATAAAGAGTTGCATATGAAAAAAGGACAGGCTAATTCAAATTTAAGTTTTATATCAATTTTTCTCTCATTCTCAAAAATACATCCTTGCATTTTTTCCGTAGCGCAATGTTATTAATTTAGTAAAAATTAGAATTATTTTGATAAAATACAAACAAAAAAAGATGAAAAATGAAAAGATTTATAGTGTGTATTTTATTTTTAGGGGTTTTTTCTAGTTTTGTGCTTGCTAAAGTGAGTGTTGTTAGGATTCCTGGGAATATAAAAAATATAGGAGTTGATTCTAAAGCTTGGCTAAGTGCTAGGTACGAGAGTGTGACTTTGTATCCCAAAGACTCATCTATACAAAAAAATAAAATTGTAAAAATTAAAGCTTTAAGTGATGGGCAAAATCTTGCACTACTTTTAAAGTGGAAAGATAAAAGTAAGGATATACAAAATAATTGGTATGTAAAAGATTTGATTCCTGATGGCTACTTTTTGGAATTTCCAGTAGAATATAAAGATGTAGAAAAATTGCCATATGTTGATATGGGAAATACTAATAGAGAAGTTTTTGTTTATGAGCAATTTGCGATTGATTTCTTTCTTAAGCAGTTTGAGTGTAATTGTGATGAAATTCGTGATTTTTATAAAAGTACTTTAATTGCTAGTGGCATTGAAAATATTGAAGAAATAAGTGATAGCAGTAATATGCAAATGGTTTATAAAGATGGGTCTTGGTTTGCTTCTTTTTCAAGACCACTTAGAGATATGCAAAATGATTTGAATAATAATGCTTTTGTTTTATCCATTGGAATTTTTGATAGGGATAAAAAGTTTATAAGTCCTTGGATCGGATTTAATTATGAAGGGATGAGTGGGGATGATGAATTTATAACTGCTTTAGAATCTAAGGCTGGTGGTGATATCAAAAATGGTGAGAGATTAGCATTAGAAAACTGTGCAGCTTGTCATAGATATAAAGATGAAAAATCCGCTCCAAAAGAGATGGCTCCAAATCTTTCAAATGTTGGAGGATACTCAACAAAAGATTACTTAATAGAATCTCTTGCCAATCCAAGTGCTGTAGTAGTTCCTAAAAATAATAGTGATGAAAACAATGATTTTCCATGGTATAGTATAGGTGACAATGGTGAAAAAATCTCAACTATGCCAAGTTATGATTGGATGGATGAAAAAAGTATTAATGATATAGTTACTTTCTTACAAAATTTAAAATAGTTATATATTTATAAGTTTTTCTTATAATATAACACTTTCTTATTATTTGTTTTAGTTATACTAATCTCTTATTCTACAAATTTCAAAATATTAGTAAAAATTATATATATATTTTGGTAAAATATGTATAAAACTGTAACAGTTTTATAACTTTTAATATAAAAAAAAGTTATTTTACATTGAGTTAAGTGGCGAAATAATAGAATAAAAATAGTTAATTAATAAGGAGAGAGAGTGGAGAAGATTAGAAAAATTCTCAAAAAAAGCTCTTCGGATGTTAAGAATGATGATAAGGTTGTACTTAATAGAAGAGATTTTTTTAAAAAAACAGGGGCTTTTAGTGCAATAGCAGCTGCTAGTGTTGTAGCGCCAGCTACTCTAAAAGCACAGGATGATCCAGCTATCATGCATCATCCTAAGTGGGGACAATCATGGGGTGATCCTGTTACTAAAAATAGATATGGAATGCCTTCAAAATATGAACACAATAATACAAGAAGAAATACAAAGCTTTTGGCTTCTGGTAACTATAGAGCTTCTATCGCAGTTACTCCGATTCATGAGAGTGAGGGGATTATAACTCCAAATGGATTATTCTTCTCAAGATGTCATGGTGGAATTGCTCATATTGATCCAAATGAGTGGAGATTAATGATTCATGGATTGGTTGAAAAACCAATAGTTTTAACTCTAGATCAACTAAAAAGATATCCAAGAGTTACAAGAACTCATTTTATAGAGTGCCCTGCAAATGGTGGCCAAGAGTGGAGAAAACCACAGTATAATTCACTTCAATTTGCGAAAGGATTTATGTCTTGTGCTGAGTGGACTGGGGTTTATATAAAAACAATACTTAAAGATTTAGGATTAAAACCAAATGCAAAGTGGATGCTAGCTGAAGGTAGTGATAACTCTGAGATGGGAAGAAGTGTTCCAGTAGAAAAAGTTCTAGATGATGCTATGCTTGTTTGGGGACAAAATGGAGAAGCTCTTCGTCCTGAACAAGGATATCCTGTTAGATTATTGCTTCCTGGTTGGGAAGGAAACTTATGTGTTAAGTGGCTTAAAAGATTGGAATTTGCTGATCAGCCATGGTATGCAAAAGAAGAAACTAGTAAATATACAGCACTAAAGCCAACAGGTAAAGCAGTTCAGCATTTTTATGCAAATGAAGTAAATTCAACCGTTGTAAATCCAAGTCCGGAGAAACCTTGGACTGATTTAAAAGAGGGCGATGAAGTTGAGATAGAAGGTTTGGCTTGGTCAGGAATGGGAACTATTACTAGAGTTGATCTCTCTTTTGATGGTGGAAACAGTTATGTTAGAGCAAACCTTAAAGGACTAGTGCTTCCTAAGTGTTGGACAAGATGGTCTTACATGTATAAGATACCAAAAGGTTTTAAAAATCCAAATGGAAAACAGATAATTTTAACTTCAAGAGCTATGGATGATGCAGGGTTTATCCAGCCTACAATTGATCAAGAAGTATTTGGATATGGAGTTGATAAAAAAGATTACGGAAAAGATAGAAACAAAGGAATGGGAGTAGAATCAGTCTACCACAGAAATGCTGTTGAATCTTGGGAAGTAGCAGAAAATGGGGAGGTGAACCATGTTCAAATTAGAACAATATAAACTATTTACAGCTTCTGTGATAGCAACAATAGCACTTTTAAGTAATGCAATGGCTGATGAAACAACGGCCTATAATGGACTTTGGAATGCAAAAAAAGACATTAGCGGGGGAGTTTACTATCCAATAAAAGATGGCATGACTGGACCATACAAAGTAAATCCACAAGTATTTAAAGACTCCGATGTGTCAAAAGGTGATGGTGGAGTAAAAGTGGCTTACAATCATGGAAGAGTTCCTACAAAAAATGAGCTAAAAGCTTGGGATAAAGATATAATGCCAGATGGTACAGGTCTTCCTGATGGATATGGTTATGTTGATGAGGGTGAAGCTCTTTATGAAGCAAAATGTTTAGCATGTCATGGTGATTTTGGCTCAGGTGGCGGAGGATATCCTGCGCTTTCAGCTGGAAAGGGAAGAGAGCTTCAAAGAACACTAAAAAACAATAGATGGTTAAATCCTACTGCAGAAGGACCGACAAGAGTATTTGGCTCATACTGGCCAAGGGCAAGCACAATATTTTGGTATATTAAAGATGCAATGCCTCATACAAAATCAAAGACTTTAAGCGATGATGAAGTATATTCCTTAGTGGCATATATGTTGTACATAAACGGCATGAAGGTAAATGGAGAAATTGTAAATGAGACATTTAAGCTAGATCGTGAAAAATTCTTAAAAATAGAGATGCCAAATGAGTATGGTTTCATTCCAGATATAGATGGTCCAGATGGACTTGAAAATGTAAGAAAATTTTATGAAAATCCTGATAACTATGGTGCTATAAGACTTAAAGAAGGTGAAGAGCCTTGTATGAATGATTGTCAGCAAACTAATAATATAGTAAGAGTTGATGGTGGAATTACTGATTTTGAACCACCAATGTCAGTTAAAAGAGATTTACCACCTAAAAAAGAAGATCCAGCTCATAAGGTAAGTTTTGATGTAAAAGGGGCTTATGATAATAACTGTGCAATGTGTCATGGCACAGGCGTTGCTCCTGCTCCAAAAGATAAGGCTGCTTGGGCACCTATCTTAAAAAAAGGTCTTGCAGAAGTTATAAAAAATGGATTAGCTGGAACAAACAACGGAATGCCAGCTCGTGGAGGTTCGTCTCTTAGTGATGATGAATTCAAGCAAGTCGTTGAGTATATGGTAAAGTAAAAGGATAAAAGATGAATAGAAGAAATTTTTTAAGTTTTGCAGGAGGGTTATTGGCTTTATCAGTAATTCCTGTAAACATTCGTGCTGAAGATTATAGAAAATTGAAACCAAAAGTTTGGACAGCACATAATATTGATGATGCGACAAAAGCTTTATATGGTTTAAAAACTCCAATCAAAAGTGATAAGATCAAGATTAAGGTTCCAAAAATAAACTCAAGTGGAGCAGCTGTGCCTATCAAGTTTGAAACATCTTTGGATGCTAAAAGCGTATCTCTTTTTCAAGATGCAAATCCTGAGAGTGCAGTAGCTGTTTTTGATGTAACTCCTTATGATTTAAAGAAATATGAAGTAAAAATAAAAATGGCGAAAGATGGAGTGATAATGGTTTTGGTTGAAGGAACTGATGGAAATATTTATATGGCACAAGTGGCAACGAAAGTTGCAGCTGGTGGATGTGAAGGATAGGCAATGGCAAATAAAATAACAGCTGTAAAAGTTAAGATAAAAGATGGTGTTGCAATTGCTAAGATGGCATTTTCGCACCCAATGTTAACATATGACCAAGCTAAAGCTAAAACAGGCAATAGAGATGATTCAAACTTTATAACTCATATTACTGGAAAAGTTGGTGATAAAGTTATTTTTGATGCATCAACGAGTCAGTTTTTCTCAAAAAATCCGATTTTTAAGTTTCAATTTAAGTGTGATTCATTTAAAATTGGAAGGAAATTATCTGGAAGAGAACTCGACAATGGTGTAACTAGAGAAAAGTCTGAGTATGGTGATCTTCTTACAATAACTGCAGTAGACAGAAAGGGCAATACTTATGAGAAAAGTGTTGAACTTACTGCTAGACAAAAAAGAAAGGGATAATTATGAAAAAGAGAGTTGTTGCAACTTTAGTTTTTACTTTGGCACTGGTATTTAGTGGGTGCGCACAAGAAGCTTCTTCTTTAAGTGCTCCAAAGACAAAAACAAGAGATGACATAAGAATCTTTACAGCAGACAATAGTGATGGAAAAATAACTGCAAATAGTATAGAAAAAGCATTTAAAGCAAATGGATTTACTATAACCGGTAACAACAATATGAATATTGCATTTGAAAAAAGATTTGGTGGTGGAAAAGATTTTAAGATCTATAGATTAATGTTCGTATATAATCCAAAGATTAGCTCGGAGATTTTGAAAGACTATCCTGAATTTGGTCTTTTGACACCTTTAAGTACTTCAGTGTATTCTAAAGATGGAAAGAAAATAAGTATTTCCTCGTTGAGCCTTACTGGCATGTCAAGGATTTCAGGTGTTCCAGCAACTAATCCAAGTCTAATAAAGCTTCACGATAGCATGACAAAATCTTTAAAAGAGGCACTACCTGGTGGAAAATTTGACAAATTAAGCTACAAAATAGTAAGACCTGATGGACCACTTGTAACAAGATTTGCATTTGTTATGCCAAATGAAGATGGTGATATAGAAGATGCAAAAGATAGTTATCAAGAAACAATGGAGGGTGAAATCGAATCAGCAGGCTTTATAGCTGCAGGATTTACTCCAATAAATGAAGATTTAGTTGCAAATGGTATAAATGATTATGATTTTTACGATGGATACTCTATTTGTAAACTAGAAGTAATCTACCCAGTTCACAAAAAGCATCCTGAAGTGGGGGCTTTAGCACCTTGTACGATGTATATGTATAAGAAAAAAGGCGATAAGTTTACGAGGATGGGTTATCCTTCTGTTTATAACTGGATAATGTCTACGAATATATCAGATGATGAGTCTCTTAATCCTTTGATTGATGCACAAAATCTACTTGAATCTGCTATTGATTCTACCATAGAATAAAATTAGTAGGGATGTAAATCCCTACCCTTTTTCAAACATTGTTCTATATAATGCATCTGCCCAATAGTGTTGTGCTTTTGCATTTTCAAGCCCCTCTTTGCCTTTCCAAACTTCACTCATCTTAGGTGTAGCAAATCCAAATCTTTTTGTTTTCTTGTTGTATGCGTACATAGAGTTAACAAATATGGCTCTCTCAGGTGACATAGTAACTGCTGAAAAACATATAGTTGTTGGTGAGTGCCAAGGTGTTTTTTTCTTACCTGCAATTTTATCTGCTATTAATTGTGCTACATATAATCCTTCTGTATTTGAGGTGTTGCCTGATTTTGAAAATCCCATTGGTCTTGAATCACCTGATACATAGATGTTTTTATGACCTATTACTTCATAAGTAATGCCATCTATGTTGCCTTCGAGTTTGTTAAAAACACTATCCTTGGCTATCCCTACGGTTTCGAGTATCTTTGCTCCTCTAACACGCGGATAAAAAGAAGCATCTTCAAATATAAATTCTTCAAATTCAGTCTCTATTGTCTTGCTTTCTAAATCAATATTTTCTATCTTTGAATTTGGATGGTACTCTAAATAATCTTTGTATAATTCTTCAAAAGCTGTATGAAATCCATGTTCTTTTATGGTAATGTCATTGTTTTCATCAAGTAATAGTACTTTTGCTTTGAGTTTTTTTGATTTAAAAAAATCAGCAACAAGGCATGCTCTTTCATAAGGAGCAGGAAGACACCTGTAGTTTCCAGCTGGAACAGTCATAACAAAATTTCCCTCTTTGAAATTATGGATTTTCTTTTTAAGAGTTAAATGTTCGTTACCAGGCTTAAATCCTGCTGGATACTCCTGTCTTAGTCTTCTTTGAAGTTCTATATCTTCAGTAATAGATGAATAGTCATAATCAATCCCTGGAGCAAAAACGATGTGGTCATACTCAATATCTCCTTTTGTTGTATGCAAAATATTTCTTTTTTTATCCATGCCTATTGCAGTTGCATGAAAAAAAGTATATTTATTTTCTCTTGCTGCTTGTAGATAATCATGAGTAAGATACTCTAATGAAACTCTATCTACTAACCATAGATTGCTCATAGGGCATGATACAAATTGATTTTTATGCTCTACTAAAATGACTTCTGTGTCAGGTGAAAAAATTTTTAAATTTTTTGCTATAGAGAGTCCAGACCAACCTCCCCCAACTATAACAACTCGATTTTCTTTCTTACTAGGTAAAAGGGCTTTTGTATATTTTTTTTCAACTGTTTTTTCTTGATTAGCATTAGCTGGTATTACTGCAGTTGTAGCTAAAAGTGCCGTTGTCTTTAAAATATCTCGTCTTGATATAGCCATCGTTTAAATCCTTAAGAAGTTTTTTTATATAATATTAAATAGGGAGTAACATAATGCTTAAAAAATTTATAAAATCTTTGTTATTGCTGTTTTCTTTTACTATTCTCAACGCAGGTGATGTTGATTTAGATAAGATTGTTAAAGTTGCTAAAGCACAAAATAGAGGTGTACTGATATTTCATCATATTCCTGGTTGCTCTTATTGTAAGGCTATGCTTGATGAAAACTTTAAAGATGCAACAATTTTAAAGGAAATAGATAAAAACTTTGTCTATGTTGATATATATACCGCAGACAATGGTGTAGTTAAATTTAGAGACTTTAAAGGCTCTCACAAAGAGTTCTCAGCATATATTGGTGCTGTTGCCTATCCTGCAACTATATTTATGAATAGTGAGGGAGAAGTAATATATAGATCGATTGGTTATAGAAATATAGACGAGTATTTGCTTGAAATAAAATATGTTCTTACTAAAAGTTATAAAACAATGGATTTAGAATCATTTATACAAAAACAAGAAATGGAAGATTTTTGATGGAATTTAAACAGCTTGAACCCGTTGATGATATATCAGGACTTATCAAAGAGGTGTTTGATATAAAACTTGACATATCTGGAGGATGGGGGTATGATCACAAAACTTCTGTAGTTGTACATAGTCTAGATACCTCAATAGATCAATTTTTGAATCTTTTTGCCAATTTAAGAGCAAATATTGAGATGAATATGACTTTAGAAGAAGATGAGAGATATGGTGGTATAAATGTTCATTTTCTTGATGGAGAACAATTTAGTATAGATGGTAAAAGTTACGATCATATAAGGTTTGAAATAACAGCCATGAGAGAAAAAGATTATGCTAAGTTGATCCAAGAGTATAAAGACAATTATGGTAAAAATGAAAACTTTGATATGGATGAACACTTTAAAAAAAGAAAAGAGTTAAGCGTTAAAGTTACAAGTGATTTTTGGTTTGAGGGATTAGAGAGGTATTATGTCGATGAGTGAAAAGCGTACATTGGGAAAAGTTTTAAATCTTTTTATTTCAAAAGATGATGAGTTAAAAACAAGAGAAGAAAAAGATGAATTGATTCTTGAGTTTGATGGAGTTTATGGTGATAGATTTAAAGGTAAAGATATAAAAAGATCAGTTTTTTTAGTTTCAACAAAGAGTTATGAAATGGCTAAAGAAAAAGATATAGATGTGCCTCTTGGTGAGCTAGGAGAAAATATACTCATAGATTTTGATCCATACTCTTTCGAAGATGGAACTAGGCTTCAAATAGGAGATGTAGTATTTGAGATTAGTCAAAAATCTACTTTGTGTAATACTCTTACAAAAATAAACAATAAACTTCCAAAACTTTTAAAAAACAATAGAGGGATATTTGCTAAAGTAATAAATGAAGGCAAAATCATCAAAGGCGAAACTGTATTTCAAGTTGTTTAACAAAAATTTTGATAATATATCGCAACAAATTAAAACAAGGATTTAAACTATGAGTAGATTAGTTTTGATAATTTTATCAATATTTCTCCCTCCATTGGCTGTTTTTTTCAAAAAAGGAATAATGCCTGCTTTTTGGATCAATCTTATTTTGACATTGATATTTTTTATACCAGGAGTTGTTCATGCTCTTTGGGTCGTTACAAAAGATAATAATAGTTAAAAAAGTTGTTTACTGAAAAAAATTTACCAAGACTGATTATTGCAACTCCAATAGTCTTGGTTTTGCTCTTTGCTATGTTTATCATATATACTTTTGTGAATTCTCAATATGAGAATTTTGATAAAGAGAGTAAAGAGCTTGAAATTGAGTACCTTAAAAGACAAAAAGAGATCCTCATAAATGAAAACCAAAGAGTTCTTGATTATATAAAATTCCACAGAGATTTAGAAGCAAAAAAAATACACAATCATTTTAGAAATATAAGAAAAAGTGGTAAGGAAGTTAGTGAAAAAGAGGTTGAAGAGTACGAAAAAAAATCATATGACAGATTAAAAAAAGAGGTAATTGATTGGGTTGAGAGTGTTAGATATGGAAAAAATGGATATGTTTGGATCCACGATACTAGCCATCATCTAATAGCTCATCCATTTAGACCTTATGATATCGGAAAAGATGATACTAACAATACTGATGCTACTGGAGATAAAATATTTCAAAAATTTATAAATACAGCTACAAGAAATCCTGAGGGTGGTTTTGTTGAGTATTATTGGGCAAAACCTGAGTTTGAAGCTCCTAGAAAAAAGATAGGTTTTTTAAAGCTTGATAAGACATGGGGTTGGGTAGTAGGAACTGGGCTTTATATAGATGATATAGAATCTTCGATATTTAAAAAGAAATTACAGCTTGAGAGAAAAATCGATAAGTATGTTCAAATCATACTTTTAAGTGCTTTTAGCTTGATACTGTTGTTTGGGATAATAGGTTATATGATTTCAAAAAGAATTGTAGAAGTTTTTACAAGTTATAGGCAAAATGTTATAAAAAAAGAACAAGCTCTAAAGGAGTTTAACAAAACTTTGAGTCATAAAATTGATGAAGCTCTAAATGAAGCAAAGAAAAAAGACAGAGCCTTGCTTCATCAATCACGCCTCGCTCAAATGGGTGAAATGCTTAGCATGATAGCTCATCAGTGGAGACAACCACTTTGTGAAATTTCTGGAATTTTTATGGAGATGGAAACTGCTAGTAAATTTAAAAAAGCAGATAACGAATTTATAGCAAAAAATGCAAAGGATGGTTACAATCTAATCTCATATATGTCAAAAACTATTGATGATTTTAGAGATTTTTTTAAACCAGCCAAAACGAAAGAAGAGTTTTCACTAATAAAAGCTTGTAAAGAGGCTATTGTAATAGCAGAGGCAAGTTTGAAATCTAAAGATATAAAACTACTTTTACATGTAAAGGATGATGTGAAAGTTTTTGGCTATAGTTCAGAGTTTGCTCAAGTGATTTTAAATTTGATTTTAAATGCAAGAGATATTTTGGTTGAAAGAGATATAAAAGATGCGAAGATAGACATATCTATACTCAAAAAAGAAAAAGAAATTATTTTAAGTGTTAGTGATAATGGTGGCGGAATTGAAGAGGGAATTATAAATAGAGTGTTTGAGCCATATTTTAGTACAAAAAAGAGTAGTGGAACAGGGCTTGGTCTTTACATGTCAAAAATGATAATAGAAGAAAATATGGGTGGAAAACTAAGTGTTAAAAATGGTAATGATGGAGCTGTTTTTGAGGTGATTTTACATGTATAATGATTTGAGTATATTATGTGTAGAAGATGAAGATGGAGTTAGAATTAGACTAGTAAATACCTTAAAATACTATTTTAAAGAGGTCTTTGAAGCTACTAACGGAAAAGAGGGTTTGGAGATATACTATGAAAAAGAGCCTGATATTATCATTTGTGATATTCAAATGCCAGTTATGAGTGGAATTGAGATGGTAAAAGAGATAAGAGAAAATGACCTTATAACTCCTATCATCTTTTTAACCGCTTACAATTCCGAAGAGTATTTGATGGAGTTGATTAATCTTAATATCCAGCATTTTATACTAAAACCTGTGACTACAAATAGCTTGGAAGATGGATTAAAAAGTGCTCTAAAAGGAAGATATAGCGGGCTTGTTAAACTTAAAAAAGAGGTTTTTTTGGATTTGGATAATTCCATTTTAAAAATAAATACAGATGAGGTTGCTCTTAGTTTAAGAGAGAGTAAGTTTTTGAAACTTTTATCTAGGGGTGGCGTGGTTAGATATGATGAGATAGAAGATGAACTATGGGCAGAAAAAGGTATGAGCTCTAGTGCTCTTAAAAGTTTTATACGAGATTTAAGAAAAAAAATTCCTGTTGAATTGATTGAAAATATTCCCCAGGTTGGATACAAACTGCTTTAGAAATTTTTACATTTTGTAACATTCTTGCAATTAAAAAGTTATACATGTAGAAAAACTATACATTTCCCTACTGATTCCCTACTTGCATTTTATATTATGAAGGTATATAAAATAAAAGGAGTAAACATGCTAAAAAAAGTAGTTTTATTGGCTGGAGTTGGAGTTGCATTAGTTGCAGGAAATATTAAGCTTGATTTGAATGCAAAGTATGGAGCGACAAACTTTCATACTAAAGGGGCTGAAAAGTTTGCAAACTTAGTGGATAAGTACACAGGAGGTAGCGTTAAGATTGTGGTGCACGCTGGAAGTTCTTTGGTAAAAGGAAACCCACTTAAAGCAGTAAAAGATGGAACTGCTCCAATGACAGATATGTTTATTCCTTTTACAAGTGGAGGAGGAAAGGTATTTGGAATTTCTGCTCTTCCATTTGTAGCTTCTAGTTATGATGATGCTTACAGATTGTATCAAATTTCAAAACCAGCTTATGCTAAGGTAGCTAAAAAGTGGAATCAAAAAATGCTTTATGCTGTAAGTTGGCCTCCAAGTGGAATTTATACAAACAAACCTGTAAACTCTGTTGCTGATTTAAAAGGTGTAAAAGTTAGAACTTATGATAAAAACTCAGCTAATTTTATAAAAATGGCTGGAGGAAATGCTGTAGCTCTTCCTTGGGGAGAGGTTTACTCAGCTCTTCAAACAGGTATGGTAAATGGAGTTGTAACAAGTAGTGCTAGTGGAAAAGATGGAAAACTTTGGGAAGTTTTGAAAAACTTTACTAAGATTGGTTATGCTTATCCGTTACAAGCTGTTACAATTAATCTTGATTATTGGAATTCTTTAGATAAAAAACAGCAAGCTGCAATGTTAAAGGCTGCTAAAGAGATAGAAAAAGCTCAGTGGGAAACTAGTAAACAAGAAGATGCAATTGCTCTTAAAATGTTAAGTGATAATGGCATGAAAGTAAGTGAAGCTAGTGCTACTTTGAAAAAAGAGCTTAAAACAATTGGTAAAAAGATGTTAGATGAGTATCTAAAAGATGCTTCAAGTGATATTAAAAAGATTTTTAAAGAGTATCAGGCGAAGTAATGAGACTTCTTGAAATCTTAAGCGATAGGCTCTCCAAGTTGGGAGCCTATATTGCTTCAGTGATTTTTATAATGTTGGTTGGCTTGATTATGACTGAAATCATAGGACGCTCTTTTTTTGATTATTCAACAATGCTTGCTGATGAATATAGCGGATACTTGTATTTGGCTGCTGTCTTTTTTGGGCTTGGCTATACATTTTCCCAAGATGGCCATATAAGAATTAGTATACTTACTTCAAAACTCAGTGAAAATGGTAGAAAAAAAATAGATTTTTTTGCAGGGATTTTAAACAGTGGTGTTTTAATTTTTGCTCTTTATTACTCTTTTAAATTTATGATGGATTCTAAAGAGATGGAAATGGTAAGTGAAAATGTTTCTGAAACTCCTCTTTGGCTTACTCAAATCCCTATGAGTATTGGACTTGGTATTTTTATATTGGTATCTATAGTTTGGACTATTAAAAGGATAAGTAATGATAGCTGATCCTTTAGTATTATCTGTTGTATTGATTGGCATAATGTTCTTTTTTCTTCTAAGCTCTATTTGGATTGGCTCAGCGCTTATGCTAACAGGGCTTGTTGGAATGCTCATTTTTAAACACAATCTTCCACCTGCAATTTCAATCTTTGATAAAGCTGGAGATTTGTTGGCTGGGAGTTTGTATGATTCTTTAAACTCTTGGAGTTTGGCTGCACTTCCTATGTTTATACTAATGGGAGAGATTTTATATCGTTCATCCATCTCAACAAGACTTTTAAATGGTCTTATGCCATGGCTCAATAAAATCCCGGGAAGACTTCTACATGTAAATGTTGCAGCTTGTTCTTTGTTTGCTGCAGTATCAGGCTCTTCAGCTGCTACAACTGCAACAGTTGGAAAAATTACACTAGAAGAGCTTAAAAAAAGAGGTTATAGTAAAAAACTTGCTCTTGGAAGCTTGGCTGGAAGTGGAACTCTTGGATTTTTGATACCTCCTAGTTTGATTATGATCATCTATGGGGTACTTAGTGATGTTTCAATCGGTAAGTTATTTATTGGTGGAATTTTTCCTGGATTATTGCTTGCTAGTGCTTACTCGTTTTATATTATGATAGTTGCTTTTTTGAAAAAAGAGGTAGTTCCTAAACAAGAAGAGGTATTTAGCATTCGTCAAAAGATAGAATCTATAAAAGAGTTGATTCCAATATTTTCTTTGATTACTTTAGTTTTAGGAAGTATCTATGGAGGTTTTGCAACTCCAACTGAAGCTGCAGCTCTTGGTGTTATGGGCGCTATTGTTTTAGCAATATATTTTAAAAGTTTTAATTATGCTATTTTTAAAGAAGCTCTTTTTAATGCGATAAAAACAACAGTTATGATAAGTTTCATCATAGCTGGAGCTGGATTTTTATCTCAAGTTGTTGGATTTTTAGGCATTGCAAGAGCGATTAGCGAGTATATAGCTGGACTAGGATTGTCACCTTATGTATTGATTTTTGTAATTGGTCTTATGTATATAGTTTTAGGTATGATTTTAGATGGGATTTCAATCGTGGTTATGACACTTCCAATCGTACTTCCAATCATAACAATGGCTGGTTTTGACGCACTTTGGTTTGGGATTTTCCTTGTTTTTATGGTGGAACTTTCTCAGATTACCCCACCTGTTGGATTTTCTCTTTTTGTAATTCAAAGTATCTCTGGTGAAAAAATTAGTTATATTCTTAAAGCTACTTTTCCATTTTTTATTATTATGATTTTAATTGTAGTAGTAGTAACAGCATTTCCGCAGATTGCTACTTATCTGCCTGCAAAAATGGTTGGATAAAATAGTATAATAAATAAAAAATAATCTAAGGGGATAGTATGAATCCTAAAGAGTTTAGAAAAAAAGTGGCACTTGGAGAGTTTAACTCTCCAACTTCTGGTTATTGTGACGGTCATGTTCAAGCAAATATGGTTGCACTCCCAAGTAAATATGCAAAATCATTTGAAGAGTTTGCAAAGCTAAATAACAAAGCAATCCCTGTTTTAGAAATCATAAAAGGTGGTTATAAAACAAAAGTTTTGGCTGATGATGCAAACTTGTTAAATGAAATCCCTCAATACAATATCATAAAAGATGGAAAAGTCATCAAAAGTGTTAAGAGTATAGAAGAGTACTATGATGAGGATTTGGTATTTTTTCTTATCGGGTGTAGTTTTACTTTTGAAAAAGCTTTAGTAGATGCGGGGATAAAACTAAGACATATGGAGCAAAAAAGAAATGTTTCAATGTACAATACAAACATAGATTTAAATCCATATGACATGTTTAAGGGTAAAATGGTAGTTTCTATGAGGCCTGTTAAAAAAGAGTTGGTTGCTGAGGCTTGTGTTGTAACAAGTCACTATCCTGCAACTCATGGAAGTCCTATTCAAGTGGGGTATCCTGAAATGATTGGCATAAAAGATTTAAGCAAGCCTGATTATGGAGACTTTGTTGATATATATGAAGATGAAATTCCACTTTTTTGGCCTTGTGGTGTAACCCCTCAAAATGCACTTAGAGATATCAAGATACCATTTGCTATAACTCACAAACCAGGTCATATGTTTGTGGGAGATAAGAGGGATAGCGAATATTATGTTGGTTGATGAAGTAGTTTTAAAATATTCTGATAGAGGGATGGATGTTCTTCAAAAATTGCATCCAAAAGAGCATATAAAAGAGGCAGCAGATGCTTTTTTAAACCTAGAAAAAGGGACAGTGTTTTTATATACTGGTTTTTGGGTGGCTGGTTTTGCTGAGACTGATGGCCCTGTTGGAACTTATTTTTTAGCTAAAGCTTTAAATGCTTTGGGATATAAATCAGTCATAATTACTGATGAGTATTGTAAGGATTTTTTTAAAGAGATTGAAACCATATATCTGCCTATTAAAGAAGAGATAAATTATAAAGAAATATTAGAAACTTACAAACCAATTGCTCATATAAGTATTGAGAGATGTGGTAAAAATATCAATGGCAAGTATGAAAATGCAAGAAGCCAGGATATATCTTCTTACACCGCTAGAGTAGATGAGTTATTTGAAGAGGGAAGAAAAAGTGCTCCTACTTTTTCAATTGGAGATGGTGGAAATGAAGTTGGCATGGGAAATTACAAGGAAGATATACAAGAACATTTAACTTTAGTTCCTTGTAAAGTTGAGTGTGATTACTTGATGTTAGCTAGCGTTTCTAACTGGGGAGCTTATGGGTTTATTGCTTGTTTGGATAAAAACTTGATTCCTACTTTTGAAGAAGTTGATGAGTATCTTGGATATATTGTATCACTTGGTTCGGTTGATGGTATAAAAAAAGAGTGCGTAAAAAGTGTTGATGGAAAAGATTGGGAATTAGAAAAAGAGATTTTAGAGGATTTAAAGAGGGCTAAAGTATAAAAAGTTTAAAGTTTAGGCCTGACCCCTTAGAGGAGTGAAGATGAAATTGAATTGTGATTTGGGCGAGAGTTTTGGTTCTTGGAAAATGGGAGAGGATGAATTAATCATACCTCTTATTGATATGGCAAATGTGGCTTGTGGTTTTCATGCTTCTGATCCACTTGTGATGCAAAAAACAGTTAAACTTTTAAAAGAAAATGGTGTTCAAATTGGAGCACATCCTGGATATCCTGATTTGGTTGGTTTTGGAAGAAGAAGTTTAAAGTGTAGCTTTGAAGAGATTGAAGCATTTGTGATATATCAAATAGGAGCACTTAGCGGTGTTTGTAAATCTTTGGGGACAAAAGTAGAGTACGTAAAACCTCATGGAGCACTCTATAATGATATGATGAGAGATGAAGTTGTTTTAAAAGCGATTATGAGTGCAATTAGTAAGATTGATAATAGTTTAAAACTCATGATTTTATCAACTACTAAGAATAGTTATTATGAAAAATTGGCTAAAGAGTTTGGAATTGGGCTTATTTATGAAGTCTTTGCGGATAGAGCTTATACAAATGAAGGATTATTAGTACCAAGAACTCAAGAAGGCGCAGTTATCCATGATTTACATGTAGTCTTAGATAGGATTAATTTA
This sequence comes from Sulfurospirillum sp. 1307, assembly GCF_054408545.1. Taxonomy (NCBI): domain Bacteria; kingdom Pseudomonadati; phylum Campylobacterota; class Epsilonproteobacteria; order Campylobacterales; family Sulfurospirillaceae; genus Sulfurospirillum; species Sulfurospirillum sp. 1307. The sequence goes on along the minus strand of NZ_CP176011.1, from coordinate 2,258,416 downwards.
CTCAAAAAAGAGGGAAAACTAATAAGCATAGATGGAAGTGAGATTGAGTTGAGAGCTGATAGTATGTGTGTTCATGGAGACAACAAAGAAGCTGTTGCTTTTGTTAAGGCTCTAAGGGAGTATATCGATGAGGTTTGAAGTAGCTTCGGTTGATTCTCTTATAATTTATTTTGGAGATAAAATTGGTGAAGATGTTGCAAGTAGTGTTAGAGGAGCTTTTTTTACTCTAAAAAAGCTTGATATGTTTGTAGAATTGATTCCTTCTTATACTTCTTTGTTAATTAAATATGATTTTATAAAATATAGTTTTGATGAGATAAAAGAGCTGATTTTAAAAGAACTTGAAAATAGCTCACAAGAGATTATTGAATCAAGAAATATAACTTTACCTGTTTATTATGGGATTGAGGTTGGATTGGATTTGGAAGATATGTCAAAGCAAAAAGGCTTGAGTATTGAAGAAATTATACAAATCCATACTAAAAAAGAGTATTTTGTATATGCTATTGGTTTTGCCCCCGGATTTCCTTATATGGGTGAAGTTGATAAACTAATTGCAACTCCAAGATTAGCAAATCCAAGAGCAAAAGTCCCAAAAGGAAGTGTTGGCATTGCAGATACTCAAACAGCAGTTTATCCTAGAGTCAGCCCTGGTGGATGGAATATCATAGGAAGAACTCCAATTGAAATGTTTGATAAAAGTTATGATGGTTTTTCTTACTTCAAAGTTGGAGATAAAGTTACTTTTAAATCTATTGACAAAGAAGAGTTTTTGAGTTTAGGTGGTGAGTTATGAGTGGCTTTGAAGTACTAAATGGTGGAATTCTAGCTAGTATTCAAGACTTAGGGAGATTTGGGTTAAATGAGATTGGAGTTAGTGAAGCTGGTGTTTTAGATGAATACTCTTTTAATTTATTAAATCAAATATTGCAAAACGATTATGGAACAAATGCTTTAGAGATTGTTTTTGGTGGAGTGAAACTAAAATGCAAAGGTAATACTCACTTTGCTTTAACTGGTGCAAGTGTTGATGTTAGTGTAAATAATAAAAAAGTTGAAATGTATAAGACTCATGCGCTAAAAGATGGAGATGTTTTAACCATTGGCTTTGCAACAAGTGGAGCTAGAGTGTATCTTGGTGTTAAGGGTGGATTTGAAGTAGAAAAAGAGTTCAATAGTAGCTCAGTAAGTATAAAAGAGGGAATTGGTGGAAGAGTAATTAAGCCAAAAGATTTTTTAAAATTTTCTACATGTAAACAAAACTATAATATTGTTTTAAAAGAAAAATATAGATTAAAATTTGATAAAGTAATAGAGCTTAGAATGGTTAGTGCTTATCAGTGGGATAAGTTTGAAGAAAAAGAGCGAGAAAAGTTTTTTAATAGTACTTATGAAGTTACAAGTCAAAATGACAGGATGGGTTTTAGATTAAGTGGTGAAAAAATAACTTCTACATGTAATGGTATTATCTCTGAAGGGATTGCTTTTGGTGCAGTTCAAATCCCAGCTCATGGAGAGCCAATAGTTTTACTAAAAGAGAGGCAAACTATAGGAGGTTATCCAAAAATCGGTTCAGTCATAAGGGTTGATTGTTTTAAGTTAGCTCAAGCAAAGCAAGGAGATAAGATAAGGTTCAAACTTGTAAGTTTAGAAGAGGCGAGAGAAAGTTGTAAAAAATTTAATAACTTTTTTAGTGAAATAGTAATATAGTAAACATAATTTTAATTATATAAAGGATATCTAATGATACCAAAGAAATTGTTTTTTCCAGTTGGTGGTGGAGATGATGAGTTGCGAGGCAGAGTTTATGGAGCCTTGTTAGTTGCAAAGTATTTTAATACACACATAGAGATACTGGTTTCTCAAGCAAATGTTGCACGAGCAATACCTCAAGGTATGGGAGTATCTGATGACATTTTGAAAAGATTGGAAAAAATTTATTTAGAAAATTTAAAAAATGATGATAAAAAAGACCAAGAAATTTTAAAGCAGTGTGCGGTTGATTTAGGGATTGAAATGACTTGTACTCCGATCGAAGGTAAAACAACAGCTTGTTTAAATGTTGTTTCTGGTCTTAGAAGTCAACTTGTAACAGATCATTCAAAATTTTGTGATATGGTAATAGCAGCTACTCCTCCAAAGGGTGAACCAACTGCTACTTTTGAATCTGCTGTTATGGAAAGTGGAAAACCTGTTATGATTATCCCAAGAAAATTAGAAAAATTTAGTACGGATAACGTTTTAATTGGTTGGAATAATTCCCCCCAGGCAAGTAGAGCTATAACTGAAGCAATTCCTGTGATGAAAAATGCAAAAAAAGTTCATATAGTTAGTACAAAATCTTATACAACTAAAGAACTTACAAGAGTTAAAAAACTACAAGAATATCTAAAAATTCATGGAATAGAAACTACTTATGAGATTATAAAAACTACTTTGATTCCTGGAGAAGCTCTTTTAAATAGTGCAAAAAGATTTGGTGCTGATTTAATTGTTGCTGGTGCTTATGGAAGAAAAGGTGTTAAAGAGTTATTCCTTGGTGGTAGTTCGCCATATATTTTAAAACATACGGATATTCCAACTTTTGTTGCTCATTAAAATATAAAATGATATAGAAACTTTGTGTTTCTATATCATTATCTTAGCCTATCTTTTTTAAACTGTTCTATCCAATAACTATTAAAACTTTTGTTTAATTTGACAAAATGCTCTATAGGTTCAAACTTTTCTATAGTTGCTACAAATAATATGATAGTTATTGCCAATGCTATAAACATTTCTTTTGTAAAAAATACCATTTTTCTTGCTTTGTTTTTAAGGTATGCCTTTATAGGTTTTATATTTAGCCAGATATGAATTAATCCAGCTATTGTAAAAACTACCATAAAAGATAGATGAAGCGCTTGCCACTGCATTTTATCAATACCAAGCATTTTCCATTTTATCATCATTGCAAGTCTTCCAAAAGGTGATATAAACTCAGCAACACCACTTACAACCATAATAACAAATGAAAAAAGCATTATAAAAGAAGTTGTTTTTCTTAGCATGATAATATCTCACAAAATGTTGTAAATTTATTTTTTGATTGCATCTTGGGCACTTTTAAGGGCATTTTTTGCTAGTTTCCATGCATGTTCACCAACTCTTTTTGCCTCTTTTGCTGCTTTTTTAGTTGCTTCACTATTTTTAATTGATTCTACTTTTTCTTCTGCTATTTTTTCTAATTCTTCTATTTTTTTCTCAGCTTTTTTAATAAAATCATTGTCTAAATAGGCAGAATTATTTTTTAGCTCTTCTATTTTTTGGCTAATAGTTTCGCTTGTTTCAGCAGTTACTCTTTTGATTTTTGCTAAAGAGCTGTTGAGCTCTTCATCAAGAATATTAGATATAATCTCTTTTGATATACCATCACTTATGTTTTTTAACTCTTCTAATAGGCTTATAAAATCATCTTCAACTCTTATTAGCTCTTTTTTTATGTTAGATAGATTTTTATTGCTAAGGTCTTCAATCTCTTCTGGTGCAAATTTAAGGTCATTTTTAAATTTGTCTATTGCCTTTGCCATACCCTCTTTTGTACCATGGATTACACCACTTAGTAACTCTTTTGCGTTTGCTTGGTCATTGTCTGCAATTTCAATTGCAACTTCTATGATGTTTTTTGAAATATCTAAAAATCTTTTCTTTAAAAAATCACCTTCATTTATCGCTTGATATGTTATGTTTTTTGTTATTTCAAAGGCTGTATCTTCTATATCAACAGCTTTTTCAAGAGTTGTTAAAAGTGCTTCACTTGCAGTTTCTCTTAGAATTCCTAGCATTTCTATACTTTTTAATTTAGTATCACTTAGTGCTTGAAGTGAAATATCAGAATTTGTATTTTCCATATTTTGGATGTGTGATTCTAGTATATTAAATGTATTTAAGATATTGTGTCTAATACTACTTTTTTGCTCTTCTATATATTTTTCAAGTTGTTCTTTTTCGTAAATTGTTTTATATAAAAATTCTTCTTTATCATGATTTGCAGCTTTTATAAGACCTGAGATAATAGCTTCTATATTTTCTTTTGTTTCAAGATTTGCACTATTTAGTGAACGCATATATACTTCAAAAAGCTCTCCAAGTCTATTTTGTATATTTGCATCATCTTTTAATCTCTGAATTCTTTTTTTGGATAGTTCAAAAGTTAACTCATGAATTATGGCTGATAGATTTTTGTTGTTTTTATTTTCTTCTAGCGAGGCACTAAATATATTTTGTAAAGATTTCATTTTATTTCCTTATAGTACAAATTTTATAGATTTGTGTTTTTTTAACTCTTCATAGATAGCTTTTCTTTCATCATCACTATTTACTAGTGTTGTGATAGTGTGACTAGTGTATTTGCCACCTTTTGAGTTGTTTGATTGTTTTATGGTGTGCTCTTTTTTATCTAGCACATCAGATGCTATTTGGCTTATGTCATGGTGTGATTCACAAATCGCTTTGTATTCCCAATTGCAAGGGTAATCAAGTTTAAGCTTCTCTTTTGAATTCTCCACTCTTGCCTCCACTTTTTGATTCTAACTGGACATTTGAGATAACCATTGACTTGTCAATTGCTTTTGCCATATCATATATGGTTAACAAGCCAATACTAACTCCAGTTAAAGCTTCCATTTCAACACCAGTTTGGCCTTTTAGTTTTGCAGTTACAAAAAGTTTAAATCCAGGAAGCTCTGGTAATTCTTCTACATCTACATTGACACTAGTTAGCATCAAAGGATGACACATTGGGATTAAATCACTAGTTTTTTTAGTCCCCATAATAGCAGCGATTACTGCTGTTTGAATTACAGGACCTTTTTTTGTTTTTTGATTTGTTATCATAGAGTATGCATCAGAACTCATTTTTATAATTCCACTAGCTACTGCTACTCTAAAGGTATCTGCTTTGTCTGATACATCTACCATCTTTGGTCTATCTTTTTCATCTAGGTGCGTTAATTTCATCTTAATTTCTCCTTTTTAATGAGCAAAGCCCATTAAAAATTCCTCTTGCTAAAGCTAGTACTTTGTACAGAAGATTATTTTGATTTTTTTATAGTAGTTATTATATCAAATTTGATATTGTTTAATATTGAAACGGCGATAACAGTCATAATTGTTCCAATTACTACATGTAAACCTATGTTTTCTTTTAAAAAGATAGCACTTAGTGCAATAGCAAAAAATGGTACTAAAAAGATAAAAGAGCTAACTTCATTGGTGCCAAGTTTTTCTATACCTATAAAGTATATAGAGGTTGCAAAAGTGGTTCCTCCTATGGAAATTAGCAAGATATTTAATAAAAACAGATTATCATATTGTATGTTTTTAACAAATGAGATATCAATGAAAAATATAAAAGATAAGATAGTTGTTAAAGTGTACATGTAAAAAACAAATACGATAGGTGAAACTAGAGTGTTTTTTGAACTTATGATTGTAAGTATTGGCCAAAATATGGAAGCTAATATGAAATAAAAATTATATTTTGTAAGAATCATAGAACTTGGCATACTCCAAATTCCAAGCATCATCATAACTCCAAATCCACCAAGTATAAGAGCAAAAAAATCAATATTTTTTATTTTTTTACCAAAAAACAAAGCCATTATTAAAAAAGTATTGATTGGAACCAAAGTTGTTACTAAAGCTCCTCCAAGTCCAGCACTCCCTAGTTTTGTACCTAGAAAAAAGAATTTCATATAAAGTATGTTAGCAATTGCAGCTATAAGTGCAATAAAGGCAGTTTTTTTATCTATCTTAAATGATTTTTTTAAAAAGATGATTACTGGGAGCATACTAATTGCAGTTATTCCAAATCGTAAAAACATCATTTGATATTCATTTATGTATGAGCTTAAAACCTTTACATTTACCCAAGACGAACCCCAGCCTAGCATTGCAAAAACCAGTAGTATGTAAAATATTATTTTATTTTCTGTTTTCAAAGTTCTCCTTTTGGTATTATTTTAGTATAATTTTCATTATAACGATGTTACAAAGGTTATTTATGCAGTATTTGGAAGAAAAAAAGATAGAATCAACTAAAAAAGTTATTTTTGTTGTTTATTTGCTTTATGCATTGTCATATTTTTTTGGGATAACTTATCTTATCGGTGTGATAATAGCTTATGTTAAAAAAGGCGATAGCAAAATAGAGTGGCTTGAAGATCACTTTAGGTGGCAAATCAATACTTTTTGGGTGACTTTTGCGCTTAGTTTTGTAGGAGTTTTAACGATTTTTATAGGTATTGGTTGGTTTATTCTTTTGATTTCTATGATTTGGAATATTTACAGAATCGTAAAAGGATGGCTTAAATTAAATGATGAGATAAGTCCATATAACCTAAACTAGTTTATTTTACTAGTTCGGGTTATATTGGGTTTTAATTTTGTAAGATTTTAACTATTTCATCAACGCTTAAAAGTTTTCCTGTACTTTTAACAACACCATCAACAACAAGTCCTGGAGTGCTTACAACTCCATACTCCATGATTTTCATAATATCTTCAACTTTTTCTACTGTATGAAATCCACCAATTTTTGCAACTGCTTGTTTTGTAGCTTCTTCAAGTGCTTTACATTTAGAACATCCCGTTCCTAGTATTTCTATTTTCACCTATAAATCTCCTTTTTTTATAAAATAGCATTAAAAAGATAGCCAACACCTATAATACCAGCACCAACTATTCCAAAAAATGCTCCTATTAGCTTTACATGTAGAATCTTTTTTAATATCATAGCTTCAGGAAGACTAAGAGCAGTTACTGCCATCATAAAACTAAGAGCAGTTCCTAAAAGCATTCCTTTTCCTGTTAACACTTCAACTAACGGCATAACACCAGCAGCATTTGAATACATTGGTATTCCCATCAAAACTGCGATTAAAACAGCAAAAGGATTATCTCCCCCGGCATATTTAGCAATAAAATCAGCTGGTATATAGCCATGTATAAAAGCCCCAATTCCAACCCCTATCATAACATAAATATAAATCTTTTTAAATATATCAGCTGTATAATCCCATGCTTCTTTCACTCTTTGCTTAAATGTCATTTTGATTTTAACTTCTTCAAGTTCACCTTCCATTGGCTTTACATCTAGCAAGATATATTTTTCTAAATTTAGCTTTCCGATGAAAAATCCTCCAAATATCGCTACAATAAGTCCAAATCCGATGTAAATAGCTGTGATTTTCCAGCCAAAAAGTCCAAATAAAAGAGCAATCGCAATTTCATTGTTCATAGGTGAGCTTATAAGAAATGAAAATGTAACCCCAAGAGGAATTCTAGCTTGAATAAATCCTAAAAAAAGAGGAATTGCACTACAACTACAAAAAGGAGTAATTATCCCAAAGAGTGCTGCTAAAACATTTCCATAAAACTGAGATTTACCTTGTAAGTGAGCTCTTACATACTCAGTGTTAAAATGAGTTCTTAGGTATGAAACTACAAAAATAATAGTAATCAATAAAAACCAAATTTTTCCAACATCATAAATAAAGAAATTTATAGCTTCATTTAAATGCCCCTCTAAGCCCAAAATATCAACTGTGAGGTAGTCAACCAGTTGTTTCCACATAGATTGCCTTTGTTTTTTTCAACGAAGTATAGCATAAAATATTTAATATATCAAGATATATAGATGTATATTGTATATTGAATACGCTTTAAATTAGTTAACGTATTCAATATTATTTTAATAGAGTAAAATTCTTTAGATATTTATTATCTTTTTTTCAGTTAAACACATTGCGAAGCCTTTTTCATAATATGCTGCTTCATTGATAAACAATGCATATAGGTCTTTTTCTTCTAAGTATTGTATAATTTTTCCATCCAATGTTATAAAAAGTGGATCTCCTTTTCTAAGCTTATAATACCCATTATCTTGTAGATTTGGATGAACAGTTGCATTTAAATCCCCATTTTCTCCTCTTGGAAAATCAACTAATTTTACATAGTCATAAATTTCTATCTCTTTATATTTTGTAGTTATTTTGTTTGTATTTAAGTTTTCAAAATAATCAAGTATATGTCCAATTAGTTTTTCTGTTTCAAAAAACAAATCCGCTCTTAAAACACCTTGAGGTATAGGGCCTACTTCGATAGCAAAGCCATCTTTTGTAATAGAGTTTAAAAAAGATACTTCATTTGTATCTCCTTCCCATCTAAAAATTTTCAAATTGGGAACCATCTCTTTTAAGTGTGCAGCCACTTGCCAAGTTAATGGATTATTGTTATCAATAACAATTGATAAACCCATATCGGAAGTTGTAGAGTGTAAATCTACAATAAAATCTACATTAGTTTTTTTTGCCCCTTTTGGTCCAAGTTTTTCATTAATATTTTTTGCTAATATTTCTTCGTACAAATATTTTGAAGGGTCATTTAAGTCTTTTGTTATAAACGTTCTATTTAAATCTATATCTACATATCTAGTACATTTTTTCATTGCACCTACATTAGTATGCATACATATTGTTTCAAAACTATTTCGTTTTATTATTTGTGGATTTTCTTTAAATTTATTAACAAGGTACACCCCTGTAAGTTCATTTCCGTGTGTTCCGCCTGTTATTGCAACTTTTTGAATAGTCCTAGACATGTATTTCTCCTATGAAATTTTGTATTGAGACATTATAACGTAAAAAAGTAACTTTATTTCAAAATAGTTTTATTTTACTATTGTATTAAGCTCTAATTTATAAACCATTGGTAATAATCAATCTTATGTACAATAAGGAATAAACAAATGACAGATAAGATAGACCTTATATTAAATGATAAGTCATCGGAAATATATAAAAATTTTGAAAATATTGTTAATATAAACAGTTTTACATCTAACTTAGATGGTATTAATATGGTGATGAATAAATTGTTGGAGATTTCTTTTAGTCTTAATATTCCATTAGAAACTGTATATTCTAGTAAAAAAGCTAGACCACATTTGATGTATGGAAAAGAAAAGAAGGAAAATTTCTATGCATTAATAGGACATTTTGATACAGTACATTCCCCTAAAAGTGATTTTAAAAGTTTAAAAGAAGTTGATGGTCTTCTAAAAGGTCCAGGGACTAATGATATGAAATCAGGTCTTATAGTTGTAATGTATTCTTGCTATATTTTAAAAGAATTATATCCTGATATTGAATTACCATTTAAGATATTGTTTAATTCTGATGAAGAGGTAGGATCTTTAGATTCTCAAGAAATTATTGAAAAAGAGTTTATAGGTGCTTTAGCTGGATTTGTTTTTGAACCAGGCAGGCCAGGCACTAGAATTGTAACACAGAGAAAAGGTATTGCTACTTTAGATATTGAGATTATAGGAAAACCTGCTCACTCTGGAGTTGAACCTTGGGAAGGAATAAACTCTATACTTGCTGCTTGTGAAATAATATCAAAACTAGAAGCACTTAATGATTATGATAGTGGTATTATAGTTGGTTGTAATCAGATTGATGGTGGCGTGGCTAGAAATGTAGTTCCTGCAAATACAAAGATATTGGTTGATATTAGATTCTTAACTATGAATCAAAAAGAAAAACTTTTTGATGATATAGAAAATATTTTAAATTCTAAAAATTCAGTTGGTGCTGAGGTTAAATATAATTTAGAATTAAATAGACCTCCTTTGGAAAAGAGTTCAAAGAGTCAACAAATAGCAAAATTATATATAGATACTTCAAATGACCTAGGAATAAAATGTGAAGAAATGTCAACAGGTGGTGGTTCTGATGGCAATTTTTTAAGTGCAATGGGTATTCCGACAATTGATGGAATGGGTGCAGTAGGTAACTATAGTCATACTAAGAAGGAATTTATATACAAAGAATCACTTATTTATAGAATAAAAATATTTGTTTTATTTATGAGTAAATTATTAAATAAATAATTTTAAAGTTGGGGATATTTGAGTAAATGAGGTTCTATAGATTGTTTATCTTTAGATTATAAGAGTATAAATAAACCTAAAGGAGAAGGTATGAAAAAAAAATTTACAGTTGCAATAGCTACATTGGCACTACTTGGTACAATGGGTGTTGCTAAAACTTTAAAGATTGGTTTAGCATCCGGTGCTTATTCTATGGACCCGCAGTTTTTTAACGAAACAGCAACGAATAGTATTTTGTCAAATATATTTGACACATTAGTAAGATTTGATGAGAATATTAAAGTTCACCCTAGTTTAGCAGAATCATGGAGTAATCCTGAACCAACAGTTTGGATTATGAAGTTAAGAAAGGGTGTAAAATTTCATAATGGGAATGCATTTACTGCAGATGATGTTGTATTTTCTTTTGACAGGATTAAAAACTGGAAAAAATCTGGTTTTAAAGGTAAAGTATCGATGATAGAGAATGTTGAAAAAGTCGATGATTTTACAGTTAAGTTTACTACAAAAAAAGCCTTTCCAGTATTTCTAAGGAAATTGACTTATGTTAATATATTAGATAAAGAAACAGTTGAAAATAAAAATGATGATTGGATAGGATTAAATCCAATTGGAACAGGTCCTTATAAGTTAGATTTATGGAGAAAAGGCGATCAAATAAAACTAAAAGCAAATCAAAACTATTGGGCAGGAAAACCAAATTTTGATGATGTTGTTTTTAGAGTACTATCTAATAATGCTACTAGAACTGCAGCAATTTTGAGTGGCGAAGTTGATTTGATTAATAGAGTTCCTGTAGTTGACGTAAATAGAATAAAAGGTAATTCTAAATTAAATACCTTTGTGAAACCTGGTTTAAGATTAATATATTTACAAATGGATCAATTTAGAGATAAATCACCATATGTTAAAACATCAGATGGTAAAAATCCATTTATGGATGTAAGAGTAAGAAGAGCAATATATTATGGAATAAATGAAGATGCTATTATAAAACACATAATGAAAGGATTTGCAGAGCCTGCGTCTCAGTTCCATCCAAGTGTTGTTGTAGGATATGATCCTTCTATTAAGAGATTTAAGTATGATCCAGCTAAAGCTAAAAAATTATTAGCTGAAGCAGGTTATCCAAATGGTTTTACCGTTACACTCGATGCTCCTAATAATAGATACATAAATGATGCTCAAATAGCTCAGGCAATTGCTTCTTCTTTAGCAAAAATAGGAATTAAAGTAAAAGTAAGTGCTGTTCCAAAATCATCTTTCTTCCCTAAAACAGCTAAGCAACAAACAAGCTTTTTCCTTATAGGATGGGCTAGTAGTGATGGTGATGGAAGTTCAATGTTAGATGGCGTTGTTCATTCAAAAGATGACGAAAAAGGATATGGAAGATATAACAACGGTAAATATTCTAACCCTGAAGTTGATAAGCTTATAGAAGAAAGTGATGCAAATATGGATCCAAAATCTCGTGTTAAACAGATGCAAAAAGCTCAAAAAATTGCAATAGTAGACGATCAAAGTATTATTCCTTTGCATTATCAAGTTGATATATATGCAAGTAGTAAAAAAATCAAATTTGCACCAAGAACAGACAGTAGAATTTGGGCTTTTGATATAAAATAAGTTTTTTCACCTCCTTTTGGAGGTGAACTTTCAAGGGAAGAAGATGTTAAAATATATCTTAAATAGATTATTTCACTCCGTTATAGTTATGTTTGTTATAAGTTTCATAGTGTTTTTTATAATGTTTAAAGCAGGAGATCCTGTTCAGCTTCTACTGCCACCTGATGCAACCCAACAAGATGTCATTGAAATGAGGCACGCTTTAGGTATAGATAAATCTTTTATAAAACAGTATGAAGCTTTTTTGATTAAAGTATCAGAAGGTGACTTGGGTAATTCTTTTGTTTATGGGCAACCAGCCCTTGATGTAGTTTTTGAAAGACTACCTGCTACATTAGAGCTTTCCGTTTTAGCTATGCTTTTTTCTATACTGTTTGGTATTCCTCTAGGCGTTATATCTTCTATTAAACCAAAAGCATGGTATAGTAGGCTCATAATGTTTTTATCATTAAGTGGTATATCGGTACCTGTTTTTTGGACTGGTATGGTGCTTGTATTGATTTTTTCTGTTATCTTAGGTGTCTTACCTAGTTCAGGAAGAGGTGAAGTTTACCTTTTTACTAGTGCTTTTACATGGGATGGTATAAAACATTTAATTATGCCGGTATTGACATTGTCATTTTTTCAACTCGCACTTATCTTAAGGTTAACACGAACTGGTATGATGGAAGTAATGATGCAAGATTATATAAAATTAGCAGCTGCTAAAGGGGTTCCTAGAAGAGTGATTGTATATTACCACGCATTAAAAAATTCTCTAATCCCATTAATTACAGTTATTGGTATACAGTTTGGGCAGTTAGTTGCTTTTACAATTGTTACAGAAACTATTTTTGCATGGCCTGGGACAGGTAAATTAATAATTGACTCTATACAAAATTTAGATCGACCTATAGTAGTAGCTTATTTGTTGGTTATATCTTTTATATTTGTTGCTATAAATTTTATTGTAGATGTGCTGTATACTTTTATCGATCCTAGGGTGAGGGTATAACATGAAAATTTTTAAAAGTGAACTCGTTGTAGAATTTTTTGAAGATAAACTAGCAGTATCTGGTTTGATAATATTTATATTTTTATCTATATTTGCTCTATTTCCTTCTTTGTTTTCATATCAAAATCCCTATGATTTAACACAGCTCTTTTTGGAAAATAGTTTTCAACCCCCAAATAATAATTTTTGGTTGGGAACTGATGAGCAAGGAAGAGATATTTTTTCTGCAATGATATATGGTTTGAGAATTTCTTTATATGTAGGAATAGCAAGTACATTATTGTCTGTGATGATAGGCTATACATTAGGACTTATTTCTGGATACTATGGTGGTTGGGTAGACAGTATCATTATGAGAATTGCTGATATACAACTTTCTTTTCCAGCAATACTAATAGCTCTTATAATCATGGCATTGTGGGGTGAAGGTATAGGAAAAATTGTAATTGCTATTACTATTGTAAATTGGGTCTATTATGCAAGAACTGCTAGGGGTGTAGTTTTGTCTGAAAAAGAAAAAGATTATGCCCAATCTGCAAAAGCACTAGGAATGAGCAATTTTTGGATAATTTTTGGAGAAATTATGCCAAATACTATGGCACCAATTATCGTAATAGCTACTGTTAGAATAGCAAACGCTATTATTTTGGAAGCTACTTTGAGCTTTTTAGGCTTAGGTGTACCTATAACTGAACCATCATTAGGTTCTTTAATTTCTAATGGTTACCAGGTTCTTTTTAGTGGTTATTGGTGGGCATCTGTATTCCCTGGGATTTTATTGATGATTTTGATTATATCTATAAATCTTATAGGTGACAGGATGAGAGATATTATGAATCCTAGGTTAAAAAGGTAGGCAAAGGATGGCTTTATTAGAAGTAAGAAATTTAAAGACACATTTTTTTACAAGAAATGGGGTAGTTAAGTCAGTAGATGGAACAAGTTTCTCGATAGAAAAAGGAGAAATTTTAGGTATTGTTGGTGAAAGTGGAGCTGGGAAGTCTATTACTGGGTTTTCTATACTTGGATTAATTGATCCTCCTGGTAAGATTGTAGATGGTGATATAATCTTTGATGGCAAGAATCTAGTAGAATTAACCCAAGATGAATTGGAGCAGATACGAGGAGATGAAATAGCTATGATTTTTCAAGATCCTCAAACATCATTAAATCCCGTAGTTACCATTGGAAAACAATTAATGGAGGCTATACTTTATCACAATAAAAATGTTACAAAAAAAGATGCTTATAATACTTGTGTTGAAATTTTAAAAACTGTTGGATTGCCTGCTGCAGAGAAAAGAATGAAAAGTTATCCTCATCAACTTTCTGGAGGAATGAAACAGAGAGTTGTAATAGCTATGGCACTTTTGAATAATCCTAAATTATTAATAGCGGACGAGCCAACAACAGCTTTAGATGTTACAATACAAGCTCAAATATTATATCTGATGAAAAAGTTAAGTAAAGAGTTCCATTCAGCTCTAATCCTTATAACCCATGATATTGCTGTTGTATCTCAACTTTGTGATAAAATAGCTGTTATGTATGCTGGTAGAATTGTAGAGTATGGGAAAAAAGAAGATGTTATTTTTAATCCTTTGCATCCATATACAAAAGGTCTAATTGAGTGTTTACCAAAGCTTAATGATGATAAAGAAAGGTTGTATCAAATTCCAGGTATTATGCCTTCACTTTTGAATTTGCCAAAAGGTTGTTATTTTAAAGATAGGTGTGAGTTTGCAGATGAACAGTGTGATACTTATCCACAAATGCAAAAGATTGATAAAAGGATTGTATTTTGCCACAAAGTGAAGTAAAATTATTAGAAGTAAGGGATGTAGAAAAAATTTTTAGTGTTAAAGTTGGTACTTTTGAAAAAAAAGATTTACATGCATTAAATAAAGTTAATTTTAATATTTATAAAGGAAAAACACTATCTTTAGTAGGTGAAAGTGGATGTGGAAAAACTACAGTAGGAAAAGTTATATTAGGCCTTTATCAAGCTACGCAAGGTAAAGTATTGTTCAAGGAAAAAGATATAGCAAAATTAGCTCCAGATGAAAGAGGAGATATTCAAAAAGATATACAGATGATTTTTCAAGATCCATACTCATCACTAAATCCAAGAAAAAAAATAAAAACTATATTGGAACAGCCATTAAAAATTCATACTAATATGAATAAAAAAGATAGACAGGAAGCCATATTATCATTATGTAAAGATGTAGGAATAGATTATAGTTATCTTGAAAGGTATCCGCATCAGTTTTCGGGAGGACAAAGACAAAGAATAGCAATAGCAAGGGCTATGATTTTAAAACCAGAATTAATACTTGCAGATGAACCAATTTCTGCACTTGATGTATCAATTCAAGCTCAAATTCTAAACCTAATGATGGATTTACAAAAAAAATATAAATCCACAATGCTTTTTATAACTCATGACATAAGCGTTGTAAAGCATATTAGTGATTACATTGCAGTTATGTATCTTGGTGAAATAGTAGAATATGCTAGTAAAAAAGAATTATTTAAAAACCCAAAACATCCATACACAAAAATGCTTTTTTCTACTGTACCTGATATTCATACTCCTTTGGCTACTGAGAGTGTGTTGAAGACAGGAGAGATACAAAGTCCCATTGATTTACCAAAAGGGTGTTTCTTTGAAAATAGATGTCAATATAAAAATGACAAATGTGCACTAATTCATCCTGAATTAGTAGATATAGGAGATAATCATTTTGTTAGATGTCCAATAATCTAAAAGAAGTAAAATTAAATTATTGATCAAAATTATTGCTAAGAAGCTAATTTTTGTGTTTTTATGTAGTATAAATAATGTTTGTTTTTATCAATTAGCAATTTGATATATTTAAAATAGTTCTACATGTAGCTATTTTTGATTGATTAAATTTTTTTATCGAAGTTTTTATAATATGATTACATAATGGTATGAAAATTTGTAATTCCCTTTGTCATTGTTTTCATGTTCTTTCACTAATCTTACCTATAATATTTTTAGTTTTTTAAGAGTACTAATTAGTTCCTTTTGTTCTATTAGTCCTACATGATTTCCTATATAATTTCCCTCTTCATCAAGAAAAACTTGAGTAGGAATCATCCTAATACCAAATCCTTGTGCAGCTTTCATGTCTTTGTAGATATCTACAAAATGTATGTTGCTTTTTGGGTATTATGATTTTATCTTATATAAAATTTTACCCATTTCAACACAAGAGTGGCAACTAGTTGAGCCAAATTCTAACATTAAAGCTTTACCGTTTCCAATTTTTATTTGAGAAAAAGGAGTTGCCTTAAGCGTTGGTTCGGCTGCAATAAGATTAAAAGTTGCAATCAACAGTGCAATCAAAATAAAAAGTTTCTTCATGATATTCCTTAAAATAAAAGATATGCTTTATAAGCAAAATATCCGCTAATAATAAATAGCGTAACAATAAAAAATACATTTACAAATTTGCTAATTTTGTTTAATAGAGCAGAACTAGCAATATTTTGTGCAAAACCTATGGAAATTCCTGCAAGCAACAATAAACTAGCATGACCAATCGCAAAAGCCAATACTAAAAGGTAAGAATATATCCATCCAGAGTTTTCAGCAACTGTAATGATAGCTATCAAAGGAGCTGTTGCACAAGGTGAGCTAACAAGACCAAATATCAAGCCGATGATAATTGCACCATAAAGCTTAAACTTTATAAACTTATCTGTCACCTTTTGTTTATCAATACTACCAAAATAACCAAGTGCATAAAAAGCAACTAAAAGTGTTGCTAAGCTTGCTAGTATATACGCCCAAATTGGAGCAACACTAAGCATTAACCCTACTTTAGATACAAGTAGCATGAGTATAGAAAAACTGATGATTAAACCAAATACAAATAAAAAAGAAAATTTATAGATAAATTTTTTCTTTTCTTTTGGAGATAAATCTTCACTCAAAGTTATTGCACTTCCTGTTAAAAGAGGAAGTGTAACAATAGAGCATGGAGCTAAAGAAGTTATCACTCCTACTATTAGTGAAGCAAAAAGTGAAACAAAACCATATTGTTGTATATAATCTATTAAAATATTTTCCATGTACTTTCTTTTAATCTATTTTTATATATTTTAAAAGTATAACATTAAAATGATAATATTTCAAGATATCTAGATATATTGAAATAATTATGCTCTATACTTTCCTAAAATAAAAAATATATGACATCAAAGCTATGTAAATACTTTACAATGTAGCTTAGAAAAGATTTTAGTTTAACCAAAGCTATGATTCTAAAAGCATTTTACATGTAAAGATTGTAGGTATATTTTTTGAATTATAGAACTTTTAATAATTTGTATTGTTGAAAGATTTAGTTGATTATTTATTTGATTTTATAGAAAATAGAAAAATACACAAGGAGTAAAATTATGTTAAAAAAGGTATTGTTTGTATGTATTCATAATAATTCAAGAAGCCAAATGGCAGAGACTTTATTAAAAAAATATAGTGAAGATTTATTTCATGTAGAAAGTGCAGGATTTGAATTGGCACCTATAAACCCATTAGTGGTTAGAGTGCTAATGGAAGAGGAAAATATAGATATTTCTCATAATAGTTCTGATTTAGTATTTGGTTTTTTTAAACAAGGAAAACTTTTTAATTATGTTATTGCTGTATGCGATGAAGGTAATGCACAAAGATGTCCAATCTTCCCAGGTATAACTAATCGATTGCATTGGAGTTTCGAGGACCCTAGTTTATTTCAAGGAAGTGAAAAAGAAAAATATGAAAAGAAAAAAGAGGTTTATTTGCTAATAAAACAAGAAGTTTTAAAATTTATTGAGCTTATAAAAAAAGATACTTTAGATGAAAATTTTCCATCAAATTGGAAAGTTGGTTGAAATTTAAATTTTCAAAGTATTAAAAATAGCAAGAAGTTTGTAAATATTATGAGTGAATGAAGATAAATTATTTGGTAAATTCATATTGTAAAAAATACTTAGCGCTTAATTAAACCAAATTGTAATAAAGATAAAAATATTTTTTCTATTTCTTCAGCGCTAATCAATCCCTCTATTATAATGTCTCCACCAAGCATTACAGAGGGATCTTTTGCTATGCCTTTTTCGATCGCTTCTTTTGTATCGTATATATAGTGAACTTTTACTCTTATAGGAAGGTGTTTTATACTGCACATAATACGTTTAGAGATTTTTAAGCATTCTAATTTACTTCCATATATATACAATTTATACAATGGAAAATCTGTATTTTTTTCATTTAATATTTCATCTTTTTCCAATGCATGACAAAAGTTATCCAAAGATTTTCTCTCTTTTTTTAACCAATTTTTCTTTTAGTTCATCATGAGTATAATTTTTTGATATATTATAAAAACTATTACAAAGAGGTAAAAATTCTTTTATTAAATTTGGATCAAAATGAGAATTTGAATCTTTTTGTATGATTTGTTTCGCTTTTTCTAAAGAGAATTCTTTTTTGTATGGTCTATGAGCAATCAAAGCATCAAATACATCTATGACACTAAAGGCTCTTACATGTAGAGGAATTTCATCTCCTTTTAATCCGTCAGGATAGCCAGTGCCATCAAATTTTTCGTGATGATGAAGTATTACGTCTCTTGCATCATCAAACCATTTTATATCTTGAACTAACTCGGCTCCTAAAGTTGTGTGAGATTTCATGATTTCCCACTCACTTTTGTTTAATTTTCCGTTTTTTAGCAGTATGGCATCAGGAATTCCAATTTTACCTATATCATGAAGGAATGCTCCCTTCATAAGAGCTTGTAAAGTAGGCCTATTTAAGTTTAGTTTTTCACCGAATAAGCAAGATAGATAAGCCACTCTAGTATTGTGTTCACTAGTATCGTGGTCTTTAAGTGCTGCAATATGACCTAGTAGAAGGGCTATTTTTATATTATCTTGCTTTGTCATTTGTAATCCTATATCAAATTATACAACATTTTTGTTGCCATAATATATATCAATATAGCTATTACTTTTTTAGTTTGGTGAACACTTAGTTTAAAAACCATAATTTGGTTACCCAAAACTCCACCAAGAGCAGAAGCAACAGCGACTACGATTAATAAAATCCAGTCTATATGAATGAGATAAGAATATGCTATAAAAGCAGAAAGTGTCGAAAATGGTATCATAAAACTAACGGTAATTGCTGTTTTTTTAGCGTCATAACCCAAAAAAATCAATAAAGGTATTATGATAGCACCACCACCAATACCTAAAAGTCCAGATAAAAATCCGACAAATGATCCCATTAAAATCATTATAATTGGTCTGCTTTTGGTTTGACTTTCGCCTTCATTTTTTGCTTTTTTTCTTAGCATAAGAGTTGCACTGACATATAAAAACAGAGCAAAAGCTATTTTGAGGTAGTGTGTTTCTACTATGGTTGAGCAGTATGCTCCAATTGGAGCAAAACTTGTTGACATGATAACAAATGGAATAACTTCTTTTACATCTAAATCTTTTCTTTTAAGATTCATAATTGAAGCGCCGATAGTTGAACTTGTATTTGAAAATAGTCCTATTGCTTTTGCTAAATTAAAATCTACTCCCATAAAACTAAGAGTTGGTATCAGCGCAACGGCTGAGCCAACTCCTCCTATAGAAAAGATTGTTGAAACTATGAGCGCTACAAAAAAGTAGGCTATATACATTGTATCAAACATTTTTTACCTTTAAAACTCTATGTCTTTTGCTTTTCCACCCTTTAATCTCTCAGCTAAACCAAGTAAACCACCATTAAGTGTTTTTGCATTGAAACCTTTAAATCTTAAATACTCTTTTGCTATATTAGCTCTATAATCATTTGGACAAGCACAAACTATAAGTTTATCTTTTGGTAACTCTTCAAGTTTATCAGGAAGTGCGTTGTAAGGGATTTTTGTTGCAAAGCCAAAAGCCCAGACTTTAGTTTCAAAAGGCATTCTTATATCTAATAAAATTGCTTCTTTTTTGTTAAAACTTTCTATGAAATCCTCTATGTCCATTTTCATAGGTTTTACATCTTTTAAAGTTGTCTCTCTAACTATATTATCCATTATTATTTTCCTTTATTTTGTTTGTTTTTGATTTTTTGCATATAATCTCTTGCTTTATCACCTCTAAGTAACTCCACAATACCTAATAACCCATCAGTTAAATATCTACTTTTATACCCTTGAACTTTTAGATAAAGTCTAGCAATTTCTGCTCTATCGTAGTGTGGGCAAACACATACGATAGTTTTTGACTTGTCAAGTTCATTTAGCCTATTAGGCAACTCATTAAGTGGAATATTGGCTATAAATCCAACATTCCAAGCTTCATACTCTTCTTTAAATCTGATATCAATAATTTGAATTTCATCTCTTACATGTAATTCTAAAAGCTCCTCCTTTTTGATCTTCATATCAAGTCGTTCTTGATAATCAAAGTTTCTTAAGTAATCACTAAATTTATCCATGTTTCTTATCCTTATTTATAGATAAAATCTTTTTTGTCATTTTTATCATATTCTGCTTGAAAAGTGCAATGTTCTATACCAAAATTATCATGTAAATTTTTTGTAATATATTCTACTATTTTTGTTGATTTACTAAGTGGTAAATCTTCTACAAAATCCAAGTGGGCTTCAAGATGAATATGATGATCATCCAATCTCCAAATATGAAGATGATGAATGTTTTTTATCTCTTTTCTACTTTCCACAAATTGTCTTATATCCTCTATATTTACATTTTCTGGGCTACTTTGCATCAATACATTTATAGAATCTTTAATAATTCCAAAAGAGGCTTTTAGTAAGTATATTGCTATCAAAATAGTTACTACGCTATCTACCCAAAAGATATCAAAAAACTGCATTAAAATTCCACCTACAACGACAGCAACACTAGTCATAACATCAGTTAAAAGATGTAAATAAGCAGCTTTCATATTCATATTATCATGGCTATCATCTTTTATAAGTAATACACTAGCAGCATTTAAAACGATACTTAGCAATCCTAACCAAATTACAAGAGATGATTCTATTGGTTCAGGATGAATAAATTTAGTTATAGCCTCTATAATTAAAAATATAGCAATCCCGAATAAAACGGATGAGTTAAAAAGAGCTGCAATAATCTCAGCTCTTTTGTACCCAAAAGTTTTTTGCTCACTTTTTGGTTTACTTGATAATCTATTTGCCCACCATGCAATGATTAAAGCCAATACATCACTAAAATTATGCATAGCATCACTAAGCAGTGCCAAACTTCCAGACATAACACCACCAACAATTTGTGATAGTGTTATGATGATATTTAAAATAATAGTGATAAAAAGATTTTTGCCTTTTACCTCATGATGATGGTGATGATGGTGTTCTGCCATTACTTATCCTCTTTTATAAGTTTTTTATCATCTTTATCAAACATATAAGCATACATTGGCACGTAAATAAGTGTCAAAAGTGTACCAATCAAAAGCCCACCAATAGCAACATCTGCAAGTGGACTAAGTCGTTCAAGTCCTACAGCTTGCTCAAGTGCAATTGGAATCATACCTGCAATCGTACCAAATGCAGTCATCATAACAGGACGAAATCTCACTCTAACGCTCTCTAAGGCACTCTCAAATGCACCTTCTCCTTCGTTTCTATGCATTTGGTAAAAGTCTATCAATAAAACAGCATTTTTAATGATAATTCCAAATAACAATAAGATACCCAATAAACTAGGCATACAGCTTGGCTTATCAAACAAAAGCATTCCCCAAGAAGCTCCAATCATAGATAAAGGTAGAACCAATATCATAATAATTGCCATTCTTACAGATTTATATATAGCAATTAGAGTCATAAGTAAAACAATAACACCAAGTCCAATAGCTTTTATCATTCTTTGAAAGCTATCATTGATTTGAGCAATATCACCTTGTTGTGTTACTATGAAGCTGTCATCTTTTACACTTTTTAGAGCTTCTAGAGTATCATCAGTTAGGTGTGTAACTGGCCTTTTTGCTCTGTATCCATTCACATCTAATGAATAAAGCATTTTATCTCTTTCAATTTTCGCATAAGTAATATCTTTTTTAATCTCTGCTATTTGAGATAATGGAACTTCTCCAAATTTTGTTTGTATTGGTAAAAGTTTTAAAGTATTTAAGTTTTTAGAAAATTTTCCTTTTAAGTAAATTCTTACAAACTGAGTATTCATTGACTCTAAATTTGCGTTTAGTGAAGCAATTTGACCTTTTATAGGCAATTGCATTGCTACATTATATGGAGTTATACCATAGCTTAAAGCCTTGTTTTTGTCTATAGAAATCACATATTCACTAAAATCTTTGTCCCAACTAGTTGAAATAGATGTGAGTCCTTTTACACTTTTCATGGCATTTGCAACTTTTTGTGAATACTCACTCAAGCCTTCAACAACAGGCGATTGTATACGAGTATCAACAGTAGCTTTTATACTAGATAATGCAGTAGCACCAAAATCAAATACATCATTTCTTTTTAAACCCTCAAGATGAGAAAGTTTATCTCTTATGATGTCTTCTAATTGCCACATGTCTTTTTTTCTCTCAAATCTGTTGACTGCATTTATTGTTATAGTAGCTTCAGCGGGTAGATTTCCGCTACCAAGACTTAAAACTCCTGCTTCACTACCAAATGCAACTGAACTCTTTAGAGTCCAAGGTTGATCATGTAGCCATTTTAGAAATGGTTTTAATTTCTTCTCAGCACTATCTACAGTTTCATTAGCACTAAAAGCTATTTGAGCTTTTATAATACCAGTATCCATAGGTGGCATTGCATCTTTTCCTATAACTGGCATAACATTTTTCAAGCTAAATATCAAAAAAGCAATTACTCCAAAAGTCAGTATAATTCTTCTTAAAATTCTAAATCCACCATTTGAGAATTTTATAACACTTACATATGGAGATACTAAACGGCCTATACTTTTTTCGTATAGATAATCAAAAAACTTCTCAATTTTAGTTTTTTCTGAACCATTTTTATATAAAAACTCCAATAGCTTTGGTATAAATGTTACTGATAAAAAGAATGATACAAGCAAAGCAATAATTAGAGTAAAAATAAGCGGTTTAAATATCTTTTGAGGGAATCCTCCTACATACATTAGTGGAAAAACTATAGCAATTGTAGCAATAGTTCCAGCCCATATTGGAGCAACTACCTCTTTTGTACCTTTGGTGATAGATGTATTTAGGTCTTCTTTTAATTCTTTTAAATGTCTTTCTATATTTTCAAGTACAACTACAGCATTATCAGTAAGCATACCAAGAGCTAATATAATAGCAGTGTATATAACTATGTTTAATTCTCCTCCAGTTAGCCAAATAATTGCCATTGTTGAGAAAAATACCATAGGTATTGTAACACCAGCTGCTATAATTGCTCTAAAGTTTCCTAAAAAGAACATGATAACAATCAAAGTATAGATTATCGCATCTCTTAGGGCATCAAGCATATTTGAGTTAGCTTGTTCTATAAGATTTCTTTGGGTGTCACTTATCTCAAAATTTATATTTGGATATTTTTGTGCTAATTTTTTCATCTCAGCACGAGCAGCTTTACTTACATCTAAAACGCTTCCACCAGGAGCTCTTTGAATAGCTAGCGCGATAGAATCTTTACCATTCCCTAAGTAGCCACTTGTTCGTTTTTGATAGCTCCATTTTACATCAGCTACATCTTTTAATCTAACATTTGGTTTGATAAGTAAATTTTTTAAAGATAAGATATTATCTTTTTCATCATAAATGGTTACTGTATAAAAACTATCATCACTTTTTACAAAACCTACTGGTATATCCTTGTTTTGAGCCATGATAACTTTTGTTATAGTACCAAAATCAATACCATATTTTTTAGCTTTGAATGGATCAATTTCTACATTTATAGAGCTTTGGTAACCACCAAAAACTTCAACATTTCCTATATCTTTGTTTCCCAATAAATATGGCTTTATGAAACTATCTGCAATTTTTCTAATTTCTGATAGAGAAATATTTTTATTTTTTGGACTTAGTGATATTATATCAACCGGAAGTGTAAAATCCCCTGCTGTATAAATAGCAGGATTAACACCACTTGGAAGTTTGGCTTTTGCGATAGAAAGAGCATTTGCTACATCAACTGCTGCTGCATTTAAGCCCTTTTCATATCCAAATTCTGCTGCAACTATAGAAAAGTTTGCAACATTTACACTACTAACATCAGTTACAAGACCAAGTCTTGAAATTTCTTGTTCGATTGGTTTTGAAACTGTACTAGCAGCTACTTTTGCAGTAGCACCTGGAACTTTTGTAATAACCACTACTTTAGGTGGGTTTGCATCAGGGAATAAGTTTTTTGGTAGCGTAATAAGCGCTACAATTCCCATGATAAAAAACCCAGCAATCAAACTATAAAGTAGATAAGGTCTTTTATAGAAATATTCAAACATTTTATATTCCTTTTACACTAATACCACTAAGAAGTTTTAGCAATATATCTGGTTTAGCAACAACTAATTTGTCATTACTATCAACTCCAGTTACAACAACGCCTTGCTCTCCTGCTGATACAATATTTACCAATTTTGCACTAGCTTTGTTGCCATTTATCGTAAGTACATAACTTTTTCCATCTCTATTTAAAACAGTATCAATCGGCAATTTGTATCCCATATCATCATATACCACAACATCAACTTCTACTCTTTGATTAGCAGCTAAACTTTCATCAATATTTGCTAAGTACTCTAATAATCCATTAAAAGTTGTATTAAGAGGAGATAGTTTTACTTTTTTGCCGTTGTATATTAACTCTTTTGCTTTCACATCACTTGGGAGTCTTACTAAAAGATATGAGTTTGAATCTGCACTGATTGATACCAAAGGATGCCCAGGCATTGCTACATCACCAACATTTGCCATATTTGTAACTACACCACTAACAGGAGCTAATACTTTTGTATAAGAGAGCATATTTTTTATAGAGTTTTTATTTGCATTGAGCTCTTTTATTTTGTACTCAAGTGTTTTGATACCAGCTTTTAATGCTTCAATGTTTGTAGTTTCTTTATCAAATTGCTCTTTTGAAGCACCTCTGACTTTTAACAATTCTTCAGTTCTTTTATGAATTTTTAGTAAATTTTGAAGTGCAATATTTTTTGAATTTAGTTGAGATTTTAATGATTTCATATTTAGATTTAAAGCTTCTAATTTAATTTGAAAATCTTTATCGTCAAGTTTTACAATAACATCACCTTTTTTTACATTTTTACCACTTTTTACTATGTATTCAATCCTTGCAGGGATTTTTGAACTTATTTTTACATCATCATTGCTTTTTGTTGTTGCTAAAAATGGTAAAGTAAGCATAGTTTGAGATATTTTTGGCGTAAAAGTTTTTACAACAATCTCATATTCTTTTGCTGGTTTATTTTTAGCATCAGCTGCTTTTTTTGATTGGATAATTTTCATACCACCTATAACCATGCCACCCAATACTAACAATACTAGTATATATGTTATAAATTTTTTCATTTTACAATACTCCTTAAATCATTTCCATAAATTACGGCAAGTTTAGCTATGTTTTGCCAAATTTGAGACTTTATTTGATAGTAGTTAGAGTTTGCACTTAGCAGACCATCTTCATATCTCAAATAATCCTCCTCACTCATTCTTCCCTCTTTAGTTGCAACTTTTGCAAATTTTAAAAGGTCCTCTTTTTTTGCTATATTTTCTTTTGTAAGCTTTTCAGACTTTTTTAGCAAAGATAGCTCGTTGGCTAATCTTTTTGCTTCACTTTCTAGTTCTATTTTTGTTTTTTCCAATTTCATCTTATCTTTCATAAGAGCTATTTGCTTAAGCTGTATATCTGTATCGCTAGTTTTGTCGTATAGAGGTAAAGACAATCCTAGTTGATAATATCCATAACTTCTATGTACATCATCACCAGTATTCACAGCATCAGGTGCATAATTTTCACTCCAAAAAACATTTGCTCCTACTTTTGGATAATATCTTTTTGCTTTGCTTGCCTTTAAGTCACTTTTTGATGCATTTATGATTTCTTGCAGTGGTTTTAATGCAAAAATATGGTCTTTTTTTACTTGAGAAACTAGTTCCATTGGTGTATAGTTTGTTAAAGCAATATTAGTTAGACTTTGTATTTTTGAAATCAAAGATATTTTTTTGATATGAACATTGTTGATTGCTATTTCAAGTTGATTTAGCTTTTCATCTATTTTGTCTATCGCAATTCCTGGCATTCTTCCATTATCAACTGCAATTTGCATATCACTTTTTGTTTTTTCTATTGATTTTTTTGTTGCCTTTAGAGTTTGTTCAAGATGGTAAATGTATTCTAAACCAGCATTTGCTCCGAGTATAACAGCTTCATTTTTATAAAAATTTAGTCGCTTTTTTAGTTTAGCTCCCTTTGTCATATACTTTGCTTTTTCACTTAAGTCAGATAACTCTTTTACAAAAACTGGAACTGATATTTTTATGCCATATCTTCCTATAGTTTTTGCAAAAGGTAAATCTTTTCCTTGTGCAATAAGTTTTCCTGCTGTAAGAGGATCAACAGGGAGCAGATTTGTAGCGCTGTTGTAGTGCGTTATATTGGTAAATAAATCAACCTTTGGATAATAGTTTGATTCAACCTTTTTTATGGCTGTGTTTGCCATTTGTTCATTCATTTGGTCTAGTTTTGATGTCGGCTGTTTTTTTAGAGCATCAAAAAGCTCACTTATTGTAGTTGCTTGAGCACCCATTGCTAATAGCATAGATACCAATATTAACATCTTTTTCATTTTTCATCCTTTAGCATTTTTTTTATCTTTTTCATTATGTACTGTGCAATCTCATCTATATTACACGTAGAACAAGTATCAACACCACTTAATTCATGAGCTTTGATTCTTAGTGGTTTTGTAGTTATCATTAGATTTAATGTACCAATTACCATAAAGTATAAAATCATTGGAATTACATCACTAAAACAGCCTTTTTTTTCTCCTCTTTGCAAAATATCGCTGAAAAGCTCAAAAAGTTGTCTCATATTTGAAAAGAGTTGTTCAGGTACTACTGCCCCACTATCGCTTAACTCTTTTAAAAGCAGAGAAGGAAGATAGGGATGCTCACAAGCAAATGTTGCATAAGTTTTTATAAAACTTTCTAACTCTTTTATGGGTTTTGTTTCATTTTCATTCTCTTTTTTGATTGTTATATAAATCTCTTCTAGTACCTCTTTCATAACAGCTTCAAAAAGACCTTGTTTATTTTTGTAATAGTAAAAAATCATAGCTTTATTTAAATCACATATTGAGGCTAACTCATCCATAGAAGTTGCAGTAAAACCTTTTTTTGAAAATAAAACTTTTGCATTTGTGATAATTTTTTCTTTTGAAGCTTCAGCATCTCTTTTTTTCATATCAACTCCTTATTAACTAACTGATTAGTTAATTATAAAATTATTATTCTTTATTGTTACTTAATTTTATATATTATTACTCCACCAATAAATAAACCGAACTTTTGAGAGACTAAGAAAAGGTAAGATGTGAACTTAGCAATGTGAAAAGCTACCTGTAGGTAACTTGAACATTGATACGTTTGCAGATTGCCTTTTATTAGTCTCCCCAAAGGGTGTAGCACTTTCGTCCATTCTCTGCGTTAAATTTTTTCGAATTAGCTATGGCTAGTCCTTCAAAAATCTGCCTTGAGTATGAACGAAATTGCTACATCAAAAATTCGGCTTATTTATTGGTGGAGTAATAGTTAGATATGGAAATTTAGTTGTTTTAGCTATGTAGAACTTTTTAGGCGTTACTTTTTGCGATAAAAATCTTTTTGAAGTTACTGTATTGGTTATTTGCCAAAGATATTACCAATTTGTATTATTTGTTTGTCATTTAGTCTTGAAGCATAACTTTTCATTATGGAATCAGATATTTTAAATTCTCTAAGGGCTTTAATTATATCTTCTTTTTTCATATTTTTAACTACTTTTGATTTTCCTAAAGCCCTTTTTTCAAAATATTTGCCATGGCAATTTTGGCAAATTGAGATTGATGAACAAAATACATTTGTACTTAGTACTAAAAATACAACAATTTTATTCATACTTTTCAAATTAACATCCTCCTGTAGGCTCAAGATCATTTAAGTACTCACTGATACTAAAAATTTTTCCTTTTTTATTGATTATGACTTTATCTTTTCCGTATTCTGTTTGTATTATAACTCTAAATTTTACACTTCCTATTTTTTTTATTGATAAGAATTTAATATCCTCACCTTCGTATTGTTTTAAAATGGAGGATTTTATAGTTTGAGGTATTTTGATATCTGATGCGATAGTTAGAGAGATAATAAGAATAAAAGATAAAAATTTATTTATAAACTTCATAATAATATTCCTTTTTACCAAGAGGGTTTAATGCCCTCTTGGTATATTTTAATTATTAAACTTTTACTAATCCCACAAAAGAGTCGTAAAAGACCGCTGAACCACCTATCATATCTTCCAAACCTACATTTTTAAGGCCACTATCGACCGTTTGAGCAGCGTTTGTACAGATTCCACTTTCTCTGGCTTTTTCACCTTTTATAACTTTTCCATCGATCATAATATCACGTGCACAATATGCCCAGTGTCCAAAGCTCCAAGAAGCACTTATAACTCCTGGTCTTAAACCTTCAACAACTTTTACTTTAGCTACCATAGGTTTTTTACCAGCTGGACCTAAATCCCAAACTCCTTCAGGGTTATCAGCAGAAACTACTTTTGCTAAGTCCCCATCTTTAAAGCCTAATTCTAAGGCAGTTTGTGAATTTATATCAATAGTATTTTCAGGCATTATAGCTTGTAGCCAATAATCCACTGCTTGAGTTCTTGCTTGTCCACCTGTAATTGGCTTATATGTTATTGATTTTAATGGATAAGCTGTACTTTTTACAACTTCTTTGCCAGCATAATCAAATGTATGATTATATTGACTTATACCACTAAATCTTTTACCTGTATAAGAGTGTCTTGTTGTTGCTACTTTTTCACAGTAGAAATTAAACATTTTGCCAAATTTGTGCAATATCTTATCACTTTTTTCTACATTTTCAACATATTTAGAGAAGTCTTCTCCTCTTACACCACGATTTAGTAGATAAATAGTCTTTTTAAACCAATTCTTACCATTAGCATCTATACAAGCTTTTTCCCATCTATTGAAATCAAATGTTTCAGGTGCCATATGTCTTCTTGCTTTTTTGAATATTTCAATCTCTCTTGCATCTGCTTCAGGTAAGTCATCTCCATGATGATCTCCAGCTGCAATGTTAGCTGCCATTTTTAAATACCAATCTTCTGCTCTTTTTAAAGGCATACCTTTTCCAAAGCCATTGTCACCATATCCAGGGAGCTTAAGTTTTTCTGCAATCGCAAGTAGCATTGATTCAAAACCAAGATGTTGTTTTTCTCCAAATATAGTAGCTATGTCAGTTAAAGGCTCGATTGTTGGTTGTCTTACCTTTGACATTTTTGTTACCGCTGCTGGAGTAACATGAGGAGTTCCCCATCTTTCCCAAATTGCAAGATCAGGGAAAATATAATCAGCAAACATACTTGTTTCACCAATAGCTACATCATTTGCTATATACAAAGGAGTCTTTTTGAAATCTAATATAGTTTTCATAGACATTTGAGCTGCTGGATTTGATAGTAACGGTGTACCCATAATAGTCATCAAGATTTTAATACCATATGGATATGCATCATCCATTGATGGAATTGCTTCTTGATAAACATTTCCTGTATGAGGGAACCAAGGTCTTTTTGCTGGATAACCATTTTTTTGGAAGTAAGTACTATTTTCATAGTATGAACCTTCTCTTGTTATCTTATGTCCAAATGCCTTCATTTTTCCTTCAAAAGGATCTTTTTTAAGATTGAAAGGTCCTCCATGGCTTCCATCTTCGTGGTAGTGTCCACCACCTTTTATAAGTCCACCATTGTAATCGATGTTTCCAATTAGCATATTAAGATAGATTACAGCCATACCATTGTAGTATCCGTTTGTATGTTGTACCGGTCCTCTATACATTTCAGCTGCTGCTTGTCTTCCATACTTAGTGTATTCTTTTACAAGTTTTACTATATCATCTACACTTAATCCAGCTTCTTTAGCCCACTCATCCATCGATTTGCTCATAGCATAATCTTTAACCATTTGTAGTTCAGATTTTACTTTGATACCATTTAGTTCGCCAGAGAAAAACAGATCTCCAGTAACTGCATTTAGTTTGTCGTTTGCATTAACTGCTACTGGCTTACCATCTTTTGTAGTAACAAACTCATCGCTACTTCCTAGTCCGATATCACTTGCTCTAAGCTTTTTAGATGGACCTTCGCTATCATATTGTACTAAGTGAGTAGCACTAGTCCAGCTCTCTTCATTGCCTTTTTTTGCTGCTGCTTTATTTGCATTCATCAAAAACTTAGCATTGATTTTGTCGTGCTCAAACATCCATCTAATCATTGCATAGATTAATGCAGCATCACCACCAGGACGAACTGGTACCCATTGCCATGCTTTTGCAGCACTTTTTGAAAATCTAGGATCAACAACAGCTACTTTACAGCCTTCATTATTAACAGCATTTGTAACTAGGTTTGCCATGATTGGAGGTCCGAAGTTTGCTTCAACAAAGCCTGTACCAAAGAAAATCACAAATCTGGCATTTCTAAAATCTGGTTTCATATGTTCGCTTACAATTTTCCATTTTCCACCATCAAGATATTGGCTTGTTACTTGCTTGTACGCAATATGATGAGATTGCTCACAAACTGTAGTATGCTCCATAAAGTTATTACTACAGAATGCTCCTCTTTGCCATCTTTTTGCAAACTCTTTTCTACCATGCTCCATTCTTCCTGCAAGCATTAAAAATTGATTGTTTTTTGGTCCTAAGTCAGGCTGGTCTGGGTCTATTAGTGTATCTAGATGATCTTTGTACTTAGATTTAAAATCATCAAGGCTCATTTTACCTTTTCCCACATTCATAGCATCGCTTGCCATTGCTTTTGCAATACTTGCATCTTGAAGAGCTCTTAATTGACGAAAACCTTCTACTACTCTATTTTCTTCACCAGGAACATCAGCAAAAAGCTTACCGCCTTCTACTATCTCATCTATAGCTTTGTTAAAAGATATAACTTTCCACTTATTTTCACCTCTTTTACCAGCTCTTTTTAAAACTTTAGTTACGCGGTAAGGATCATACAGTGTTTGAATTCCTGCTTGACCTTTTGGACAAAGTCCAGCATCTATTTTAGCTGCTACATTGATATCCTCTGAAGTTTTTATTGGGCTATTCAAATTTTGAATAGAATATGGATTACCATCAATTTTTACAGCAACTCCATCTTCAATTTTAACTTTAATAGGACATGCAGTATGACATTGTAAACATACTGAATATATAACATTTTCTGGATCATTTAAAGGATAATCTATATGATCTCTTCCAAACCCTTTTGAGTTTATTGTGGACACTGCATTTGAACAAACAGCAGTTCCTCCAAGTAGTGCAGAAGTTTTTAAGAATCCTCTTCTGTCCATTTTACTTTTTATACTATTTTTCATTATTCCTCTCCTGCTGTTTGGTATATTGGCAACAATTTCTTACCTATCATAAAAACAGTCATTACAACAGCTACTATAAAGAAAAGTACTTGCCATTCCATCATCGATGGTAGATACTCAAATGTTAGTTTGCTATGTACCCAAGCTTCATCTATCCCGTTTATTTCAGGATGTAACATACCTGGAATTACGATATTTAGTCTTACTGCTAAGAAACTTCCAGCTATTAAAAGACCAGCTAGCGCGATTGCTCCTGGAGTTTTACCTTTTGTGATTAGTAAGAAACCAGGGATAATTACACCAATTAAAATATGAACAATCCAGAATGTATACCAGTATTGTCCAAAAAGTATTTCATTCCATAGTTCAGATTCAGCTGAGTGATAGAAAGTTCCAACATAGATTTCAGAGATTTCTAAAATTTCATCTAAAATTAAAAGTGCTAGAGTAGTTTTTCCTAAGAAAATCATCATTTTAACAAATTCTTCTTTGTTTAAATTTGGTCTCCAAATATATGCAACAGTTGCAAATAATGCTCCACCACTTAAGAAAGCTCCAGCTAAAAATACGATTGGTAACATTGGTCCATGCCAGAAAGGTTTTGCTGCAACATTAGCAAAAACTCCACCAACACCTCCGTGGAAAGCAAATGCTAAAGGAATACTCCAAATACCAAGTACGACTAAAATTCTTTTTATTTTCTTTTGTTGATCTCCATATACTTGCTCTTTTTTAATAGCAAAATAAAGTTCAACTACAAGTGTGATAAAGTAAGCTGTATATAAAACACCCATCCAACCCATCATTGAGTGAAGATTAGGATCAAGTAGTATGTTAAATGCTCTAAAGATATGTCCTAAGTCAAGTCCAACGGAGATCATTGCGCCAACTAGAGTTGCAATTGCAACTAAAAAAGCCATTTTCCCAACTTTTTTAACTTCTTTGATACCAAAAACATATGTCATTACTGAAATCATCAAGGCTCCAGCTGAAAGACCAATCAACCAAATATATGATGAAATCCAAAGTCCCCATGGAAAGTATGAACCATAAGCAGTATGCTGGTGTCCAAATGTAAATCTATCTACAATTCCTGGAGCTCCAAAAATGAAAAATCCAATTATTAAAAGCCAAACGAAAATATCGCCCATTTTTTCTCTTGTCATTTTATCCGTCCTTACTTAATGTAATACACATTAGGATGTGTACCCGCTGATTCTTTTAGTCTAAATGCATTTGGTAGTGCAATTAGTTCTGCTACTAAGCTTTCAGGATCGCTAGCGTCACCAAAATAAGTTGCTCTTCCTATACATGTAGTTGTACACTCTGGGAGCATTCCTTTTTCGATTCTAGGGATACAAAAGTGGCATTTTCTTGCATTTCCAATAGGAGATTCTTCACCTTCTCTTGCCCAAGATTTTGCATACTCAAATGAAGGTTCAGTTTCATAACGCATAGATTTTTCTTTACCAAGAAGTACGTTTGGAGCATCATCTGCATCATCAACATATTCTAGTCCAAAGTCAAATGTTCTTGCATTGTATGGACAAGCATTGATACAATATCTACAACCAATACATTGGTCATAGTCGATTGCAACTATACCATCAGGTCTTTTCCATGTTGCTTCAACTGGACAAACTGGAACACAAGGAGGTTCGTCACACTGCATACATGGGCGAGGTAATGTTTGATGTCCTACATTTGGGTAGCTTCCAACTTCTTGTTGAATTACTGGTCTATAAATTACCCCTGGAGGAAGTTTGTTCTCAGCTGCACAAGATACAGAACATGCATCACAACCGACACATTTTCTTAAATCTATAACCATATTCCAACGTCTTTGTTCAATTGGTTTTTTAAGTGCTCTTTGTAAATCCCTCATCATACGGATAAGAGAATCTTCTCCATCCACTTTTGGTGGCAAAACAAAAGGTTTGAAAGGCGTAGATTCATTTAAGTTACTACCTTCTTTCTTTGCATTGGCTGATACTGGTGCAAGTGCACTAGCAACTCCTGTAGCAATTAAACCACCGAAAATGCCTTTTGTAAACTTGTCTAGAAATTCTCTTCTAGACTCACTAGTCTCTAAAGTCAACTCTTGGTTAACTTCTAAAGGCTGCTCTTTGCTCATGGCAACTCCTTTAAAGCTAAATTTTAATAAAACTCTATATAATTGACTGAGTCAATCATAGCTTCCCTATATAGGGCAAAAACTGTTCCAACTTATAAAAAGCCCTATATTTAAGGGATTTGCAAGTAAAATAGAAGGATTTTATAAATGTCAATTGTTCAAATTTTTTCCATTGCTGGTAAAATTTTTACCACTTTATTTTTGGTTTTGTTTATGGTTTCTTCTGTTAATGCTAAGCAAATAGTATTTACATTCACTGGAACTACTTTAAAAGAGGATTTAAAAACTTATTTGCAGTGGAAACAGTATCTTGAAGAAAATTCTAAGTTACATGTAGATATCAAATTTGCAAGAACTTACGCAGAAGTAGTTTCTAGTATAAAAGATGATAAGTCTGATATTGCTTATGTTTGTGGGTCAACTTATACTATTTTAAAAGATAAAAAAAATGCAAAATTATTAGTTATTCCAGTTAGTAATGGAAAAGATATTTATTATGCTGATATTATAGCTTTGCAAGATAGTAAATTTAAAAGTTTATATGATTTCAAAGATAAAATTTTTGCTTTTACAGATCCAGAATCAACTTCAGGTGCGATATCTCCAACATATCATATATTGAAGAAGGGATATGATATAAATCATTTTTTTAAAAATTTGATTTATACTTATGACCATGGAGAGTCTATTGAAGCAGTTTTAAATGGTTTTGTAGATGGTGCTAGTATAGATAGTTTGGTTTTTACTCAATATGCAAAGAAGCATCCAGTTGAGATAAGAAAATTGAAAGTTGTTGAGAAATTAGGTCCTTATACAATTTCGCCAATAGTTGTGAGGCAAAATCTTGATGAAAAAACCTTCAATACTCTACAAGAGTTATTTATAAATATGAATAAAACAAAAGTAGGAAAAGAAATTTTGAAGCATTTAAATATAGATAAATTTGAAAAACCATCAAATCAAACATATACGCAAATATATGAAATGTTAGATTACATAAAAACTAAAAAGTGAAACACTTATGATTTTTATTAAAATCTCAAACAATAATGAAAATCTTGAGAGTTGCATTTCTTGTTTGAATGGGCAAAGCTTCAGTAAGAGGAATTTGCATTGAAGCTTTGCTTTAATGTAAAGGAGATTTACAGGTGAAAAAGTTTTTACAATATATTCACTCATTTTCTATTTATACAAAACTTGCTTTTTTGATTTTTGGTGTTATATTTATATTTTCTAGTACAGTAGTGTTTTTGACTATCGAAACTGCAAAAAATCAAACAAATGAAATTATTTCTGAAATGATTCAGAGCAATATTAACTCAAATAAAGACTTTTTAGCGGATGCAATTTTAGCAAGGGATAATTGGGCTTTATTTAAGTTTGTAAAATCTTTATCAAAAAATAGTGTTGTAAGTGATGCGGGAATTATCGATACAAATAATATAGTTTTAGCTCATACTGATACAAAGACCCATAAAGTAGGTACTATATTGGATGATAAACAAAACCATACTATAACAGAGTTTAGAAAAGATGGTGTTTTGCTTGGATATTTTGTTTTAGATATAGAGAAAAAATCAATAAAAAATATTTTAGAAAAGAATTTTTCCAATAATTTTTTATTTATGACTTTAGCAGCTTTAGTTTCTTTTTTGATTGCAATATTTTTTATGAAAAATTTACTTGATAGACTTGATATACTTGTTTATAATGCAAAAGCAATTTCTTTAAAAAAGTGGGATGATATAAAAGAGATAAAAAGTGTAGAAAATGATGAAATAACAATACTAATTATTACTATTACAGAGCTAATGAAAGAGATGAAAAGAGTAACTGAACAAGAAAAAATCACTCATTCTCTTCAAAGTGTAGGAGAAATTAGCTCTTTATTTGCCCATGAAATAAAAAATCTTTTACAACCTTTGAAACTTTTGTTAGAAGAAGATGATGAACTAACAAATGAAGATATGAAAATCATACACACTACACTAAATCGTATGGATGCACAAGTGGTTGATTTTTTATCATTAGGAAAACCTTTGGACATACAAGAAAATGAAACTTTACATGTAAAGGATATCATGAATGAAATTTGTAGTATAGTTAAACCTAGAGCAGATGAAAAAAATATAGAGATAATATCAAAAATTGATGATATGAAAATAAATATAAGCAAAAACTCAATAGAAATGATTTTAATGAATCTTATATCTAATTCTATCGAAGTGTTAGATGATGGTGGTAAGATTAGTATAGATTGGCAAAAACAAAAAAATGGAATGAGTCTTTTGAAAATACAAGATAGTGGTCCTGGAATTCCTAGTGAAATTAAAGAAAAGATATTTAAACCATTTTTTACAACAAAAAAGAATGGCTCAGGACTAGGACTTTTTACGGTATATAAGATAGTATATCTCTCAGGTGGACATATGCATCTTGGAGTTGAAGAAAAAACAACTTTTCGAGTATATTTACCAGTTATT
Organism: Sulfurospirillum sp. 1307; assembly: GCF_054408545.1. Lineage (NCBI taxonomy): Bacteria > Pseudomonadati > Campylobacterota > Epsilonproteobacteria > Campylobacterales > Sulfurospirillaceae > Sulfurospirillum > Sulfurospirillum sp. 1307. The sequence continues at coordinate 2,222,556 of NZ_CP176011.1, read as the reverse complement.
AAGGAGTAATAGTTGAAAATAGCAGTAATAGATGATCAAAAAGAAGTAAGGTATTCTGTATCTAGGATTTTAAAAAAAGATAAACATACAGTATTTACATTTGATGGTTTTGAAGAAAATTTATCTAATACGATTATTGAAGAGTGTATTGATTTATTGATAATAGATGTAATGTTAAGTGATGATTTTTCTGGTATAGATTTGATAAAAAATTTTAGAAGTGAAAATATAAAACTTCCTATTATACTAATGACTGCATATACAACCCCTACAAATATGATTGAAGCCTCAAAAATCGGGGTAAAAGATATATTGCAAAAGCCATTTACATCAGAAGCGCTTAGAAAGTTTGTACAAAAATACAATATAGCAAAAAGTGAAAACATTATACTTACAAAGCAGATAAATGATGAGTTTGTTGGTTCTTTTGAAACAATGAAAGATATATATAGTAAAATTGGAATTGCAGCAAATAATGATTTACCTGTTATAATTTTAGGAGACACAGGTACTGGTAAAGAGCTCATAGCAAATCTTATACATAAAAATTCATTAAATAATCAATCTGATATGTTAGCTATAAACTGTGCTTCTATACCAAAAGAATTATTTGAATCTCAGCTTTTTGGGCATGAAAAGGGAGCTTTTACTGATGCAAAAACAGTTCATATTGGATTTGCTCAGAGTGTTGGTGAGGGTACACTTTTTTTAGATGAGATTGGAGAATTGGATTTAGCTTTACAAAGTAAACTTCTTAGATTTTTAGAAAATAAAACATTTAAAAGAGTTGGAGGAAATGAGGATATACTATTTAAAGGTAGGATTATATCAGCTACAAATATAGATATAAACAAACATATAACAAATGGTAGTTTTAGGGAAGATTTGTTTTATAGACTCTCTATGATAAGCATAGAAGTACCATCTCTAAAAGATAGAAAACAAGATATACCCATACTAGTAGAACACTTTATAAAAAAAGCAAATCATGATTTAAATTTAGATATAAAAGGAATTTCTGATGAAGCTATGGAGGTCCTAAAAAATAGGGATTATAAAGGGAATATTAGAGAACTTAGAAATATTGTTTATAACTGTGTTTTAGATGCTAGAGAAAATATAATAAAAAAAGAAAATATCAAAATATTTTCTCAAAAACATAACTTTGCAGATTTGACAACTATCGTAGCTGAAATGTTAGAAAAAGAAGGTATGGAAAATGCAAGATCGGTCTTAGAAAAACTAGAAAAATCATTTTATTCTGCACTTTTGATTAAAACAGACAATATAACCCACCTTGCTAATTATCTTTCTGTTTCAAGAAGTACTTTAAGAAAAATTTTACAAAAGTATGATTTGACTTAGGTTTTGTTATGAAATTTTGAAAACAACCAAGATGCAAAAGTCAGCAAAACATAAAGCAAACAGATAAAATACATCTGTTCTATTTTATTGGTAAATTCATAATATAAAATCAAAATAGCACCTAAAACAAGCCCTACTAGAGAGGTTATAGTAATAAAAAAAGATGAATTAGTTTTTTTGTAGATTTTAAGATTTGCAATGGCCATGAGTAAAGATACAAGCAAAAATGTGATACTACCAAACTCTAAGATGACTTCTAGGTTTCCTATGAGTATCAATGAAAAAGCAAATACTGACATAGTGATGATGGAATATATAGGAATAGAGTTCTTTCTTTTTGCTAAAAATGCCGGCATATAACCATCCATTGCTATAACTGACATCTGTCTAGATGAGCCAAAGAGAGTTCCACTAATAGCACTGCTTGTTGCTAAAAGAGCTCCTGTGATTACTAGATTGGCTCCTAATTGACCTATAACTTGTTTTGCACCTGAAGCTAGAGCATACTCTTTGTTTTTGATGATATCATCAAATGGAATAGCTAAAATTGCACCAAGAGAGATGATAACATAGATAAGTATCGCTAAAAATATCGCGCTATATATTGCTTTTGGGATATTTGTTTCTGGTGAGCTCATTTCATTTACCGCATTTATAACTAGCTGAAATCCTTCATAAGCTACAAATGTTATAGAAGCTACTACCAAAATAGAGAGTATCGTGACATCGTGAGTGCTCTCAAATAGTTTTGGTAAAGTTGTTGTTGGATGACTTATGAGGATAAAAGATATGATTGCAAGTATAACTAATTTGGTATATACCATGATATCTTCTACTTTTCCCATACCTTTTACGCTCCAAAGATTGATAAGTGTAAAAATGAGTATGATGCCACCTGCTACTGCTTTTCTTATCAAAATGTTATTAGCAAACTCAAAACTGCTTATAGCGTACGAAGAGAAAGTATAAGCATAAAGTGCTAATGTACTGATATATCCAAAGATAACCCACCAGCCTATCAATGATGCTGCAAAGTGAGAATTTGGAAATGTGTTTTTAAAAAAAGAGTAAGTTGCCCCTTCATCTTTATAATAAACTCCAAGTTTTATGTAAGAGTATGCTGCAAACGAAGCAATTACTCCTCCAAGTATGATTGCTATTGGCGTAAAAACACCAACCATAGAAACAGAGATACCCAAAACTGTAAAGATACCACCACCAACCATGCCACCAAGTGCTATCGCTATAAGCTCAGGTACTCCTAAAGTTTTTTCTCTATTTCTATGTATACTTCTTGACACTTATAATCCTAATAATGCTACAAACAAAACAGGAATTGTAATCACAACTCCAACTCTCATATACTCACCCCAGCCAATGATAACGCCTTTTTGCTTAAGTACATGTAGCCATAGTAAAGTCGCAAGTGAGCCAATAGGTGTCATTTTAGGGCCTAAGTTACTTCCTAGTATATTTGCGTATGCCAAAAAAGTATCACCTGTTTTATCGATGGCGATATCCATTATCATGATTGTTGGCATATTGTTCATGATTGAACTTAAAAATGCACTTATAAAACCAGTTGCTATGATGTAAGTTTGTTCTCCATAAGGTTTAATAGCAATTAAGACATCTGCAATAGCATCTGTCATACCACCATTTTTAAGGCCATAAACAACAACATACAAGCCTATACTAAACCAAACTACTTGCCAAGGTGCAGTTTTTATAATCTCTTTTGGTTTTACTGCTTTAAAATACTTAGCGATTGCTAAAAAGACTAAAGCACCACCAAGAGCGAAAAGTGAGATTGGAAGATGGTAAATATCTCCTACAAAATAAGATGCCATCAAAAAAATCAAAAACCACCAACTTAGCTTAAACATTGCCATATTTTTGATAACACTTTTAGCCTCGGGTAGCTCTTCAATGTTTACATGTAAAGGAATAGACTTTCTAAAATATATAAACAAAATAACAATAGAAGCTACGATAGAGAGCAAGTTTGGTAAAAACATATTTTGAGCGTACTCTAAAAATCCTATGTTAAAATAATTTGCTGTTACTATGTTTGTAAGGTTTGAGATAACAAGTGGATTTGAGGCACTATCACCTATAAAACCTCCTGCCATCAAAAAAGCAAATATAGCTAACTTATCCATCTTTAAGTGTTTCATCTTCGCTAAAAGAATAGGAGTTAAGATAAGAGCTGCTCCATCGTTTGCAAATAAAGCAGCTACTAAAGCTCCTAATATGAGGATATATACAAACATTAATCTTCCATTTCCACCACTAAATTTCGCCATTTTGATTGCAGACCATTCAAAAAAGCCTATCTCATCTAGTATCATTGAAAGTATGATGATACCAATAAAAGCCAATGTAGCATCCCAAACTATGCCAGTTACTATCCATACATCATTTAAACTAACGACTCCAACTATAAGAGCAACAATAGCTCCTATGATAGCAGTTGTACCTATCTGCAAGCCTTTTGGTTGCCAAATCACAAATATAAGCGTAATTAAAAATATAATTCCAGCCAGTATCACGTTAATGCCTCTTTGATTTTAGGTAGTAGTTCATTTTTTATCTCTTCATATGTTTTTTCAAACTCCTCATAATCTAATCCATCAGGATCACTAAATCCTACATGTATTTTATTGACTGGCTTTGGAAACATAGGACAAGTCTCTTTGGCATGGTCGCATACTGTTACAACCAAATCAAAGTCTACATGTAAAACATCATCTAAGTGTTTTGAGTAGTATTCATCACTCCAAATACCATATTTTTGCAAAACTTTTTTTGCATTTTCATTTACTTTACCACTAGGATTTACACCAGCACTATATGCTTTAATGCCATCTAAGTTTGCATTAATTAGAGCTTCCCCTATGATACTTCTGCAACTATTTCCTGTACACATCACTAAAACTTTTTTCATTTTTTGTTTCCTTTAATTTGGTTAAATTCTTTGCACTAAAGCTAATGCTTTGCATAGAATTATTCAATACCACAAGCTTTTTGAAGCTTTGGTATTTCAATATCTAGATATTCGATTTCTTCAAGAACAGCTTGTCTAAATTTATCAAGAGGATTTCTAATGCTATAATAGGCCCATCTTCCTCGTCTTTCAACTTTTAAAAAACCACCATCTTTTAAGATTTTAAGATGTCTAGAAATTCGTGATTGAATCATATCAAATGAGCATTCGATGTCACAAACACAAACTTCACTGTTTTTTTGTATAAATTTTAAAATTCTAACTCTTGTTTCATCGTTTACTGAGCCAACAGTAGATAAAAATGTATCCATAAAAACTCCTTTTAGAGAATATTAGCATAAGTATCTAAATAAATCAATATATCTTGATTTGTGTAATCAAATTGTAATAATTAGCAAGAAGATAAAAGAAGTTGTTTTATTGTATAATTCTTCAAATGCCCATCATTTAAAGGATATACATGAAATTTTTGTTATCAATATTGCTTCTTACATCTTTACTTTTTAGCATGTCTTTAAAACAAGCTAATAACTCAGACTTGCTTTTAGTTGTGAAGAATTATGTTTTAAAAAAGTATACATTAAAAACACCTAAATATGAGTTTTACATTGAACCATCTTATCTAAATATAGATGGTAAATTTGCGATGCTTTCAGCAACTCCACTTTATGAAGATGGCTCAAATATATCAACTGAATATTTTGAAGATATAGTTTTTGTTTTGTGCTTAGAAAAAAAAGAAGGTAAATGGGAGATTATTTATGATTTAAGTCGTAATGATGTACCTTCATTCAAAGAGATGAAAGAGATAAAAAAAGATTTTCCTAAAGATTTTCCAAAAAAACTTTTACCAGATTTTTGGAGAAAAAAATTTAGTACAATTTGGATAAACATAGAAGATAAAAATCCAAATGTTGTTTTTGAAGAAGATGGAAAAGTTTATGTACAAAACTCTTTATTAAAAGATGGAAATTATGAGCTTATTATGGATGATGATTTTATTTGGACAAGATTTACTATAAAAAATGGTAAATTAAGTGGTAAATACGAAGAATATTTTGATGAGAGTACGCTCTCTTCTATTGGTTTTTATAAAAATGGAAAACCAGAAGGTGAATCAAAAAATTTTTATGATAGTGGTGAAGTTTGGTTTGTTCAACACTATAAAAATGGTAAACTTTTAAATCAAATCACTTATGATAAAGATGGTAAGGTTATAGTGAAAAATTAAATTTTTTCGCAATCAAGATTAAAAAATTGTTTTGCATTGTATGGTATTTGAGAGGGATTTAAACTTATGTTTTTTAGTCCCATAGCTTTTAATAATTTTGAATGAGATTTAAAAAGAGGTATATCATTTGATGCAGAAAATTGTCTTAAAAGAGCAATGCTCTCTTTAGAGTAGGGTATATCTTTAGCCAGTCTTTCATAAGCTTTATCAGGTCTGTTCTCCATCATCAATAAGTTTGCTTCAAAAATAGCTAAAGTCTCTAAATTCACCTTGCTATTTTTAGTATATTTTTTAAATAATTCTATTATTTTTTTGTGCTCATCCATCATCTTGATATCTGAAGTAGAAAATATATAACTAACAGCCAAGACCATTGTTGCCATATCTATGCTACGCTTTTCTTTTACGATAGAACTAAAAATCATCCCATCAAAGCAATTTACATAATCATAACGCAATATATCACTATATGGCTTATTGTCTATATTTTCTCTATACAATATCCTACTTTGAGAAGGATTTTTGGATATAGTTTCTCGTAATAGCACTAAGCCTAAATCTTCTTTGTTATCTTTAAGTAAATTAAGAGATGTATAAAAATCTTTTTCTATATTTTCGTGAGTATCTTTAGGTTCTAAAAGATTAAAGTACTGAACACCAAAAGCAATGAGAAAAATAGAAATAATAGAAAATATAGTTTTTAGTAGCATATACTACTCACCTTCAAATTTTGTAAACACTAACCAAATAGGCAAAACAATACCGATAACACCAAAACCAATATAGTCTATATACCCCAAACTCTCTTCAAAATAGAACATAATAGAGTATGACACAGTTATGGTTAATGCTATTACTATTTTGATTTTTCTAGCTGTTTTTAGTGTGTTAGTCATATACTTTTCTAAAGATTTTTTTTGAATCTCATTTGGTTCAAATTCATCTTCAAACTCACCTATGAGAGTATAATCTCTGTCTATCATACTATCATGCATCTGTGCTTTGTATATACGATATAGTAAAAACAGCAAGATAGTACTATAAACACCATATGCAAAAAGAGAAACATTGTTATCTAAGAAGAAAATAACTACTTCAAAAACAATAAAAAATATATATGGACCTATAGTTTTACCTTCATATATGTTCTTGCTATGCTCACAGCTATCGCAAACATAAAAACCCTCTTTACCCCAACCTCTAGCAGTATAAAGGTCACTCATGATTCCAGTTTTACACTTTGGACATTTTCTTTGTAGCATTACCAATCCACTCCTAAAAATATGTATAATAAAACACTAGATACAGCACACAAACATAGTAAAAAAAATATTGGATTTATTTTTTGTTTTACTGAAGCATATATATAAAACACAACTAATAAAACAACCATAAAAATTTGAGTAATCAAGTTGTTTGATAGCTGGAAGTAAGTATTTAACCAAGCAAACAAAAAGACAATAGCATTAAAAGCCAATATAGTTGTGAAGAGCTTTTTCCAAGCCACTTCTTTTTTTAGTTCTATAAAACTAAATTGTCCGATACTCCCTATAAAAAGCATTAAACTGATTAAGATTAAAACAGATATAAAAAGCATAAGAGGAGCTTGAAGTAGCCAAGATATATCTTGGTCAAACTCATTCATCGTTGAGACAAATCGTACCTCATGGAACATCCAATACCCACTCAATAAAAGCCCAATGAAAGAAGCTAGTATAAGTGTTACCGTGTTTTGTTGCATTTTTATCCTTCTATTGTAATGTTATTAAAATAATTAGTGTAATTATCACATACTTTCTTCGCATATCACTACCTCTCCTTCAGATTTACTCTCATCATCATAAATCAATTTTAATTTATCATAAAAAGGGTCTGTATAAACACCAAATTCCTTTACGGTTTCATAATAGTCTTCATTAAAGTAACTCTTTAATCCACTTTTTGTTTTTGTATATTTCTTTAGATCTATATCTCCATGAATATAATACTTTTTCCCGCATAAATTTACTTCTAAATCAAAAGGGGCATAGTCAGGTTCATAATAGTCACAAGCTGTCATTTCATGCACATAGTTATGAGTATATATTTTTTTCCCCATATTAGATGGAATTATGTGAAGTTCATACCAACAACTTCCTTGTTTATTTGAGTTGCTATTAGAATAAGATTGTTTAGATTGAGGAATTTGTACCCCGTAGTTTATAGTTGACTGTGTTGCCCATTTCTCTTCTTCTGAGTCATCATCTTCTTTCCAAGAATCATCTTGCAGTTGATATGATTTAGTAGATTTTTGATACTCCCTAGCACCTTCTTGCATAGCTTTTCCTGCTATTGCAAAACCCTCTGCCAGTCCACTCCAAAACTCTTCATCTTCTCTATCCATACGAGCCATAGCTTCTTTACTTCTTTGGATACTAGCCATAGCTTCTGCATATTGACGGTCATATTCATCTAGTTCTTTAAGGCTATCTTCTCCTGCTTCAAAAACTGTATCGAGTTCAGATGTGGTAGTTTTAGTTCCTTGAGATTTTTTCTTTTCTTTGTCCATTTTAGCTCGCAGTTTATCGATTGCACTCATCTTCTTTTTTTGGGATTTTTTTATATTGACACTTACACTTTGATGTGCTACAATTTTTCCTTTTTTGATAGCTCTCACTGAAATTTGGTGTCTTCCCGTTCCTACAAAATCGTCAAAATGAATCCAAACTGATTGAAGTTTTGAAGCATCTGCGCTGCTTGATTTTATTTTATCTCCATTTAAAAACCACTCTATTGTATATGAACTATCCCAGTCGCCTATAGGATTTATTCCAAATATATATTTTTTATCTTTTTTTACAGCACTACTAGAAACCATTTTCATTGAACTATTTAGTATTATAATTGGGCTCATGCCAAATGTTTGGTTTACTCTTACATCTGCTGTTGTAAAATCCATCTGTTTTCCATTTTCATTGAAAATTCTAAAAATTATCTGATAATCTCCATTTTTCATATTGTTTGTAAAAGCGAGTCTATTTGCATTTGCATTGGTTGCAGAAATCTTTTTATATTTTTTTATAAGTTTTCCAGCTTGTCTAATTTCCCAATTAGTATCATAGGAAGGCTTCCAAGTGTCTGTTCTTTGAATGTAAAAGTAGAGCCTATCTCCTTTTTTTACATTATCTAAGATAGTATAGCTTTTGCCATTGCTAGATTTTGCTTTTGTATTTATTGCTCCTAGATTTATCTTTTCTGCTCTTTTGACATACTCATCAAATCTTTTTCTGTTTTTTTCATCATCTTTTTCTAAAACCTGTTTGTTTTGATAGTTTTCTACTATTGTTGTAGTTGTTTTTGCTCCCTCTTCAATCGCCTCTTTACCTTGAAGGAGTGGGTCAATAGCCATAGCTTTTACGCTCTGTCCTGCAATATCTGAAAAAACCATAGTAGTTATCATAGCTGGGCTTATGTGTTCACCTCTTTGTATGGCTTTGAGTATCGTAGTTTTTGCTTTTTTATCAGCTGTATTATAGTTTTCCAAAGTATCTATGATAGGAATAGGCGCCAATTCAAGTAAAGCTACACTAGCACCCTTTAAAGCCTTCATTGAAAGACTATCTTTTTTGTTGATATTTATGAGTAGATGTTCTCCTCTGCTTGCTTTTCCCAATTGTTCATTTATACTCATAACATCCCCAACCAGACCAAAAGCATCACCCACCTTTGCCAACTTTGAACCCTTTACATGTAAAGAGTTTTGAGAAGTTGGTCTTTCTACTTTCATAGCTTTGTTTATGTCTTTTACCGTACTATCTGAAACTCCATTAGCATTTTTTATCCTCTCTAAAAATTCACCTTTTTGAGAAGAATTAAGTCCATCTGTTACTTTTACTATCCTTCTTTTTATCTCTTTTGCATTTTGTGGCTCTTCAGTAGCTTGAATCGAAAGCAATAAGGCTTCATTTAGTTTTGATTGTGAACTTAGATGTTTATTTGAAGCATTTACAGTTGCTGAAAGTATAGCTCTTTTTTGAGCTGATACCTCTAGGTTTGGAGCTCTAGTTTTTGCATTGTGTGGTAAATCTGAAGAGGCTATATCAACTCCTAAAGCTTGTGCTAGTCTATTGTTTGCATCAATTGACCTATCTTGGTATTTAGAATTTTGAGCATTTATCTGCTGAAGTTTTGCTTCTTTAAGTTGCCTTTGTTTCCACTCTTTTGTACCTTTTTTGTTGAAGTTGGGGTCTTTTTTCATCTCCATCAACTCTTCTGAAAGCTTTATACTTTTTACCTTTTTTTTGTTTATAAAATCATCCATTTCATCTTTATAAGCGGCTATCTCTTTTGGTGTAGGTTGTTCACCTCTTCTTGTTTTTATCTCATATCTTGCGGCATCTGCTCTACTGTAAGCATCATTTTGTGTTTTAGAAATCTTTTTAAAAGTCTCTTCATCTACTCCATTTGGGTCAACCATAAAGTCTATATCGTTTATTTGAGTCCAATTGCTACCTTTAGGTACATCTAAACCTTTATCGATTAAGTGTGCTTCGAACTCTTTATTAAAATCATTTTGAATAGCTTTTACTTGCTCTAGAGAAGTTGCATTTGTTATAAAATCACTATCTGTTCCAGCATCAAAAGCTTTACCCATTCTTGGTTGGACATCCATCTTGGCACCATTTTGCTTTGAAACTTTTTTCCCTAAATCTTCAACAAAATTAGTATAGTAGTTTTGAGCTTTTTGGTAAGTTCTATTTGAGATTTGTCCTTTTATTCTCATTTGATTTATAACTGCATTTTTTTGGAGGATAAGAGCTTTTTGTTTATCTGATGCATCACCACGATTAAGTTGATACATTGCATCTAAAAGAGCATCATCCCATGCAAACAGATTGATTGTAAGTATAAAAATTAAAAATATTTTTTTCATTTTATAGCTCCCTTGTACTTTGCCAAAAGAAATTCAAAATATTTTCTCTTTTTGTTATCTTCACTTTTCTCAATCAACCATTCTATTACATCAATAGCTTCTTTTTTCCAGCCCATCTTATTGTATATAACTGCTCGTATAAACCACATATCTTTATTGTATTCATCATATTTTGAAAGTACGTTTTTAAAATAACCCAATAAAGGGTCTGCTTTATTAAGTGCTAAATAACTTACAGCAAAAGGATATAAAGTCATATAGTTCATTGCCTCTTTTTTATATGTTTTAAATATCCACTTGTATCTAACTATGGCTTCTTCATAGCGACCCAAATTGAAAAGAGTTTGTGCTACCATCAACTGTGCAGGATCGTTTTTAGGACGAATTATGATAGCTTGTATAAAAGAAGTTAGTGCAAGTTCTAACTGCAGATGTGTTTTTGTCTCACTTAAAATCATTCCTTTTAAAAACCACAAATCGCTTCTATTTGGTTCTATATTTATAGCGCTATCTATATTAAAAAGAGCCTTGTGATACATATATGGTTTTTTAGTCTCTTTCCAAGTTTTGTAGTACCGTAAAGATTTATTGTAAAGTTCATCTACAAACTCTGGATAAGCATCTTCTACAACTATCTCTTTTTTAGTCATAGTATGCATTTTTTCTAGACCATTTGTTACTAATTTTTCATACAAATATTTATCATTTTTGGTTAAAACTAAGATTTTATCTACTATCTCTTTGGCTTTATTATAATCCCCTTTTTTTATAAATGCAGTTGCATATGGTACCAATATCTCTTCATCATCATAAGGGTATTCTTCAAATATAATTTCAATTTCCCTTATGGCTAAATCTGGCTCCATTTGCATAAGAGACTCACTCATAGAAGCTAACCCAAAGTACCTTGATTGATCATCTAGTGTATCGTCGTACATTATCTTTTTGTACAATTTTAGAGATAAAAGATAATTTCCATTTTGATAAGCTTCATCTGCTTGTTGAGCTATACTTTTTTCTTGTGCATTTAAACAAGTCGCCATTAAAAAAATGATAATAACTTTAAAAAATCTTTTCATAATCTCTCTTCTATCATAAGTTTTTCTTCAAATCTATTGATTTTTTCTCCAAATAGACTTTTCATATTTATCCAACCTTTCCAGCCGTCATTATTGGCATTGTCGCACCCCATTCGGATATATACTGCTTCTTTTGAAGCTTTACTAGATTGTGCGATGCCATTTTCGTTTATATAAAAACTTGAAGTAAATCCTCCATAATTTTTATACCAATATTGTTCATCTTTATAGTTTTTATTTTTATATTGACTAATAAACTTGTTTATGGTTGTTCCTATAGAGAACATACATCTTTCTTTGTTCCTAAACTTCCCTGTTGCTATGATTTCATATAGAGTATTTGTTAAAACTGATGTTTTTACAATATAGTCTTGAAATAGTGATGATGGATTTATAGGTTTTACTTTATAGTAATCATTAAACTTTACTCTTTTATCTCTATATGGTTTTAGCAAGTTAAATCCAAAAGGACTCATGTAGTTAGCTTTAACTCCAATATCTTTTCCAAAATAGCTCTCAAAAAATGGTTCTTTTTCAATAGCCTCTGCTATAGCTAACTCTTTTGATGCAAAATCTTCAACCATAACTGTTCCAAAAACTCCACTGCATTTTGTACTATGTCTTATGCCTTGTAGGTTATCTATTCCTGTTATTATTTCTTGTCTATTTGGAAGAGTTGGTGATTTTTTAACTCCAAAATCTACATATTTTAATACTACTCCATAGGAGTCTTTTTCTGTTTTTACATTTCTTGCACCTAATCTTTTCATATAACCGTTCATATGGTTTTTACACTGTTGAGTAGTGTCGAATTCGGCATGAGCTTTGATTTTATATAGCGTATGACTTACGGGTGTTAAAAAAGCTGTGATTTTGTTTGTTATCTTATCTCTTTTTGTTGCATACTTTGGATTTACTTTTTTCAATACATACCGAATATTCGCATGATTAGTATGAATTTGAGCATAGTCATCATAATATTGGTCTTCATTTACCAATTCATCAGGAAAAACATCTCCTAGTATAAAACCAAATGCTTTTTTTTCAACACTTGTATTTTTTAAATCCTCATATCTTGCTTTTGTATAAAACTCTATCTTTGGTTCTAAAAACTTTACAATGTTTACCGACTGCTTATCTCCACTTTTTTTAGCTAAAAGAGCCCATTTATATGAAGCAAGATAGTTTTTTTCTACACCATCTCCTTGGAAATACATTTTTGATAACCAATTTTTAGCTGAGTTGTTTCCACCACTTGCAGCTGCATGAAGCCATCTAAAGGCTTTTTCTAGATCTTGCTGAATTACATCACCAGCATAATAGTTTTGTCCTAAATATGCCATTGAGTGTACATCACCATTTTTTGCTTTTTGCACATATTTTTGTATGTCTAGTGACCAACTATTTATCACTATTAAACCAGCGATAATTAAAAATATACGGCCCATACTTAAAGTTTCTTCAATGCTTTAACAATGTTGATAGGTAACTCGTAAGGAATTTTTGTTTTTGTATGGTCTTTGTATAGTTTCAAAGTGTAGTCATACTGTGCATATGCCTCAATAGCATTTAATTCAAACTCTTCTAAATCTAACTTTGTCATTGTTCCTACTTCGATAGCACTTTTCATAAAAGGAAGAAGTTTTTCAAAAAAATTAACTTGCTCAATTGAGATATTTAGTAAAGCTGAAACATAATTTATACTATCTTCAAATTTCACATTGCTCATATCTTTTGGGTTCTCTTCGGCTTTCCATTCGTACTCTATGTCTAACTTCTCTTTTCTAGCTTTAAAAAGCTTTTGATTCCAATAGGTCAAATCTGATAAAGCGACTATACCAAGCTTAAACTCTTTATGCTTTTGTTTTAGTATGTTTTCTGTCTTCTCTATCTTTTTTATGATCCACTCATGCTTGAGCTCTATTGCATCTAAACTTACTGCTAAAACTGCTACATGTAAACAAACTAGCAAAGTAATGATTCTTACCATTGAAAATCCTTCATCATATATTTTTTACCATCAAAATCAAACAAAAATTTAGGCTTATGTTCAAATTGAGCCTCTTTTAATCTAAACTTTTTTATGTTGATAATCTTTAAAAGTTTTTCTCTATCACTAAAAATAGGTATATCTTTTATGCTTGAAAAATAACTAAGTGCTTGAAGTGCTTTTGAGTGATAAGGAGTATTGTTTTCTAAAATTCTATATGCTTCATCATCACGTCCACGACTAAGAAGATAATTGGTTTCAAATAAAGCTAAAAGTTCTTGATTTTCTTTAGTGTTATTTTTAAGGTTTTGTAACATCAAATCACGAAAGAGCTCCATAAAAGGAAGATGTTTGTTTGCAAAGTTTTTATATGAAGAGAAAAATATATATGTAATAGCAGAGTCTTGCATATACTTATCAATAAGCCCTTGTTTTGCTAATTCTTTAAACACCATCAAATCGACAAAACGGTTATATCCTTGTTTAAGTACACTTGTATATTTACTTTTATTTGGGTCTAAATAGAGTCTATGGTAACTATTTTTAAACTCTTTTGGGTCTTTTTTTATTAACTTTTTAAGCTCTTTCAAGCCTTCTTCTTCACTCTTTGTGACTATTGTTGCAATAGCACTCATAATCTCTTTTTGTATATCTACATGCATAGTTTTTAAGCTAGTAACCTTACCACCTTTGGTTGCAAGTGTGACATAAACTCTCTCACCTACTTTAGGATAATAGTACTTCTCTCCACCTACAAAATGTTTATCAGTAGCCGAGTAGCACCATCCTTTAAACTGATTCTGTGGTGTTACTTTACCGTCACTTTTGAGGAGTTGAAATGTAATCTCTTTTTTAATTTTATACTCTGTCTTATTTGTAACTTTTACATGTAAAATTAAAGCCTCTGCTTTAATTTGTGATTTATATACCATCTTCTCATAATACTTTGGCGGCATTATTCCAAAACATAAAGAACTAATCAAAAATAGGTATATAAAATACTTCATAATTTAATCCAATAGCTTTATTGCTTTACTCTTCTTACTAGTCTCTGGTAGCACTTTTTTCTCTATTTTTTTACCATTTGTTATTTTGTTTCCATTTAAATCAAAAAAGATATTGTTTCTATCATTTAACACACTGTTTTTCCCAAACTCACTCTTTTTCATATCTAATGAGGCTATGAGCTTGTTTATATTTTTACTAAAAGGTGTTTGAAACCTTGTAAAAACTTCTACAGCACTTTTCAACTCTTTGGAGATTGGCTGCATATCAAAAAGTATATCATATCCCTCATCTTTACCAATACAAATAAGATACATAGCATCTGAAAGGCTAATTAAATCTTTAAACTTTTTTTGAGAAATTTTAAGTGATTTAATATACTCTGTCATTTCTTTAGCTTGTTCATAGTATCCATTCCAATAAGCATATACAAGATAAACTCTAAAATAATCATACAAATTTTCATCAAGTGAATTACATTTTTTTATATTTTTAGCTAGATAGTATGATGTATATGCTGGTTTGTTTTTTTCTACTTTTATGTTATTTTGATGATATACTTTAAGATTCTTATATTGAGTATCGACTAGTCTATCAATAGTTCTTAATCCTCTTTTTTCGAAACCAGCTCTTAACAGTTTACTTATTTTATCAAAAGCTCTATATATAGCAACTGTGTCTTGATTTATGACTCTTAGATCTATTTTTTCTTTTTTGTCTAGTATTAAAGTATTGTTTTCTAGTTGTACTTTATTTACACTATTTAACTCTTTTATTCCATGATAATCAGTACCAACTTTTATACAGTCTT
This sequence comes from Sulfurospirillum sp. 1307, assembly GCF_054408545.1. Classification (NCBI taxonomy): domain Bacteria; kingdom Pseudomonadati; phylum Campylobacterota; class Epsilonproteobacteria; order Campylobacterales; family Sulfurospirillaceae; genus Sulfurospirillum; species Sulfurospirillum sp. 1307. The sequence goes on along the minus strand of NZ_CP176011.1, from coordinate 2,207,156 downwards.
CATCTTCTAACACATAATAATTTATACATTTATCACTTAAAACATAAAGTAAATCATCTCTTAGCCATCCTATATTTCTTACTTTACCATCAATATCAAAAAAGTTTTTACATAATAATTGAGAAGTTTTTGTATTATATATACCACCTTGTTCCCAATAATTATCATTATTTTTATCTTTATACCCATAGCTAACAAATGCTTTGTCATTATTCCACGAAACAGAACTTTTTATTAACTTTTTATACTCTTTTTGAAAAACATAGATATTTTTTTGATTACTTATATCTTTTAAAACTATTCCTTCTTTTTCTGTAAACAAAGAAAGGTTACTACTTGCTTGAACAAAATTTATAACCAAAAATAAGCTAAATATTAACTTCATTATTTATATCCTTTATTTGGATCATATTTACCCCAACCCCAGTATGGATTTGGTTGTAAATCATAACCTCTTAATTTTTGCATATGGAAGTATTTTTTTAGCTCAGCTTCACTTTGCATCACTGCTACTTTCCCGTCAGGAGAGTATGCTGTGATAGGAAAGTCTAGTTTTGAGCCTTTGTTCATAAAACTACCTTCTCCTCCGTGGTGAACCAATTGTCTATCTGGATGTGCTTTTGATTTCATTGCCCTGTTCATATCTGCTACTGTTCCCATCTCATTGGAGTTTATATTGCCCATTAGTTCATCATTTTGCATGATAGTAGTTTTCTTTTTGGAGCCAACAGTAAGTAGGTCGATATCTGCTGCAAGGTAGTTTCCTTTCATATCTGTCAAGACTTCAAAAGGTTTTGCGTTTTTAATATCGTATTTTTTGAGTACATCTTTGCTTATCTCTTCAAAGTTTTCTGTAACTATTTTTCCATCAGCTGTTTTAAAAACTGCCATAGACTCATCGCTACCTTTTTTAAATATCTCTATACCCTCAAGTCGCATATCATTTCTTGTGACTATGAGTTGTTTTGAGCTTACTCGTTGAGGTGTTATGGTAACTCCATTGACTTCTACGGTTTCCAAGGACTCATCAACTTTTTTTTGAAATTTTGCTATCTCATCAGCATCATTTAGTTTTGAAAACTTCTGTTTTGTTGGTACATAACCACTAGCTATCCCACTATCGGCACTTTTGCCTTTTACATTCATGCCTTTAGTGTAAGCACCCTCACTAAGTCTAGCAGGCAGGTCATCACTTGTAGGTCTTGTGATGATGATTTCGTCTCTTTTTTTAGCTGTTTGAGAGATTTTCTTACCTAAATCATCTCCAAGATTGTTTTTTCTACTAAACACACTTCCCATACCATCTTCAAGATTTTTAGCTTTTGTAAAGCGTTTTGTACTGCTCATCGAGGCTAGTTTTTTAGCCTCTACTATCTTGTCATCATAAAATCTTCGCCATTTTAAAACTTCATCACTCACACCTTCAAGTTTACTCATATACTCTTTGAGTGCTTTTTGGCTTGCTACTTTTTGTAAGGCTTCTTTTGACATATTGTTTGCAGCCGAACCCATCTCTCCAAGAGCTTTTGCAACTGCTGGATTTCTTTTTATAAGTTGCGTTAAAACTTCAGGAGTCACCAATGCTACAAAAGCAAAACCTCTTTGAAATGCAGAGAGTTGTTGACCACTTAAGTCTTTTGCTGTTACTATTGAAACAATATCTAACGCTTCTCCAACCAAAGGTAAGCCAGAAGACAAATCAGCCACAAGTTTCTGCTCTGCAACGAGCATATCTGCTTGGGCTATAAGCTGCTGGGCATCCGCAGATTGGATTGTACGCAAGGCATCTACATACTTAGAAAACTCTTTGTATGCTACTGTTGCATCTTTGGCTGTTAGTGCCTTTATGTATTGGATTGTTGTTCTTTTGTAAAATGCTACTTTTTGTTCTTGTGCTTTTGCTTTTTCCTCTTGGATTTTGGCATAGTTTGCGCCTGTAAAATCAAACCAATCTTGAAAACTATTGCCTACTGAAACAGCCTGTTTTGAATCTTTTTTTACAAAATCAGTTCTCAAAATCACTTTTTTACTAAGCTCATAAAGTGATTTTAGTTGCTCTACATGTAGACCATTTAGCTCAGCTATATCGTAAGCTCTTTTTAGTCCTGATTGCAACTCTTTTACAGAAGAGTCGCCATCAAGTTTCAAGATGTACTTTGAGTCTTTCTCTTTTTGAACTATCTTATCTGTAAAGACTTTGACTTCCGCAAAAAGCTCTGCATTTTTCTTTTGTAAAACTTCTATCTCTTTTAGCATTTGTTCATTGTTTGCAAATAGACAAGTTGTAAAAAGAGTTATAAAAAATATATTTTTTTTCATAGATGACTCTTTACATTGTACTTTTTGCAATATTTATCAAAAGCTTTTCTCATTTTTACGAACAAAAGACTAGCCGGTTGTCTACAATACCAGTCTTGAAATTTTTTTACTACATATTGAGATGTTCTAGAATTAACAGGAGTATTCAAAAACATATTACGATTTGTAGAATGGCTCTTAATAAATTCACTAAATTTCTTAGGTATTACTGGTTTACTTGCCCAATCTTTAATTGGTGAGTTTAATCTCTTTTTATACTTACCCAATTGATCTGCAAATATTAAAAACTTTAGTCCTAGTTCAGCATCTTGCATTTTTAATTCAAAAGTATCTATTTCCGGATATTTTTTAGCCATATAAGCTAAGCCTTGCATAGCGGCACTATATTCATCAAATTTTTTTCCAATACTATTCCATCCTACTTCTCCTAAAGAATTATCCCAGATATTTTTATATAAGTCTTTATTAAAACTGTAATATAATTCACGATAACCCCCAACATCAAGTGCCTTTAGTTTTTTATTGCTATCAAAAACAAATTTATAATCTTCTCCATTATACTTAAATTTTAAATACCAATCACCCTGAAAACTAGAAAACTTATACAGTTTCTTAACCTCTCTTTTTTCTGGCTTAGGAGCTACATTTGGTTTATATTCTGTGACTGGTTTGGGTGTATATTTCTGAGTCTTTTTTTGTGCATGTTTTTTTAAAGGTTTAGGTGTGTAAACTACAGGTTCATTTTTTGCTACAACTAGATTTGGGTTTAAAGCTATTGCTATACTTCTTTGAACTTTTTCGCCTTTTGCATCTTTGATAGTGATTCTTACATTTGCTGTCTCTTTTATGCGTGAAGCTCCTACTATGCTACCTTTTAATTTACTTGAACTATGTTCTACTACTATGCCACCATGTGGACTGACATCTACATGTAAAGGTTTTAAAAAAGACTTTGGTGCTACAATCTCAAAGTTTTTTGCTTCATTTTCGTCTAGGCTAGATGGAAAATATAAACTCCACTCAAAGGCAGAGATATATACATCTTCTTCTTTTTCTATAGGGTTGATTCCCTCGCCTTTTAAAGATATTTTTACATGTAGACTCTGTTTTTCATGAAGTAAAGAAGCTGGAACTTGAACTCCTGCTTTTTTGAAACCAATCGCAGGCTCTTTTTTAAAATCTTTTGAGAATATGACATTACCACTATCTGCTATCTCTATTTTGCCTTTAAGTGGTATATCGCTCTTGTTTTCAAATGGCATATACAGAAAAAACTCTCTATTTGGAAATAGTTGTTTATCGCTTGAAGTAGCTTCTAGTGAGGTTGAAGCAATTATAGGCTTTGCTACTATTAGTTGAACTACACCAAAACTTTTACACTCTTTATATACTTTATCGTTCTCTGTAAAAGTAGCACATATCTTATACTTGTCACTTGGTTCCGTGATTTTGAACTTCAAAGTCTCTTTGTGAATTCCACCTTTTTCGTATAGTTCTACATCTTTTGTTGCTAAGAGGTTTTCTCTATCATAAATAAAAAAGTTTAAATCAGATTTTGCATACTCATCACTTATGTTATGAGAAGTCTCAACTTGAAGCTCTACTACATCTTCTACTTGAAGCTTATCGAGTGGTTTTTCACTTGTTAGTTTAACACTCAGTTTTTTAGTATATTTTGCTTTTAACTCTTTTAGTTTTTTGTTGTTATCATAAAGAATTTTTGTGATTGCAAGTAGCTTGGTAATGTTGTGTTCATTTTTTTGTACAGTAAAACTTTTAGAGGCTTCTTTGTATGAATCCTCTATAGAAGTTAGCTCATTTTGAGCAAATAATCCAATAAAACTGAGGGCTATTAGTAGAAGTATTTTCATAGTTTTACTTCTCTAATTGCACTTCATAAATAGTAAGCCTACTTTTTTCTCCTGCGTAATTATCTCCAAATGTAAAAAGAAGTTTTGCATTTTTTAAACTTTCTTTCTCTTTTTTACTTAGTTTTCCTTTTTTTGTATATAAAACTTTTTTGTTATAACCATTTTTTGAAAGTTTTAAAACCCAGTTACCATCTTTATCTATGTTCAAAGTTTGGTATCTATAATTATTTTCACTTATTAGCTTACTTTTCGCCCAAGTGCTGTGCGTAGTGTATGTCATAGCTCCTTTAAAGCCCTTCGGTGACAGGCTAAATGAACTATATTTCCCGCCTGCACGAACTGCAAACTTTATGCCAACATAAGTTCCGATAAAATTGTGCCCTTTTACACTCTCTACTCCATTACCATCATATCCTGAACCTTTGTTTTTTGCATTTGTCCATGAGCCACCGTTTAGTATAAGTACACCATCTTTGTTCTCTATACTAGCACTTTTTTGGTACTGAACATCAGTTCTTTGTACAAAATCCATCATTTCAGATGCGTGAAGTTGAGATAGTAAAGCCGTTATTGTGATTATACATGTATATAAAAATTTCATCTTTTCCCCCTTAATCTAACAGCTGTATAGCATTTTGTTTTGGTGATGCAACTTCTTGTGTTTTTATCTCTTTTGTGGTTTTTCTTTTTGCGTCTATAAAGTGTCCATCAAAACTTACAAAATCAACACTTTTGTCTAACTCATGATAGTTTATTTTACTCTCAGCTATACCAAATATCAATGCTACTTTCGCTTTATCTTTGTATAGTTTTAGATAAGAGTTGGCATTTTTTTCTACCATATCTTTTATTTTTTGAGAAAATGGCATTTTTTCTACCAAATCATCATAAGCTTTCTGCTCTTTGCCTATCTGCGCTAAATACATTGCATTTAATACTGCATATAACTCTTTTTTATCTGTTCTTTTTAGCTCACCTAGTGCTTTTTTCGCTTCGTTTATGTAGTTATTGTTTAGAGCATCTCTTATGTATGTACCTAGACTATCAATATCTCCATATATCTTATATTTTTGTAGATTTACAGTACTGTGAATAGCCATAAACTCCCAAGATTTAGAAATATCAAAATAATTATCAAAATCTTTATTATTTACCAAGTCTTTGTACATTCCAAGAGATTTGGCTTTAAACCCTGCATTATAAAACTTTTTTGCTTGTTTTAACTGTTTTGCCAATTCAAAATTGTATTTCTCAATTTCTATATTTGGAATATCAATAATCTGAAATTCAGATTTATAAGAAGGAGAGAGGTAGAGTTTGTTGTTATAAACAAATGCATTTCGCGGGAAGTTTTCTTTTTTTGGAATAGTTTTTATAAGGTACGTTAAGTCATCTTTTATATAATAAATGCCTATTTTTTCTTTACCTATTGCATAAAATAGCTTATTTTCTTTTTTATCCATTATGTTGGGAGATGAAAAACCAAAATATATTTTTTCAATCAATTTTTTTGTTTTTAGACTATACGTCTCATGTTTACTTACAAGGACTAAATAGTCATTGGTAAGCATAAAATTTCCCCATCCATACACTGAATCATTTTTTTTCTCTTCACGAAGAGTCAATACATTTTTAAAATTATTGGTGGTGTATAGATTGGCTTTCTTATATTTTAACTCTATGCCGTCTTCAGATACAAATAGATATTTTTCATCAGGGCTAAATGCAAATGCAAATTTTACGTCAAATTCACTAACACTCTGTGACAGTTCTAGCAATACTCTTTTTGCTGTTTTTGAATCAAATATTTCAAGGCTTGAGTTCCTTTTCCCAGAAATTTTAAATTCTGAAACTTTAACCACATAACTTCCCTTTGGAGAAAATTTTAAAGAAGTTACTTTATCTGGAATTACCTTTATATCTTTAAACTTTCCAATACTAAAACTATATGTTTTGATATGCCTGTTATCGCCTTTTTTCTCAACTACAAGCACATTTTTCATGTCATTTGATATATCAAATACTTTTTTATTTTTAAAGATTGTTGCTCTTTTTATATCTAAAGAATCTTTATCAAAATAAAAAACATACCCATTATTGTTAAAAGAACCTACGACTACTATCTCGCTTTTAGCCTGCTTCATAACTTCTATGGATGCGTTTATACTCATAAGGTTTAGAGACTCTTTTATGTTGAGTCTTTTCAATAGTTTTAAAACCCTATCTTCACTAGATAGCTGTTTTGCACTTTTTAGTAATGAAACCTTTTTTATAGTTTGAAAATCAACACTAAAAACATCACTATCTTGTGTTGTTTTTTTATCTACTCGTACAACTTTAAGTTGATACTTTTGTGGTGTTTTAACAACCTTTGGAGCTACTTGAGCTTTAGTAGCTTCACTACAGCCACTAAAAAAAACCAGAACTAGACCAGATATAAACATTGCCCGCAATATCATGAATATTCCTTTAGATAAAACTTAATACTTATAATACCATTATTAATCTTTTTTTAATATATAGTTCTCCACAACCCAGTTTGCAAAAGGTATGGATGAAGTAAATGCAGGGCTTACAGCATTTAGTACATGTATAGTTGTATCATCTCCTTCTACAACATAGTCTTGAACGAGTTCTAGTGTTTTTGTGTCAAGAAGTTGAGCTCTAATTCCTGGCGTGCTCCAAGAATTGTATCCATCCATTGGCATGTTTTTTGTTAATTTTGTAGCAAGTCCAATAAGGTATGATTTTATATATTTTCTTACCTCTTCAAAAGCAAGTTTTCTAAATCCAAATGCATTTGTCACAAATAGTTTTGATTCATAAAAAAGAATCTGAAATAACTCATCTATTTTAAAATTATCAAGACCTTTGTAGTTTTCTCTCCAAAAAGCAGGGATTGCTGTTGGTCCGATTTTAGCTTCATTGTTGACTGTAAGAGTGTAGTGAACTCCTAAAAAAGGATTTGCTAAGTTTGGCACAGGATAAACATTTGTCATTAGATTAGAAATGTTATCTTTGTCTTTTAGATAAATTCCTTTAAATGGAATGATTACATAATTTTGTGCAAAATCAAAATCTTTTGCTATCTTATCAGCATATAACCCTGCACAGTTTATTAGTTTTTTAAATTTTATTGAGCCTTGAGTTGTTAAAACCTCATCTTCATAAATCTTTTTTACATAAGCAGTATTTGTAAGGATTGTAACTCCCATTTCTTCTATGACTTTTGCAAACTCTAAGGTAACTTCCTTTGGATCTACTGTTGCAGTTGTTGGTGAAAAAAGAGCCTTTTTATAAGTTTTAATATTTGGATATTTTTGCTCTAACTCTTCCTGACTTATCCAAGAGAGCTCAACTTTGTTTGTATCTCCTCTTCTTTTTAATTCTTCCAAGCCTTCTAGCTCTTCTTCATTTGTAGCAACTACTACTTTTGCACATTCGTTTAATTTTAAGTTTCTTTTTTTACAGAACTCTTTTAATGATTTGTTCCCATCTCTTGCAAATTTTGCTTTTAATGAGTTAGCAGTATAGTAAAATCCAGCATGCAAAACTCCAGAGTTTCTTCCACTGCTATGCATTCCTACACTCTTTTCTTTTTCTATGAGAACAATTCTTGCACCATTTTGTTTTTCTTTTAGAGTTTTTGCGATGTTTAAACCGATAATTCCTCCACCAATTATAAGATAATCATACATGCTAGTATCCTAAGTCCTCATCAATTAAAACGATGGTAGTTCTTCCCTTTGTATCACCATTTATGTAACAAAATTTATTTGCTATATTATCTAAGTTATAGCTTGGCTCCTTGCCCATTTGGATGGCTTTTGCATTCATTCTATCTATGTTTTTAGGGGCAATTACTTCCATGATTCTTTTAAATCCAGATTCTATATCATCAACGATTTTATTTTTTCCAACAAATAAAAGTACTTTGTTAGGACCAAAGATTTGAGCAGCTACTCTATTGCCACTGCCATCTGCGTTTACAAGTTCGCCATTTCTTGTAATAGCATTGCAACTTGTTATAAAAAGATCACTAAGTAAGCCTTCTCTTCGTCTTCTAAGATTTTCAGCCATATCAATTCCAACTTCATATTGATTAGCCAAATCAATATTTGGATGATTTACTAAAAAATCTAGTAATCCAATTTCTACTACTGTTACTGAGCCTCCAAGTCCTATTTTCATACCATCTTTTACATAAGATTTGCCAATCTCCAAAGCCTCTTCTCTGTCTTTTACATGTAGAACTTCAAAACCATTTTTTTCTAAATTTTGTATTAACTCTTTCATTTTTTTGCACCAACAAATTTGTGATATGCCATTGTACTACAAAATAGTATAAGACCAACTATATGAGTATCAGGAATCAATTCAAAATAACTCTCCCAGTGAAGCATACTATCTTGAGATAGCATCAAAAGTGAACTCGCTGCAAACAATAATCTCTCAAAAATATTTAATTTTCTATCCCAAAATCCTTCAACTACAATTGAAAAAGCTAATATACCAACCATAGCAAATCCAAAGACTTCAAATCTTTGAGGCCAAGAACCTGTAATGATTGGAGAAAAAGCAAATAAAAGAGGTACTATATAAAGCCCTTTTCCCAATATCCAAGATTGTACTCCTGTTTTCATAGGGTGCGTTCCAGCAATCGCAGCAGCTGCAAAAGCTGCAAGACAAACTGGAGGAGTAAGATTTGAATCTTGTGAGAGCCAAAAAATCATAAGATGAGCTGCCAATAAACTCATAGTGATTTGAGGCATTTCAACTCCAGCATTTGCAAGTGCAGCCATTTCAGGGCTTAGCATCAAGCCAACAAGAGCAGGAGCAGAAAGTACTGCTAAAACAACATATGATGCAGTAACAGGAAGCCCCATACCCAAAATCAAAGATGCAATTGCTATGAGGATAAATGCGATAAGCAAGTTATTGTTTGACCATTCCATGATGAGTTGTGAAAAAGTTATACCAATTCCTGAGATATTAATTGCTCCTACAATGATACCTACACTAACTAATAAAACTCCAGTTACAACCATGTTTTGGCTACCAAGTGCAAGAGCTTCAAATATATCTTTGATACTCATTCTCTTGGTTTTTGTAAGATATGACGATGCAATGATAGCAACTATTGAAATTCCAGCAGCGTATGTTGGAGTAAAACCATATATCAAAAGTCCTATTAGAGTAGAAAGAGGTATTAAAAAGTGAAATCCCTCTCTTAAAATAGGAAATATTTTAACTTTTATACCTTCTTGAGCATCAATATTGTGTTTTTTTGCATGAATATGTATATAAAATGCAATTGAAGCAAAATACAATATAGCAGGAAGTATAGAAACAAGTATGATAGTAACAAAAGGTATGTGAGTCATTTGTGCCATGATAAATGCACCAGCACCCATAATTGGAGGCATTATTTGACCACCTGTTGAAGCTGCTGTTTCAACTCCAGCTGCAAATATAGGTTTAAAGCCATTTTTTTTCATCATTGGGATTGTAATAGAACCAGTTGAAACTGTATTGGCAACAGCACTTCCTGAGATTGTTCCCATAAGAGCTGAGCTAAAAACTGCTACATGTCCAGCTCCACCTCTAAACTTTGAAGTTACAGCTGTACTTAAATCTACTATAAAATCTCCAGCTCCACTTTTAAGCAAAAATGCAGCAAATAAGATGAACATGAAAACATAAGTAGATGAAATCGTAGCAATCGAGCCAAAAAGACCTTCGCTGGTAAAATAAACTCTATAAAAAAATCTCTCAACAGTCATACCCCCAAAAGCAAAAACGCCGCTTAAGAGTTTTCCAAAATATAGTATATATCCCATTGAAACGAGCATAATAGCTGGTATTATAAAACCTGTTGTTCTTCTTGTGATTTCTAGTGCTAGTATGACCGATAAAATTGCAACATTTAAGTCCCAAAATCTCATCGTACCATTGGCTTCTTGGTAAAGAGACTCTTCAAATCCAACTAGGTAGAAAAATGGAACTAATACCAATATTGATAACAAAATATCTATTATTGATACAAATTCTGATTCTTTTTTTGTAGCACTATAAGTTAAAAATCCAAGACTTGCAAGAGAAGAAAAGTGAGCTGCATTAAACCAAAGGTCGCTCATACCACCATAAATATTTTCATAAAAATGAAAAAGGGAGATTACAATGGCGTAAAGAAAAGTGAATTTCTTTACGCTTGTTTTTTTTATGCCTAACATATCTTTACTTAGCTATTAGTCTATCAGGTATTTTTATACCTTGCTCTTTATAGTATTTTGCTGCTCCTGGGTGAAGTGGCATAGGAAGACCATCGATTGCTTTTTGAAGGCTCATAGCTTTTGTTGCTTTATGCACAGTATTTAAAAATGGCAAGTTTTCATACATTGTTTTTGTTAAAAGATAAACAGTTTCAACTGGAGTATCTTTAGTAACAACAAGTAAGTTTGGCTGAGCAATTGTATTTATATCCTTTTTTTGTCCTGGATAAGTACCTTTTTTGATTACATATCTAGTCCAAACTGGAAATTTTGCTTGAATTGTTTTGATGTTATCATCACTGAATTCTAAGTGAGTGATTTTATCAGCACCAATTGTTGCATAAGCATTTACAATTGCACTTGTTGGAGGTCCAGCTGGTATATTCATACCATCAATTTTTCCATCTTGAAGAGCAGTTGAACTTGGTCCATATCCTAAGAATTGAAGATTCATTTTATTATAATCAATTCCCAATGAACTTAGTATAGTCTCACCTGATACTCTAGTTCCTGAATTTCTCTTACCTATTGAAAACTTTTTACCATATAGATTTTTAAGATCCATAATGTTACCAGTAGGAGCATATTTTTTATATACTACAAATTGTTCAACATTTTGCCATAGCATAGAAACTGATCTTAGATTTTTTCTAGGTTTACCTTCGTACTTACCAACTCCTTGCCAAGCCATTGAGCCAAATAGACCTTGTAAGATTGCAAAATCAACCTCACCTTTATCTATCATATCTACATTTTCTCCACTTCCTGCACTTGTTATTGCAGAAAATGTCATCTTATGCTTTTTAGCCAGTTTAAGACTTGCAATTGTAGCAATTCCAACACCAACTGGATAGTAAGTTCCCCCTGTACTAGCGGTTGCGATTATGTACTTCTTTTCTTTAGTTGCAGCATTTGCACCAGTTATGAGTGCTGTAGCAACTACTGAAGTGACTAAAACTTTTTTTAGTAAACTCTTCATATAGACTCCTTTTGAATTTGAATCTATTATACAATACTGTTTCAAAAAAGTTTCAAAAATATCACTGAAGTTTTTTATTTTTATGAGATATGTAACTTTTTTACTCGATTATGTAGCCTTGACCTTTTCTAGAAATGATAAAATCATCTTTTTTGATTTTGTCTTTTAGCCTTTTCATTACAGTTCTAAAAGTGGCATCAAGTGTAGATTCATCTTGCCAAATAGCTTTTTTAAATCTATTTATACTTACGATTTTTCCTCTGTTTTTCATCAATATCTTAAGAGCTTCTGTTTCTTTTTTGGACAGTTTTACTAATACATTATTTTCATAAAGTAAATTTGATTTTTGATTATAAGTGTAAGTTTGATTTATTTTGCTAACTCCGGCATTTTGTTTTTTATCTTCTAATACTTCATCTTTGGCTTTCATGAGGAGTTTCATGATATTGTCTACATTTAGGGGCTTTACGAAGTATCCCAGTACCTTTAATTCTATTGATTTTAATAGTTTTTCTTCATCTTTGTAGGCTGATACTATTATGAATTTTTGATTTGGATTTAGTTTGTATATGTTTTCTAACATTTCTATACCATTCATATTTGGCATTTTAATGTCTGTTAAAACTAAATCAAATTTTTGGTTCTTATCTAAAGCATTAGTGTATATCTCCAGCCCCTCTTTCCCATCAGTTGCTACTACTACTTCATCAAAAATAGTATTTAAATAAAAGCTAAGAATTTCTCTTGCAACATTTTCATCTTCTGCCAAAAGTACTTTTGTGAAAAATTGTGACATAACTTACCAACTTATTTTAGAATTAACAAAATTATAACAAAAAAGATATTAAAGTAGCAAAGAAGTGTCAGCTAAGTTTTATAGTAAATAAAACTCCGTTATCTTTATTTTTTACAAAAACTTCACCACCCATACTTGTTTCTATAATTGTTTTTGTCATATAAAGTCCGATTCCAGTTCCTTTTGTTTCAAATTTTGTCGTAAAGTATGGTTCAAAGATTCTATCCAATATTTCATTTGGTATATTTCCACCATTGTTAAAAATGCTTATGCACTTTTGATTTTCTTCTTCATAAACAAGTATATCGATTTTTCCATTTTCAATTTTATTTGAATTTATAGCATCTTGGGCATTAGATAATATGTTTAAAATTGCTTGCTTAAATTCATTTTCGTATCCTACTACCTCTAGAGCCTTACCTTTTAAGTTGATCTCTATGTTGTATTTGTCTATTTGTGTTTTCATTATATCGATTGTTGATTGTATTGCTTTTTTTATGTCAAAATTTAACTTCTCTTTAGATGGTTTATAAAAGTTCCTAAAATCATCTATGGTTTCACTCATATATTCAATTTGCTCTTTTGCGTTTTGGACATAACTATCTATTAGCTCTTTTTTAAAATGCTCACTTTTTATACTATCCCTGATAAAGTGTATAATCAATGAAATATTGTTTAAAGGTTGTCTCCACTGATGAGCAATCGCTCCTATCATTTCACCCATTGCAGCTAGTTTGTTTTGTTGGATTAGTAGTCTTTGTTTTTCTTCATTTTTAGCAACTTCTTTTTTTACTAATTCTTGTAAATGTTTTGTTGCCTCTTTTTTATCATCAATATCCATTGTCATCATCAAAAGTCTTTTTTGATTCTCTTTTTCATCTCTAAAAACTTTACCACGAGCTAAAATCCACTTATATTTTCCACTTTTCATTTTCAATCTATATTCACATATAAGATGGTCTTCTTTGTTCGAATTTATATAATCATCAATAACTTTTTCTATCTTTTCTCTATCTTTTACATGTAAAAGGTTTAACCATTCATCATAATGTTTTATTTCGCCGGCTCTGTAGCCTAACATATCAAGCCATTTTTTTGAAAAGAAGATGGTATTTGTTCTTAGATTTCTATCCCAAAGTCCATCGTTTGAAGCAATAATTGCTAATTCATATCTTTGTTTGATTCTTTTTAATTGCTTATTTTTGCTTGCAAAATTTCTATTGTAAGTTGTAAATATTCGTTTGATGAATGATGAAAATAAAGTTGCAAATGCTATAAGTATGATTGTTGACATTAAGATTGCAAAAGTATTGAAGTTGTGTTTCCTTTGATATTTTGATTTGATTTCTTCTATTTTTTTATTTATAAATTCACGTTTTTGAGTAATACCTACATGAAGTTCATATTTTTCAAAATTATAAAAAGTTTTGCCTCTTTTATGAACGCCTACTGCAATTTGCCATTTTTTGTCATTTTTTAAGTTAAAGGCATTTTTCCTCGCTTTATCATAAAGCCAAAAGTAGTAGTTTTGTGAAGGTTTTGAGTTTTCTCTTATATCATTAATAAATGCTTTTTGTATAAGGTGTTCTTGATAATCCACCAATGAAAAAGCCCCAATAAAATATTTATTATCAAAACTTTTTTCTAAAAAACTAAGCTGTATGGTTTGTTTTGCATCATCTTTCCATGAAAAAGAGGTGCTTTCTCCTTGTGAAGAGAGATACAAAAGAGTTAAGCCAATGTAAGTTTCATCTCCCTTTTGATTAAATATAAGATTTTCAAGTTTTTGTATAACTTGTTTACCATATATGATATTTAAATTTGTATCAAATATAACAAATTTTATACTTTTTTTTGATTCAAAATCTTTTATATATTTTTCTATAACTTCATTTATATCTTTACTATTTGCAAGCAAGCCTTTTGTTATATGTACATTTTTTTTTAATTCTTGTTCTGTTTCTAAAAGGTATTTATCAATTTTTTTATTTACTTGAGATATATAGTTACTTAATGTTTTTTCATTAGAATATTTTTGTTCTGCCAAAAATTTGTTTATTTCACTTGTCTCTTTATATTGAGTTACAAAATATGAGATAATGATAAAAAGTGTAGCAAGCAATATAAGAAATATCTGAGGGATATAGGTTAGTAGTTTTCCGATATCATCCAAGCTATAATTTGTTTTTTTCATTTTTTCCCTAGTTGTTTTAATCCCTAATTTTAGCATTTTATAGTAAAATTTGGAAATCTCTTTAGGATGGGTATATGTTAAGTAAGAATTTGAGTTCATTTATAGTGATGGATATCGTAAAAGAAGCAAAAAAGTATGATGATTGTATTCATTTTGAAATCGGACAACCAGATATCCCTCCTTCTCCTAAAGTAAAAGAGGCTCTACATGTAGCAATTGAGAATAACCAATTTTTATACACAGAATCTCATGGATTATTAGAGCTTAGAGAAAAGATAGTGGCTCATTATAAAAAAAGATATAGAATAGATTTGGAGCCTTCACAAGTTTTTTTGACTCCAGGAACTAGCGGGGCATTTTTAATAGCATATGGACTTAGTATGAGTGCTAATTCAAGGCTTGCGCTTAGTGATCCTTCTTACCCTTGCTATAAAAATTTTGCTCATTTTTTAAATCTAAAACCAGTTTTCATTCCTATCGGGAAAGAGGATAATTTTGAACTACATGTAGATATGATAAAAAATTATGAGTTTGAGGCTTTGCAGATTAGTTCTCCTGCTAATCCAACAGGCAATATTTATGGCAGAGAAAACTTTAAAAGCTTGATAGAATATTGTGAAAAAAATAACATAGCTTTTATATCAGATGAGTTATATCATGGACTTGATTTTGAAAAAGAGGCAAGTTCAGCTTTAGAGTTTAGTAAAAATGTTTTTGTTATAAATGGATTTTCAAAGTATTATTGTATGCCAGGAAATCGTTTAGGCTGGATAATAGTACCAAAGCACTTAGTAAAAGAAGCAGAAAAAATATCTCAAAATCTTTTTATTTCAGCGCCTACAATTTCTCAATATGGAGCTTTAAATGCATTTGATGAAGAGTACCTAAGTAAAGTAAAAGAGGAGTTTAAAAGAAGAAGAGATTTTCTTTTTAATGAATTAAGCCAAATCTTTGAAATTGATGCAAAACCAGAGGGTGCTTTTTATATGTGGGCAAATGTTTCAAAATATAGTGATGATAGCTTTTCTTTTGCAAAAGAGTTATTACAAAAGATTCATGTCGCTTCAACTCCAGGGGTTGATTTTGGCTTAAATGATACTCACAAATATATTCGCTTTGCATACACTAGAGAGATTGAGCATATGGCAGAGGGAATTAAAAGGCTTAAAAAGTATTTAAAAATATAGCTACCATCACTGGTATTGTAACAATTGATATGACAGTGCTTAAAATGACAGCTAATGAAGCTTTTTGAGGATGAACATTTAAGAGCGAAGCTACTGCTACAGTGTTTCCTGCCATTGGTACGATTGAAAATATAAACATAACTTTATACAAAGAACTATCAAAGTAATTAAAATACATCTTATCTAGCCAAATTATTAAAAGAACACAAACCGGATAGATAATAAACTTGATAAAAAAAGCAAAGCCCATAAAAACTTTATCAAAGCCAACATTTCTAAGTCCACTTAGTCCCATGCCTATCATCATCATGCCAAGTATCGCATAAGCTCCTTTGAAGTAATCAAGGTAAGAGCTTAGGTTTTGAGAGAATTTTATGTCTAGTATATTAAAAATTAAACCTAAAATTAGAGCATAAATAGAAGGTAGTTTTGCTACTTTTACTAGGCTTTGCTTAACACTATAATGCCCTTTTGCAACAACAAAAAACCCAACGCTACTTTCATAAAGCAAAGAGGCAAGAACAGTAAAAATATAAATATTTGCAAGGTTTTCATCTAAAAGCATAATTGCAAGAGGAATCCCAAAGTAACCAGTATTTCCAGTTCCTGCTGAAAATGCCAGTATATTTCTTGTGTTGTCTTTAAAAAAGTTTTTACTAAATCTTAGTGTAAGTAAAGAGAGTAAACTGCTAAGACAATAAAGCAAAATAGGAAGCGATATAACAGCTAAATTTAACTGTACTTTGTATGAAGCCATAAAAATTACAACAGGACCTATTATATATATGAGCAGTGATGCTATATTTCCCCTATTTGTATTTAAATATTTTACTGTTATGAATCCAAGTGCAATAGTTAAATAAAGTGGAAGAATTTTTAATCCTAAAGTAGTAGCTAGGCCAATCATATTTATCACTTTGAAATTTAATTTTAGTAATTTTAGCAATTTTTTTGAAAAAAAGGTATAAATATACTTTTTTATGCTACAATAGACCTCGAAAAATGCCTTTATGCCTTTGAGAGAGTTAATTTTTAGTCTTGCAATCGTTTTAGGGTTTTTGAAAATTTAAGGAGAGATAGTATGAATATTTACGTAGGTAATATTTCTTACAGTACAGATGACAATAGATTATCAGATCTATTTTCAGAATTTGGTGCCGTTGCGAGTGCAAGAGTTATAAATGACAGAGAAACTGGAAGATCAAAGGGATTTGGATTTGTAGAGATGCAAGATGATGGTGAAGCAAACGCAGCTATCGAAGCTCTTAATGAAAAAGAAGTTGATGGTAGAACTCTAAGAGTAAATGAAGCTAGACCTAGAGAAGAGCGTCCAAGACGTCCTAGATACTAGTTTTTAATAAAAACAATTCAAAGGGTTAGGAGAGTTAGCTCTCTTAACCCTTTTTTTATTTCGTTATAGCAAATCCTAAACCTATTTTGTCATTTCTTTTATCATAATCTATCAAACTCTCACCATATCCACTAAAAATTTGTAAATAACCATACAAATCTTCTACCCAAGGAAATGGGAATGTCCAGTCAAATTGGATTGCTCCTTTGTTGTTTCCATTTAATTTTAGATTATTTCTTAGTAAAATTGTAAATAATTGTTTTTTATATGGATAAGATATACTCAAATCCCCATAACCAAGATAATCATAAATATCAGGATTGTCATCACCATTTGCATCCAATGCGTTTCTTTTTTCTCTCTCAGGCAATCTATACCATGCTCTTGGAGTTATGAAAAAACCTTTGTATTGAAAAACGCCATTTAGATAAATTCTATTCCATGACCTTGAAAACTCTTTATTTCTTCCATTAGATTCATGAAGTAATCCAATGCTGTAAGCTTTTAGAGGGCTTTTTTCATTGATATATGGAAATTGCGCAAAGATTTCAGGAGCATAGTTTGTTTCTCTAAAAGGAGTTGAATCCTCAAAAGTTTGCCAATAAGAAGTTTGAGTATAGCCTAGATATATTTTTTCATTTAGTCCAAATAAATTTTGTGCTAATTTCTTTTTAAAACTGATTTGAAATTTTGTCTCAGCTTGATTTCTATCTATTTTTTTCTTAGCATCATATATAACTGGCAAAAGATAATTCATTTTGTATGGTTTTACATCAAAATTTCCAAAAATGATTTTTTTAATTTCATTATTTGTTTCGTTATCTTCATAACTATCTACTTGATTTTTTCCATACTCTAAAATAGGCTCATTTTGCTTTTCATCCTTGTTTAAAAGGGCAGCTTTTTTATAATAAAGCATTGCATTTTTAAAATCACCAAGGCTCTCAAGCTCTTTTGCTTTTTTAAGTAGGCTATCTAATTCGCTTGCACTTAAAGATAAGCAAAAAAATGTTATTATTAATATAGATATTTTTTTATACAAATTTTTTCCTGATTTTTTTAGGAATTCTAGCAGATTAAGGGGTTAAATGCAATATAGCGTTAAAGGAAATATTTTTGGAATTATAGCTATACTTTTGTGGGCAACACTTGCAACATTTGGAGTTTTAGCAAGCAAAATTCCTCCTTTTGAGTTAACTTCACTCTCTTTTTTTGTAGCATTTTTTATAGGTATATTAGTTTGGAAAAAACAAAATGATGGGATTATAAAACATTTAAAATTGCCTATAAAAGTTTGGCTAGTAGGAGTTTTTGGGCTTTTTGGATATCACTTTTTTTACTTTTTAGCGATTCAAAATGCTCCAGCTATTGAAGCAAATCTTATCAATTATTTGTGGCCACTTTTTATAGTGCTTTTTAGCTCATTCTTACCAAATGAAAAGTTAAAATGGTTTCATATAGCAGGAACTTTTTTAGGTTTAGTAGGAGTGGTTTTTTTAGTAAGTAAAAATGGCTTTTTAAATTTTGATATTAGATATATAGATGGTTATATATACGCTTTTATAGCAGCGCTTACTTGGTCAAGCTACTCAGTCATATCAAGATATTTTGCGAAAGTTCCTACAAGTGCGGTTGGTGGTTTTTGTGGAGTTACTGCTGTTTTATCAATGCTTTGTCATTTTGTTTTTGAAAGTACTGTAATCCCTAATACTAGTGAATTTTTAGTCATATTAGCTTTAGGCTTAGGTCCCGTTGGAGGAGCATTTTTTGTTTGGGATTATGGTGTGAAAAAGGGAGATATTATGCTTTTAGGCTCACTTTCATATGCTATTCCTTTGCTTTCAACTTTTTTACTCATTTTTGTTGGCCTATCACAACTAACACCAAATGTTCTAATAGCAGCAATCCTCATAGTCTTAGGTTCAATCCTATCTTCATGGGAAAATTTTAAAAAATTATTATCAAAAAGGATAAAACAATGAAGTTTTTAAAGTTATCAATATTAGCTATTTTGCTAGTAAGTTTTTTTGTTGGTTGTGCTACAAAAGCGCCAAGTAAAGCTGATGTTAGCATCAAAGGTAGTGATGGAGTTATCTTTGTTTATCGACCTAAAAACTATATTTGGAGACACAAGAGGTTTAACATCTACATAAATGGGAATTATGAAGATTTAATTTTAGATGGAAGATATCTAAGCTTTAACAAACCAGCAGGTAAATATAAAATAGAAATAAAAGAAGATGTCGAGTTTAATCCAGAAATTTATACACAAACTATCGATTTAGAAAAATCTCAAGTCATATATCTTCGCTTGGGAACAGAATCTGTTGAAGGGCACTTAAAACTTAAAAAAGTTCAAAAAAGAGTTGCTCTTTATGAGGATGATTTATACCAAAAAATGTACTAGGAAAATTCCTAGTACTCATAATCTACCACTTTAGTGACAGTATTTTTAGAGCGAAGGTAGTTTACAACTTCTACATGTAAAGGATGAGTTGCATAAGTTTGCAAGTCCTCTTTACTTTTAAAATCACTAATCAAAGCTAAATCATACGCTCTTTCTTCATCGCTGAAATTTATACCAACTTCATAAGCTTGAATAACTTCTATCTTATCTTTTAAATCCATTATAAGATTTTTTACATACTCTTTGTGTTCATTTGAATTGTCTTCTAGTTTAAAAAATACTATGTGTTTTACCATTGTTTTCCCTTTTTATGATATTATTTCGTATTATAGTAGGAGAAGATAAAAATTTCATGAAAAACCAATCTTTAGCTTATAGATATGCTTTAATTTCTGTTCTTTTTTGGTCAACAGTTGCAACTGCTTTTAAAGTTACTTTAGAGTTTTTAAATCCAGTAAGCCTGCTTTTTTATTCATCTGTTGTATCTTTGATTATATTAGGAGCAATTTTATATAAAGAAAAAAAGTTAAACATAGCATTTTTGCATATAAAAAATAAACCAATTTTATCTTTGATTTTAGGGGCTATTAATCCATTTTTATACTATCTCATACTTTTTAACGCTTATGAAATCCTACCAGCCCAAGAAGCACAAGCTATAAATTATACATGGGCATTGATGTTTGCTTATCTTTCGGTAATTTTTTTAAAAAACAAACTTACAAAAGCAGATATTATAGCTGGATTTATATGCTATTTCGGAGTTTTGATAATCGCTACTAAAGGCCATCCTTTTTCATTGGAGTTTTCAAGTACATTAGGAGTGATTTTAGCAATAACAAGTACAATTTTGTGGGCGATTTATTGGATAATCAATTCAAAATCCAAAATAGATGCAACTGTTGGGCTTTTTTGTAACTTTTTTATCGGTGTATTTTTGATTGGATTTTATCTGATGTTTACTAAAGAGCTTCAAATACCAAATTTAAAAGCAACTTTTGGAGTTATTTATATTGGTTTATTTGAGATGGGAATTACATTTGTTTTTTGGCTAAAAGCAGTAAACTATACGCATAGCATCTCTAAGATTTCAAATCTTATATTTTTATCTCCATTTTTATCATTAGTTTTTATACATTTTTTTGTAGGAGAAGAGATATTACTCTCTACAATAATAGCTCTTATTTTGATTATTTTAGGACTTGTTATTCAGCAAAGGAAGAGTCGCTTGGGGTAGGTTTACCTATGAAATACCCTTGAAAATAATCAAATCCAATCTCTTTTGCTACTTCGTAAATCTCTTTTGATATTATATGAGAAGCTATGCTTTTTATGTTTAGATCTTTACATGTAGAGACTATTGATTTGCAAGTATCATAACTTGTTTGACTTATTTTAATAAGCCTAGTTTGTGTTTGAGCTACCTTTATAAAATCGATTAAGGAGTTATCAAAAGCTTTTATTTCATCTTCTTTTGAAACATTATCAAGACAGATTTTAATGTTGTTTTCTTTTATAATATGTAATCTTTTTTCAAGCCCTTCATTGTTTATGTATTTGTCATTTTGAATTTCAAATATAGCTTTGGTATTTCCATAATAATCAAGCAAAAATTCAAATAAATCATCATCAAAAAAGTCATTAGCAGATAAGTTTATCGATATAGTATGTTTTTTCGTATCAATCTTTTTAGAAACGCTCTTTACAATTTGATTGTAAAAGCCTTTTTCATGAGCGATTTTCAAAAAAAACTTTGGAGTTTGTATACTATCTTTTGTCTCATTTCTAAGTAGCATTTCAAAAAAAGCTGTATTATTATCTTTATCTACAATTTTTTGATAATAAGGCATAATAGTTCCATTTGCAATGGATTCTTCAAGGATAGCAGAAATTTTTTCTTTATTTTCTTCTAATAAGCTATTTACAAACTCTGAGTAAGTTACAAAAGGTTGATCCTCTTTTTGAGCCACTATCAATGCTCTTCTTGCTTTTTTTAAAAGATTCATTTGGTCTAAACACAAGCCAATATGAGCTTCAATCTTGATATTTTCATCTTTATAATTAAAAGATTGCTCTTTCATGAAATCTAATAGATCAAATAAAAGTTGCTCCATTTGAGCTAAATTAAATGGCATATCTTTTACTAGCGCAAATTCATCCTCTCTTACTCTAAAAGCATGCATTTCATTTTTATTTGCGTATTCTTGTAAGTTTTTTGCAAACTCTTTTAAGATAAGGTCACCAACAAAGTCTGAATATTTTAAATTTATCTCTTTGAAATCTTTCAAATCAATAAGCATAAGTTTTGGGTGAGCTAATTTGCCAAGCATTTCTTCTAATGAACTTAGTGAGGGAAGTTTTGTCAATTCATCTAGCATATTTTATCTGTGCCTCTTGGTATTCTTTTTGATAATTTAAATTTGTAAAAATTTCATCATCGTCAAAATCAACATATTTTGTTTTTGTAACTTTTAGTATATCTCTTATTTTGTGATTATTGTTTTTTATATTTTCTTTTATGGCTTCTAAGATTGTAGGTGAGTAAATTCCACACATTTGATGTGAGCCAAATGGTGAGCGAGCCAGAGTTACTTTGCTATCTTCTTTACATGTAAAGAGCTTTTCAAAAACTCTACATGTAACAAATGGAGTATCAACACTTAGTATGCAAACATCACTGTCAAACTGTTTTAAAATACTATATAAAGCCACTAATGGAGAAAATTCCTCAAACTCATGCGTATCTTCTATGAAATTTGCTTCGAAGTTAAACTTGTCCTTGTTTTTGCAACTTACATGTAAAGAGCTAAAACAATCTTTGTGCCTGTTTAATTGGTACTGTGTTAGTGTTTTAAATGAGCCAAAAGGAAGCAATGCTTTATCACTTCCCATTCGGCTACTTTTACCACCTGCAACTATCACCAAGGGCAAATTTATCATTTGACTGTTTCCTTGAGATGAGAACAAGTCCTAATCTCAATTCCTTGCGCTAAAGCTTCATTTTCAATGATAAAAGCCATTATCTAGGGTCTACAATCTTTCCTGCAACAGCACTTGCAGCTGCTACTGCTGAGTTTGCCAAGTATATCTCACTACTTCTATCACCCATACGACCGATAAAGTTTCTATTTGTTGTTGAAATACATCTCTCACCTTTTCCTAAAATCCCCATGTATCCACCAAGACATGCTCCACAAGTTGGATTTGAAAAAACTGCACCTGCTTCGATAAATATATCAACCAATCCCTCTTTTTGTGCTTGAAGTGAGATTTTTTGAGTTGCTGGAGTGATGATAAGTCTTGTTTTTCTTGCTACTTTTTTACCTTTTAAAATCTTAGCTGCAATTCTTAAATCTTCTAATCTACCATTTGTACAACTTCCTATGAAAACTTGATCAACTTCTAAATCATCTGCAACGGCTTTGCTTATAGGCTTTCCATTTGATGGAAGATGAGGATAGGCGATAACTGGCTCTAATTTTTCAACATCTACATGTATAGTTTGAACATAAGTTGCATCTTCATCACTGTAAAATTCTTTTGGCTCTCTTGCTAAGTTTTTATCAGCTAAAAATTCTCTCGTGACATCATCAACTGCTACTATTCCATTTTTTGCCCCAGCTTCTATTGCCATATTACAAAGGCTAAATCTGTCATCCATGCTAAGATGAGCTATCGTATCGCCAGTAAATTCTAAAGTCTTATAAAGTGCTCCATCAACCCCAATTTGTCTTATAACTTCAAGGATTAAATCTTTTCCATAGATATGTTTAGCTGGTTTCCCACTAAAAACTACTTTGATAGCTTCTGGAACTTTAAACCAGTTTCCTCCAGTTATCATGGCATAAGAAAGATCAGTACTTCCCATACCGGTACTAAATGCTCCAAGAGCTCCGTGAGTACAAGTGTGACTATCAGCCCCAATGATAACATCTCCTGGGACTACGAGTCCTTTTTCAGGCAAAAGTGCATGTTCAATCCCCATATCTTTTTCATCAAAAAAATGCTTTAAATCGTGTTTATATGCAAAATCACGGCTAATTTTTGCTTGGTTTGCACTTGCTATATCTTTAGCAGGGATGAAGTGATCCATCACGATAGAAAATCCATCTGGATTTGCTAGTTTTTCTACACCACTATCTTCAAAAGCTTTTATGCTAATAGGAGTTGTGATGTCATTTCCTATAATCATATCTATTTTACACTCTATGATTTCTCCAGCCTTTACAGTTCTTCCCACATGATCGCTGAAAATCTTTTCTGTGATAGTTTGACCCATGTTTTACCTTTTTTGTTTTAATATTATCAAAATTTAACTAAAATAATCATTTTATGATATAATCACTCGATGAAAAATTTAGTTAAAACTTTATTTATTTTATTATTGTCACTAAATCTTTTTGCAAATTCTAACTTAGAAAAAGTAACATTACAGCTTGATTGGAAGTATCAGTTTGAATTTGTTGGTTTTATAGCAGCTCTTGAGAAGGGCTTTTACAAAGAAGCTGGTTTTGATGTTACTATTAAAGAACAACAAAAAGGGGTGAATGCAATAGACGAAGTACTCTCGCAAAGAGCTACTTTTGGAACATTTACAGCTTCTTTGATAGCAAAAGATGGAAAGCTTCAGCCAACAGTTGTACTTGCTACATATTTTCACAAATCTCCATTAGTGTTTATAGCTCAACCTGAGATTTCTTTACCGTCTATGTTAAAAGGTAAGAGAATCATGGCTACACAAGATGAGTTTGAAAGTAGTCCTCTTTCTTTTTTGTTAGAGCATTTTAATATCAATAAAAATAATTCTCAATTTGTGCATCATTCATATCACATAGAAGATTTTAAAAATAAAAAAGTAGATGCTATGAGTGTTTATATGTCCAATGAGATTTATGAATTGCAACAAAAAAATGTTAAATACAATATTATAGATCCAGAAGTGTATGGATTTGTAACAAATGCCATGAATCTTTTTAGTTCCTATGAATATGTTAAAAATAATCCAGAAAAGGTAAAAAAGTTCATTGATGCCAGCAATAAAGGGTGGGAATATGCCATTAATCATACTTCAGAAATGATTGGCATCATTCATAAAAAGTATGAATCTAAAAAATCTTTAGAAGCATTAAAATATAAGGCTAAGATAATAAAAGGTTTAATGCTTTTGGATTTATACGATATTGGCGAAGTAGATGAAAATCTTATAAAAAGATTATATAAACAACTAATAAGAAGTGGCAAGCTAAAGATAGAAGATAAGTTAGATAAATATACTTTCAATCAAGTACTTCTACATTTAAATAGAAAAGAACTGTTTTTTACAAAAGAAGAATTAGATTTTTTAAAGAAAAAAGGAATCATAAAACTTTGTGTTGATCCAGCTAGGATGCCTTTTGAAGGTCTTGATAAGAACAATAAATACGAAGGTATAGTTTCAGAATATTTTAAGTTTGTTCAAGAAAAATTGCCAATACCAATGATCATACATCCAACAAAGACTTGGAAAGAAACTATAAATGCCATGAAAGACAAAGAGTGTGATATTATAGCTTCAGCTACTCCAACAAAAAGTCGTCTAAAGTATATGAATTTTACCCAACCATATATGCTATCACCTATGGTTTTGATAACAAATATGGATAAAACATTTATTGAAGATATTGGTGATGTACGAACAGAAAAGATAGGTGTTACAAAAGGTTATGCAATTGCTGAAAAACTTAGAAGAAAATATCCGGGTATAAATTTAGTTGAAGTAAAAGATACAAATGATGGTTTACAAAGATTAGAGAAAGGAGAATTGTTTGGATATATAAACAATCTTCATGTTTCAGTAGCAAACATACAAGAAAATTTCAACGGAATCTTGAAGGTTTCATCAAGATTGGATGAAAGTGATGTTTTATCGATTGGATCTAGAAATGATGAGCCACTTTTAAATGAAATTTTTCAAAAAATCATAGAGAGTATTGATAAATCAAAAATAAAAAAGATTGCAAATAGTTGGATTTCAGTAAAAGAGAGTGTAGATATAGATTATACTTTTTTATGGAAAATTTTTGCTTTGATTGTTTTGTTATTGATTATAATAATAGTGCATCAGTATAAACTAAGGTCTAAAAATAAAGTGTTAAATAAAATCTCAAGAACAGATACTCTAACACAAGTTGCAAATAGATTAAAACTCAATGAAGAGTTACAATTAGTATATTATGATGTGAAAAAAAGTAAAATTTCATCAGGGATCATTTTATTAGATGTCGATGATTTTAAAATTGTCAATGATGTTTATGGTCATCTTTTTGGAGATGAAGTTTTAAAAAAGATATCACAAGTTTTGGTACAAAATGTTAGAAGAAGTGATATCGTTGGAAGATGGGGTGGAGAAGAGTTTTTGATAGTTTGTCGCTATATAAAACTAGATGATTTAAAGAAGATTGCAGAAGTTTTAAGGCAGAAAATTGAAGATGATGAATTTTTAAAAGAAAAAAATATAACTGCTAGTTTTGGTTTAAGTATTTTTGATGGTATAAAAGATATAGATGAGGTTATAAACGAAGCTGATGAAAATCTATATAAAGCAAAAAGCCATGGCAAAAATAGGGTATATTTTACCTCTTAGTAAGTTCGAGTATCTTTTTACCCCATTGATGCAAAAGAGCATTGTCTAGTCTGATAGAAAGTCCAGATATTCCTACAACTCCTGCGAACTCTCCTAAGTTATTAAAGTAAGCGACAGCTAGCGATTTTAAGCCATACTCATGTTCTTCATCTCCTATTGCATATCCTTGTTTGTTTATTATATCAATCTCTTTTTTAAGCCTACTTACACTTGAGATTGTTTTTGCAGTAAATTTTTTGAGATTTAAAGAGTTTAGATCAATATCGCAATTTGCTAAGATGATTTTTCCAAAGGCATTTGTATGAAGTGGAGCATGAAGTCCGACTGAGTTTCTTGTTTTTAATACTCTGTTGGATTTATCTACTTGGTTTAAATATAAAACTGAGTTATTGTCTAAAATCCCAAGATAAGAGGCTTCATTGGTTAGATAAAAAATCTCATCTAAAAGTTTATTTGTTTTTTGTATGAGTTTTTCTCTACTTTGTTTTTGGCTAAGTCTTCTCATCAAATCACTTAAAATTATCTCTTTTGAGCCTTCTTTGTACTCTATAAACTCCTCTTTCATAAGAGTAGTAATAAGTCTTGACATAGTACTTTTATCAATATTTAGTTTCAAAGATAGTTTTGTAGCATTAAGAGGTTCACTGCTTGTCATAATCTCTTTTAAAATAGACAAGCCTTTTGATAGTGATTTATTTTGAGACATATTTTCCTTTCATATATGGTAAGTTGAATTTAAGTTTATATTATCTTTTATCTCATTCTCAAAAATGCATCCTTGCATTTTTTGCGAGGCTTCGGACTATTTGTACATCCATGTACAAATATTTGTCCTTAGAACCGATAAAAGACAATATAAACTTAAATTAGAATTTACACATATTTTATAAAAGTTTTTTATAATAATAACATTTTTGTGTTACTTTTTGAAAAATATTATAAATTTTTTCTTTTAGTATCTGAGAAGTTTGTAAAAAATTTTCTCACTATGTGAAACTTCGATTTTTCTTCCCTTTGTTAAAGCTCTAGATAAAGGGCTTTAAATCTTTTATAAAAAAAAGATAAAAAATATCCTAATTAATTTATAGATATGTTTGCCTTTATTTTTTATATGTATTAATGTGATTATCAAAAAATATAAAAAGGTGATATCATGACTTCATCAATGATAGATTTATCCAAACTTACTAAAAGTGATGATCTAACTCCGGTTTTAGGAGGATATTGGCCGGGGATTCAAATATATTATCCCCCAATCAAATTTAACCCTCTTGATGGTTCGTATGAAACGATAGAACAAGCAAAAATAAGATTGCAAAAACATGCTTATAGAACAAAAGCACATACTCTTTTATTTGATTTAGAAGATGGATGTCGTATGAAGGAGATGTCAAGAGCGCTTTTGGAGGAAGAATTACCAAAATTTCCTGAGCGTGATTTTCAAATCGCAATAAGAATAAATCCTTTTAGAACTCCAGAGTATGATGAGGATTTAAAGTTAATCAAAAAAATTCATAAATATATAGATGTTTTAGTCCTTGCAAAAGCTGGTGAAGTTTATGGGGATGCTGAGATTAGAGATCTTTCTTCTTGGTTGGTTTCAATTGGTAGTAATCTTACAATTCAGCCAATCATAGAGCATCCAAGATCACTCCAAATTGCAGATAAGCTTATGAGTCATTCGACTGTTAAGCATGTTGTATTTGGAATTCACGATTTTTCAAAAGCTATGGCTTACAAGATAACTCCAGAGGGTTGGATTGATGAGCTTGAAACATTTTTCAATATTTTAACAATGGAAGCTAGGATTAAAGGAAGAGGAGTAATTGGGGGCGTTGAAGTTCTTTTAACTCCAAATTCACTTCCAGATAGCTGTGTTGAGAAAAAAGACATCAGGCGTTGGCTTGATCTGCATGGAGATGATGCAAGTAGACATGTTTATGCTCATGCAAAAAGAGAAACATCTATGGGCTTAACTGGAAAGCAAGTAATCACTCCAAATCATATCAATATATGTAAGGTTGCATTTACTCCAGCTCCTAGTGATATAGCAAATGATATAGAAATTTTAAAACAAGCTATAAAAGCTGAAGCTTTACTTGGTGGAGCTATAAGATATAAAGGAGAGATGTTAGATCCTCCAATGTTTGGAAAATCTCTACAAAATATTTTAAGAGCAAATGCACTTAAAAGTTTGAGTAAAGAAGACCAAAAGTTTGCACTAGAGGTACTAAGCCTCATGCCAATCCATACAATCAAAGAAAACTGGCCATTTGGTCTATTATAAGGAGCTAAATATGAAACTTGAAGATTACCCACAAATAGAAATAAAAGTTCCTGAATTTTTAAATATAGGTGTTGCTTGTACTTCTAAGCATTTGGGAAGCGAAAAAGAAAATAATATTGCTATGATTATTGAAGATAGCAACCTTGGTACTAGTCAAATCACATACAAAGAGTTAGCTAACAGTAGTGATAACTTTGCATGTTTTTTAAGATCAATTGGCCTTGAAGTTAGAGATAGGGTTTTGATTTGTCTAAAAAACTCACTTGCTTATCCTATTAGTTTTTTTGGAACAATGAAATCAGGATCTATTGCAGTTCCAACTTCTACACTTCTTAGTGGTTCTGAAGTTAAATACTTAGCAACTGATTCTCAAGCAAAAGCAATAGTATTGTCAGCTAGTATGTATGAAAATTTATTGCCATATCTTCAGCACTTAGATAACCTAAAGCATATAATCATATCAGGTGCAAAGAGCTTAGATGATTTTACTAAGCCAAAAGATATCAATATCTACTCATTTGAAGATGTAATCAAACAAACTTATGAAGAAAAGTGTACTTATAACTCAAAATCAAGAGAGCCAGCATATTTGGTTTATACTTCTGGAACAACAGGTTTTCCAAAGGGTGTACTTCATTCTCATAGCTCACTCATAGGAAGAGAGCCTGCTAGTGAGTATTGGTTTGATTTTAAAGAAAATGACCGCATTATGCATTCAGGAAAATTCAACTGGACATATGTTTTAGGCTCAGCGCTTATGGACCCACTTTATAGAGGACATACAGTTATAGCACATGAAGGTGAAAATGACGCACATAGTTGGGTAAAACTTATCAAAAAACATAATTGTACTATTTTTATAGGGGTTCCTACTATTTATAGACAAATTTTACAAAAAACAGATTATACGATAGATGATTGTCCTAGTCTTCGCCATTGTATGAGTGCTGGAGAACATCTATCAAGTGAGATGGTAACACTATGGCAAGAGAGATTTAAACAAAATATTTACGAAGCAATTGGTATGAGCGAGTTTTCTTACTATATTTCGCACTCAAAATACAGACCAATTCGCCCTGGAAGTGCTGGGTTTGTTCAACCAGGTCACAATGTAAAACTACTTGATCCTAATACTTTAGAAGAAGTAGGGATTGAAGAAGAGGGGATGATTTGTATATCTGAAGATGATCCTGGATTGTTTTTAGAGTATTGGAATTTAGAAGAAGATACAGCAAAAGCAAGACATAGTGGATACTTTTTCACTGGTGATTATGCTAAAAGAGATAAAGATGGTTATATTTGGTTTTTAGGAAGAAAAGATGACATTATCAATACTTTTGGTTTTAGAGTAAGCCCTCATGAGATAGAAAGAGTTGTTAAAACTCATCCAAAAGTAGCTGATTGTGTAGCTTTAGGGATTGACATAGATGCGTATAAAACAATAGTTTCAATTGCAGTTATTCCAAAAGGCGAAGTTAATAAAGAAGATGAAGAGGATATTTTAAAATATGCTCAATCAAATCTTGCTAAATATAAAGCACCTAAAAAGATATACATTGTAAATGATTATCCAAAAACAAAAAATGGAAAAGTTTTAAGAAAAGAGTTAGTAAAACAATTAACAAATAAAGAAGCAGTTGAAGCAAAAGAGCCTGAAAATGTATATAGAGCAAGAAGATCTATGCTATTTGTTCCAGCTTATAATGAAAAATTCTTAGAAAAATCAAGATCACTTCTAAGTGATGCTATTATCTTTGATTTAGAGGGTATTTTGGAAGAGCAAAGAGAAGTTGCAAGAGTAATGCTTGAACAAGTATTTGCTAAAAATAGCAACTTTGGAACAAGCGAGAGAGTTCTAAGAGTAAATAAACTAAATAGTGCTGATATAGAAGCTGATATTGAACTTGCTAAAAGGTTAGATATTGATGCAATTTTATTTCCATGTATTGAAAGTGCTGGAGATGTAATGAAAGCTGATGAAATCATAGAGTCTATTAATCCAAATTTGGAGCTTATGATAAGCGTAGAGAGTCCATTGGGAGTTTTAAATATACAAAGTATTTGCTCAGCTGGAACAAAACTAAATGTTATCATGATAGGCTCAAATACTTTAGCACAAAGACTTCAGATTAATCTAAAGAAGAATTCAAAGGCTATATTTAACTATATGTCAAATATAGTTTTGGCTGCACGTGCGTATGGAAAAGTTGTTATTGATGGACCTCATTTTGATGTTAATGACGAGTTTTCTTGTGAGGCAAGTTCCAAAGATGCATTTTATCTTGGATGTGATGGAAAAGCAGCAATTCATCCGATACAACTTGAGTATATCAATGATATTTTTACTCCAAAAAAGAGTGAAGTTGAAGATGCAAAAGGCATGATTGAAGCATTTGAGAGAGCTGGTAAAAGTGGAAGAGAAGTAATTCAGTTTAAAAATGAATTGGTAGATAAAACAAGAATAGAATGGGCTCAAAGGATTATCACCTTGTATGATAGATACAAAGAGATAGGCAAAGAGCTATTTTAAGGAGCAATTGTGAATAAAATAAATAAAGGCAATTTCTTTGAAGATTTTAGCATAGACCAAGAGATTATTCACCCACTTCCTAGAACTATTAGCGAGGGCGATGTATCTTTGTATATCGCTCTTAGCGGAAGTAGGTTTGCTCTTCATTCAAGTGATGTTTTTGCAAAGGAATTGGGTTATGAAAAAAGGCCACTTGATGATTTGCTAGCTTTTCATTTGATCTTTGCAAAAAGTGTTCAAGATATTTCACTAAATGCTATTGCAAATCTTGGTTATGCTGAAGTTACTTTTAAAAACCCTGTTTTTGTAGGTGACACAGTTAGTATGAAATCAAAAGTAATAGGCTTAAAAGAAAATTCAAGTGGAAAAAGCGGAGTTGTATATGTTCATTCTATTGGAGAAAATCAAAATGGGCAAGAAGTTTTGAATCTCAAAAGATGGGTAATGGTTCATAAAAAAGATAAAGAAAAAAAGAGCAATGTAAACATAGTCCCAACTTTAAAAAGTAGTGCTTTGATTGATGAAAATATCAATATACCAAAGATTTTACATGTAGATACTAATAAAACAGGAGGCAAATACTTTTTTGAAGATTATGAAGTAGGCGAAAGACTAAATCACACTGAAGGATTTACGATTGATAATACCGAGCATACTTTAGCTACAAATTTGTACCAAAATAATGCAAAAGTTCATTTTGATGATTTTATGATGAAAAGTACTCCTATGAATGAAAGGTTGATTTATGGAGGACATATCATTTCACTTGCTAGAAGTATATCATTTAATGGGCTTCAAAATGCTATGTGGATATATGCGATAAATAGTGGGGCTCATGCAAATCCTACATTTGCAGGAGATACCATTTATGCTTATAGTGAGATTTTAGAGAAAATTGAGCTTAAAAGAAAAGACATAGCTCTTATGAGAGTAAGAACAATAGGACTTAAAAATATGAGGCCAGAGGATGTAAAAAATCCAAAAGGCGAAGATAACAAGTACATCAAAAATGTTGTGCTTGATTTAGATTATACATTAATTATACCAAGGAGAAACAAATGACACACCCAAATGAAGAACTTTTTGAATCAGGGAAAAGTTTACCAATTATCCCTAGTTGCGAGCACTTTGCAGGAAGTGAAAAACTAATATCAAAAGCATTTGATATGCAAAGAAAGTTAGGCCCGATTTTTGATATTACATGTGATTGTGAAGATGGAGCACAAGTTGGAGCAGAAGTAGAGCATGCAAATATGGTTGTTCGTATGGTAAATTCCAAAGATAATCCATATGGTATGGCTGGAGTTAGAATTCATGATTACTCAAATGAAAATTGGAAACAAGATGTAGATATTTTAGTTCCAAATGCTGGAGAAAAACTAGCTTATATAACTATACCAAAATGTACAAGCTATGATGAAGTAAAAGAACAAATCGAATATATCCAAGAGACTTGCAATAAAGCTGGAATCAAAAGAGAGATACCAATTCATGTATTGATAGAAACTCACGGATCACTAAGAGATGTTCATAAAATCGCAACACTTCCATGGCTTCAAGTTTTAGATTTTGGTCTTATGGATTTTGTATCAGGCTATCAAGGTGCAATTCCAGCTTCAAACATGAGAAGTCCAGGTCAGTTTGAACATAAACTATTAGCAAGAGCAAAAGCTGAAGTAACTCAAGCAGCACTTTCAAATCATGTTATTCCTTGTCATAATGTTACGCTGGATTTAAAAAATCCATATCAAACATATAGCGATGCAAAAAGAGCGAGAGATGAATTTGGATTTTTAAGAATGTGGAGTATTTACCCAACTCAAATACAAGCAATCG
The DNA here is from genome assembly GCF_054408545.1 of Sulfurospirillum sp. 1307. Classification (NCBI taxonomy): domain Bacteria; kingdom Pseudomonadati; phylum Campylobacterota; class Epsilonproteobacteria; order Campylobacterales; family Sulfurospirillaceae; genus Sulfurospirillum; species Sulfurospirillum sp. 1307. The sequence goes on along the minus strand of NZ_CP176011.1, from coordinate 2,174,505 downwards.
TAGATGCAATGAAACCAGATTTTACAGAAGTAGAAGATGCTGGCAATATCCTAATAGCAGCTCAAGATGCTTCATGGGGACCAATCCAATACGCTGGAGAACTTCATGATAGAGCGACTTACCGATACTTTTGGGAACTAGTTCAAAGAGCTCACTTTAGTGGAGTAAAGCTTTCTGATGAAGTAAATAAAAGGTTTTTTTCATAACAATACTGTTTACATGTAAGGTTGTTTAGCTTTACATGTAAACCTCTTCAACACTAAGGTATAACTTGCTATAATCAAAATATGTAGATTAAAATAACATAAGGGTAATAATGAAGTTAATACCAAAACAAATGAATGCAGTACTTTTAAAAGCTCATGGTGATTTTGAACAATTAGAATATTCAACAAATGTTGCAATACCAACACCAAAAGAGAATGAAGTGTTAGTCAGAGTAAAAGCAGCAGGAGTAAATAACACAGATATAAATACAAGGATTGGTTGGTACTCTAAAAGTGAGAACGCTGAGGATTCTTCATGGTCTGGCGAAAGTCTGAAATTTCCTATAATTCAAGGCGCAGATGTATGTGGAGAAATAGTAGCTGTTGGTAAAAATATTGATATATCTAGACTAAATGAGCGAGTTTTGATAGAACCTTCACTTCAAAAAGTAAATGGTAAGCAATTAGATAGTGCTTGGTACTTTGGAAGTGAATGCGATGGAGGTTTTGCGCAGTATACAGTCGTTTCAAATGAACATGCCTATAAGATAGATAGTTCATATAGTGATGTTGAATTGGCATCATTTCCTTGCTCTTATTCTACGGCTGAAAATTTACTAACAAGAGCAAATGTAAATAAAAATGATACGGTATTAATCTCAGGAGCATCTGGTGGAGTGGGAAGTGCTGCAATTCAGTTAGCACAAGCAAGAGGGGCTAAGGTTATAGCTATAGTAAGCCCTTCAAAATTTGATGTTATAAAATCTTTGGGAGTTTCGAAAGTAGTTTCAAGAGATGATGATATAGTAGAAGTTTTAGGTGAAAACAGTGTTGATGTGGTTATCGACTTAGTTGCAGGGAAAACTTGGGGTAAATTTTTAGAAGTTTTGAAATCAAAAGGAAGATATGCAGTTTCAGGAGCTATAGGAGGACCTATAGTGGAGCTTGACATAAGAACACTTTACTTAAAAGATTTAAGTTTTTTTGGATGTACTGTTTTAGAGCCTGAAGTTTTTGCAAATCTTATAAAAAGAATAGAAAAAGAAGAGATTAAGCCTTTAGTTGCAAAGACATTTCCTTTAGAAAACATTGTGGATGCACAAAAAGAGTTTTTGCAAAAAAAACATATAGGTAAAATTGTTTTAGAAGTTGATTAATTTTCCTTACATGTAAGGAAAATTAATCTTGTATATCTTTTCTTGGATCAAGCTCAGGAAGTTCTGCTCCTGATGCTATTGGCATGTTTATAAATTCACTTAATTCATCATCAGCAACTCTTTTTTTAGATAGTGCATAAAATGTTAAAAAAAGACTAAGTGAAATTAATACTATAAATATACTATTATTAAAATACGTAGATAATGTACCTAGTAAAATAGGGGAGATGAAAGATCCTATCCCATATGTAAAAAGAAGAGTTCTACTTATTTCCACTATATCTGTATTTTCATCAACCATATCATTAGCTCTTGCAACACTCAACGGATAAATTGAAAAAATGGTACTACCAAGTAAAAATCCAGCAATGTATGTAAAGTAAATAGAATTAGATGAAATCATAAAAATAGTAAATGAAATTGCAGTGAAAAAAGCACTTAGAGAAATTATTTTTCGTCTTCCATATTTATCTGAAAGCTTTCCAATAGGCCATTGAAATACTAAGCCTCCTATTAAAGTTACAATCATAAAATAAGAAACTACCTCAAATGAGTTAAATTTGGTAAGTATATAAATAGGAAAGATTGTAAAAAAACCACTAACAAAAATACCACTTATAAAACTGCTTGTAGTAGCTAAAGGAACTACAGAGTAAATTTTTGGAAAACTATATTTTTCAAATGGTTTTAACTTTGGCTCTTTTATTTTGGTTAAAGAAATAACAACAACAGAAAGAAGGATAAGAATTGACCCAATAGCAAAAAGTTGTTGTTTTAAGTTCCCATCTAGATTTAAAAATAGCTGTCCAAGAGCTGTTGATAGATAAAATGTGATACTATAAAGTGCTAAAACTTTTCCTCTTGTTTCTTGTGAACTTTTTTCATTTAGCCAACTTTCAATAATAACTAATAATCCATAATAAGAAAATCCAGAGATAAATCGTAAAAATGCCCATAATACTTCATTAAAAAAGATTGAGTGCATTAAAAAGGAGACAACCATAACAGAAGCAAATGTTGCAAAACTTCTAATATGCCCAATCGTTGAGATTATTTTTTGGCTTATTATAACAGAGATAATTGAGCCTAAAAAGAAAGAAGCGTTTATAATACCAATGCTTGTATTGCTTACTCCTAATTCTTTTAAATGAACACTTACAAATGTTAAAATGATGCCATATCCCAAAGCTAAAAGAGATATGGCAATAAATAATGAGGATATACTACGAATGTAAAAACTATGATCTTTCACTGGAAATCTTTTTTAGTTCATACAAATCAGTTCGTCTATCTTGCAAGTTTTTCACGCTTCCAAACTCATTTAATTCTCTTAAAAGGTCAATATCAACATCTGCTATTAAAACCATTTCAGTATTTGGTGTGGCTTCTGCTTTAATGCCATTTGTTGGAAAAGCAAAATCACAAGGAGTAAATACTACTGATTGGGCAAATTGCATATCCATATTGTGAACATTAGGTAGGTTTCCCACACTTCCTGCTATTGCAACATAGCATTCATTTTCAATTGCTCTTGCTTGTGAACAGTTTCTTACTCGAGAGTATCCATTTTGAGTATCCGTTAAAAATGGAATAAAAAGTATATCCATACCTTCTTGTGCTAATAGCCTGCTTAATTCAGGGAATTCTGAGTCATAGCATATCAAAACACCAATTTTCCCACAATCTGTATCAAAAGTTTTTAAATCTTTTCCACCTTGCATACCCCAAACTTTTGATTCATCAGGAGTTACATGGATTTTTTCGTACCTTTCAATTGTTCCATCTCGTTTACAAAGATAACCAACATTATATAGATGACCATCTTTAATCTCAGGCATACTTCCTGAAATGATGTTGATGTTGTAAGAAATTGCAAATTCAGAAAACTTTTTTACAATATCTTCAGTATGTTTAGCTAGTTCTCTAATAGCATCAGGCTCTGATAAGTGATTATTTTCAGCCATCAATGGAGCATTAAAAAACTCAGGAAAGAGGGCAAAATCAGATCTGTAAGTAGATAGTGTATCTATAAAATATTCAGCTTGTTGAATTAAATTTTCTAGTTTTTTATATGGTCTCATTTGCCACTGAACAAGCCCTAATCTAACAACTTTTTTCTTTGTGGTTGCTTTTTTGTTTGGTTTTTCATAGTATATATTGTTCCAAATTAATAAAACTGCGTATTCTCCAGATTCTTCATCGCCTTCTAAATAGCCTTTTAAAATTTTGATAGGCTGAAAATCATTTGAGATTTGAAAATTGAGTACAGGGTCATTTATCTCTTTTCTTTTTACTTTTTCTATATACTCTTTTGGGCTTAATTTTTTTTCATATTTATGATAGTTTGGGATTCGTCCTCCAAAAATAATGCCTTTAAGATTTAGTTTTTCACATAACTCTTTACGATAATCATATAAACGACGACCTATTCTCATACCTCTAAAGCTAGGCTCAACAAATACATCAATTCCATAAAGAATATCTCCCTCAGATGTGTGTGAGTTGAAAGTAAAGTTTTGTGTAATTTCTTGGTATGTATGTTTGTCTGTAAATTTATCGTAATCCACTATCAAAGATAGTGCACACCCAGCAATTTTGCCATTTACTTTTATAACGACTTGTCCTTCTGGAAATTTATTAATTAGTGTTTTTATGTGATGTTCTTCCCAGTAAGCTTCAGGTAAGTTTTCATAAACTAAAGACATAACTTGTTTTAGTTCTTTGTAATCACTGACTTTTAAAAACAGTAATTCAATATTATCTTGTTGTTGTGTGTCCATTTTTTCTCTTTTTTTTAGATTTTAACCATGGCGCTAAAAAAAGCTCCACTTCTTCCGACATTTTCTACATGTACGTGCATTTTTTCATCTAATCTTCCATCTTCAATAAACTGTTTTTTGATTTCTAAAATAACAGGTGTTGTTTTACCAGGAAGTTCAACTGTTTTGTAATATTCACAAAAAAAGGCACTTTGAGATGAGCTTATCATCGGCGGGAAGTCTTCTAGGAGCCTTTGTGTTTTTATGGAGTATTCTTCTACTTCACTTTGGTTTTTATCTAGTGGGTTAGAGCATAATTTTAGTTTTTCAAGATTGTCTTTGTTAGCAAAACAGATAGTTGCTTTTTTTGTTTTTAGTATGTTTGCTAAGCTATCTTTTGGAACATTTGGCTCTTTTTGTCCAATAGATACTATCAAGGTTGCTGGATTACTAGAGAGTGGTATAAAGTATGAAAACGGAGCAGCATTAATAATGCCATCATCTTCAGTTACTATCCAAGCAATTGGCCTAGGTATAACTGTATCAGACATAAGTTTATATCTATCTAGGTCATTAACTTTATTATAGTCTAAAATCATAAATCTTCTTCCTTGTTTTTTTATGAATTATATCTAAATATTGGCTATAATGATACAATTTCAAAAGGAGTAAGTATGGGAAAAATTACGGAAAGTGATATAAGACAAAGCATTGCTGATGCAATTCAGTATATATCTTATTACCACCCAAAAGATTTCGTTGAAGGTATGGTTGAAGCATACGAAAAAGAGGAATCAGATTCAGCAAAAAATGCAATAGGGCAGATTTTGATAAACTCAAAAATGTGTGCTATGGGACATCGTCCACTTTGTCAAGATACAGGATCAGTAAATGTTTTCATAAAAGTTGGACTAAAAGCTGAACTTGATATAGATAAAGAGTTGGAAGATATCATAAATGAAGGTGTTGCTTTAGGTTATACTGACTCATCAAACACTCTTAGATTCTCTATTGTAAGTGATCCAGCTGGAGCTAGGATTAACACGAAGAACAATACTCCTGCAGTAATTCACTATAGTGTAGATAACTCAGATAAAGTAGAAATCACAGTTGCTGCAAAAGGTGGAGGAAGTGAAAACAAATCTAAATTTGCGATTTTAAATCCAAGTGATAGTATATATGATTGGGTAATGGATAGCGTAAAAAATATGGGAGCAGGCTGGTGTCCTCCTGGTCTAATAGGAATTGGAATTGGTGGAAACCCTGAAAAATCAATGATGCTTGCAAAAGAAGCGCTAATGGGAAAAGTTGATATCCATGAGTTAAAAGAAAGAGGAGCAAAAACTCCACTTGAAGAGTTAAGATTAAAACTTTACGAAGATATTAACAAGATAGGAATTGGCGCTCAAGGTTTAGGTGGCGTTACAACTGTTTTGGATGTTAAAATACTAGATTATCCTTGTCACGCAGCATCGCTTCCTGTTGCACTCATACCAAATTGTGCTGCTACTAGACATATACATTTTGAGCTTAAAGGTGATGGACCAGCAGTTTTTGAAAAACCTGATTTAGATATCTGGCCTGATATTGAGCTTCCTATGGATAGTATCAAAAGGGTAAATATAGAAGATTTAAACAAAGGAAATCTTTCAGATTTAAAATCAGGAGATACTATACTTCTTTCAGGAAAAATTTTAACTGCAAGAGACGCAGCTCATAAAAAAATAGTTGAGTACAAAAAAGCAGGAAAACCACTTCCAAATGGTGTCGATTTAGAAAATAGATTGATTTATTATGTGGGGCCAGTAGATCCAGTAGGAGATGAAGTAGTAGGACCAGCAGGGCCAACAACTTCAACTAGGATGGATAAATTTACAAAAGACATGATGGAGTTAAATATACTAGGCATGATTGGAAAAGCTGAGAGAAAACAGCCTACGATTGACCTTATAAAAGAGTATGGCTCAATCTACTTAATCGCAACTGGCGGTGCAGCATATCTTATTAGTCAATCAATTAAAAAGGCTAAAGTTGTAGCCTTTGAAGAGCTTGGTATGGAAGCAATTTATGAGTTTGAGGTAAAAGATATGCCTGTAACTGTGGCAGTTGATAGTAGCGGTGAGTCAATTCACACAACAGGACCTGCAAAATTTAGAAGAATTTAAAAGGTTTAATATCATATAATAAGACTATGAAATACAGTGAATTAAAAAACATAGTCAAATATATGCAAAAGTATACATCAATCCTCAAAATAACGAGGGTTGATGATACTATCATAAAAGTTATTTTTCAAAATGATAAAAAGGTAAGCACTCAAAAAGATGAAACTCTTTTTTTTGATATGAAAAAGGGAGATTTTTATATCTTTAAAAAAGACTCTTATAAAAGAGCTAAAGTTTATAATGCTCCGTTTGATGTGATACTTTATAAAAGATTGGCTAGAAGTAAAATTGAAAAGATTGAGCTACTTGAAGGTAATAGAGTTTTAAGACTACATGTAAACTCAAATAGTAGCTACAAAACACTAAAAAGTATACTTCAATTAGAATTTACAGGAAGAAATACAAATGCAATTATACTTGATAGTGATGAGGTAGTTTTAGAAGCACTTAGGCATGTTGATTTAAGTGTATCATATAGAAGTGTAAAAACAGGAGAAAAGCTAGAGCAACTTCCAAAGTATGAGGTAAAAGATGATGATTTAATCATAGATGATGTTGAAAGCTTTTTAAAAAATGAGTATGAGAAAAGAGCTAGTTTAAGACTCAATCAAATCAAAAATCAAAAACTCATTGCACTACAAAAAAAGATAGATAAATTTCAAAAGATTTTAGACTCTCTAAGTAGTGAAGAAGAGCTTTTAAAAAAGGCTAGCGAGTATGAATTGTGGGGAGGTTTGATACTTGCAAATATAGATAAAGTAAAAGCATATGAAAAAGAGATTACTTTAAAAGACTGGGAAGAAAAAGAAGTAAAAATTACTCTTCCAAAAGAGGCAAGAACTCCAAGTGAATCAGCTAATATACTTTTTAATTCTAGTAAAAAACTAAAGCAAAAAGCAAAATCACTATATAAAGAAAGAGAAAATTTAAATGAAAAAATAAACTTTTTAAAATCTATGCAAAGAGTTGTAACAAAAGCAAAAGACGAAACAGAGATAAATATACTTTTGCCAAAACAAAAAAAGAGTAAAAAAGAAAAAAATGAACAAAAAAATTATGAAACTTTTTTTCTAGAAGGTTACAAGATAATGCTTGGTAGGAATGAAAAAGGTAACATACAGTTACTAAAAGAGGCAAAAAAGAGAGATATTTGGATGCACCTTAAAGATATTCCCTCCGCACATGTTATAATAAGAACAAACAAGCAAAGTGTACCTCAAAGTGTACTTGATTTTGCTGGAAAAATTTGTGTTGAGTTTAGCGTCACTAAAAAAGGGAATTATTTAGTCGATTATACTCAAAGACACAATGTAAGTGTAAAAGATGGAGCAAATGTAACATATGTAGATTACAAAACAATGCATTTTGAGGAGTAATTCATGGCAATAGGACCAATAGGAAGTATAATTCATACAAATCAAAATATGGTTGCTGCTGCTTCTAAACAAAATGATTTTCAAAATAGACAAGAATTACAAAATATAGCTGCTACTACACTTGCAAATGAAAAAGATAAAGAGGTAAAAGAGGTTCGTCCTACTGAAGAAACATACAAAATAGACCCTGAAAAAGAGCATGAAAAACAAAAAAGAGATGAAGAAAGTGGAGCAAAAGAGGAAGAAACCACAAAAGATACAAAACACAAACACTTAAAAGAAAACGAAGAAGAAAAACCCTCTACAAAACATTTAGATATCAGCGTATAAGCAAAAACTCACGAAACATTAGGTAATATACAAAGGGTTATTAGATATGCCCTAAAAATTTTCAAGGTAAATTATGGATTTAAAAGAGATATATAACTCAAATAAGCAAAGAGTTTTAACAGGACTTGTGCTTCTTGGTGTGGCTGCTTTGATGGCTGTTATGGACTCACTTTTTATAACATGGGCAATACTTGGTATTGCTTATATTATAGCCTTTTATGAAGCAATGAAGCTTTTTGGACAAAAAGATGACAAGTTTTTCATATATGCACTCTTGGTTTGGTTTGTAGCTGCAATTTATCCAAATCCAACAGAGCTTATTTTTATCGTTTTGATTGTAGCAACTGCATTGATGGCACATAAGAAAGAGGTAGATTTTAGAAAATTGGCTCCTTTTTTATATCCTTCTATTTCTATGCTTTTTTTGTTTTCTTTGTACAAAGATTTTGGTATGAGTGTTTTAGTTTGGCTTGTAGTCGTAGTAGCGCTTACTGATACTTCAGCATACTTTGTCGGAAAAAGCATGGGAAAAACTCCATTTTCTCCAACAAGTCCTAATAAAACTTGGGAAGGTGTAATCGGAGGTATTTTAATAGCAAGCATAGTTGGTACTCTTGTAGGACAAATATATTATGGTTGGCAAATGGCACTTTTAACTTCATTTTTGGTTTCAGCATCTTCTATCTGGGGTGATTTATTTGAGAGTTATTTAAAGCGTGAAGCTGGGGTTAAAGATAGTGGAACGATTTTTCCAGGACATGGAGGAGTATTAGATAGGTTGGATGGGTATTTGTTTGGTGCTGTTGTTATGGTTGTGCTTTTAAGAGGATTAGCATAAGTGATAGTTCTTGGAAGTACAGGCTCAATTGGTACAAATACGCTTAAAATAGCTGACGAATTTAATCTACATGTAGAAGCTTTAGTAGCCGGAACAAATATAAACTTATTAAACGAACAAATAGCCAAATATCACCCAAAATATGTATGTGTTGCAAACAAAGAAGTTGCTAGTTTAGTAAAACATGATAAAGTGTATGTTGGTCAAGAAGGAATTTTAGAGATATTAGAAACTTCTAATTCTAACTTAGTCGTAAATGCTTTAGTTGGATTTATGGGTTTAAGACCAACTTTAAAAACATTAGAACTTGGTAAAAAATTAGCACTTGCAAACAAAGAGAGTTTAGTCGTAGCTGGACATCTTTTAGATACATCAAAAATAATCCCAATAGATAGTGAACATTTTGGACTTTGGTATTTACTAAGTAAAAGAGCAATATCTAGTATGACAATTATGGCTAGTGGTGGAGCTTTTAGAGATACACCTTTAAAAGAGCTTTCAAAGCAAACTCCAAAAGATGCACTAAATCATCCAAACTGGTCGATGGGTAAAAAAATCACAGTAGATAGTGCTACTATGACAAATAAGCTTTTTGAACTACTTGAGGCAAAATGGCTTTTTGATATAGATAACTTAGATGCTATCATGGAAACAAAATCAGTAATTCACGCTATGATTAATTTTGCTGATGGTAGCAGTACAGCTCATTTAGCAAGAGCTGATATGAGACTGCCGATTTCTTATGCGCTTTTAGGAAATGTGGAAAAACAAATTGTAAAATATGTTGATTTATGTGAAATTGGCTCACTAGAGTTTAGAAAAATAGAAGAAACAAGATATCCAATTTGGCAAATAAAAGATGAATTGTTAGCAAATCCTCACAGAGGAGTTGTTGTAAATAGAGCAAATGAAATGGCAATAGAAAAGTTTTTTAATGGGGAGTTAAACATACTAGAACTTGCAGAACTTACAAAAAAGGCTTTTAGAAAATTTGAAGATATAAACCCAAAAAATTTAGATGAAATTTTTGAGATAGACAATGAAGTAAAACAATACATTAAGGAGGATATGTGAGTAGCACTGATTACAACTTTCGCGTTAAAGATAGCGTGATTGGTTTGCAGTTTTTATTTGTGGCTTTTGGAGCTTTGGTTTTAGTTCCAATTTTAACGGGGCTTGATCCAAATGTGGCTCTTTTTACAGCAGGACTTGGAACGCTTATTTTTCAAATAGTAAATAGACAAGCTGTTCCGCCAATCTTTTTGGCTTCTTCATTTGCTTTTATTGCTCCAATTATATATGGGGTAAAAACTTGGGGAATAGCTGGAACTATGAGTGGTCTTTTTGCAGCTGGTCTTTTTTATGTGGTTCTTAGTTTTTTAATTCGTGCAAAAGGTACTAAGTTACTGCATAAAATTTTACCTCCTGTTGTTGTTGGGCCTGTTATTATGACAATTGGTCTTATACTTTCTCCAGTTGCTGTTCATATGGCTATGGGGCAAACTGGTGATGGAGCTGTAACTTTGGTCGAATTTCCAATAGCAATTACAATCTCTCTTCTAACTTTAGCAACAGTTATGTTTACAACACTTCTTGGTAAAGGTATGATAAGACTGCTTCCTATTCTTTGTGGTATTATAGTTGGCTACATCGTATCTTTAATTTTTGGGATTGTTGATTTTTCTTCGGTAAGCAAAGCTGCATGGTTTGCATTTCCAAACTTTGTAGCACCAGAGTTTAATTTAGAAGCAATTATTTACATTCTTCCTATCGCAATTGCTCCTGCTGTTGAGCATATTGGTGATATGTTAGCGATTTCTAATGTTACTAAAAGAAATTATTTAGAAAAGCCAGGTCTTCAAAATACACTTTTAGGAGATGGTTTAGCAACAAGTGCTGCTGCTTTATTTGGTGGTCCTCCAAATACAACTTATTCTGAAGTTACTGGAGCGGTTACAGTTACTAAAGCTTTTAACCCAGCTATTATGACTTGGGCAGCCTTGTTTGCCATCGGTTTAGCATTTATTGGAAAATTAGGAGCATTGCTTTCTACAATACCAGTTCCTGTTATGGGAGGAATTTTACTTCTTTTATTTGGAATTATAGCTTCAGTTGGTATGGAAACTCTTATAAAAGAAAAAGTTGATTTAGCTGATCCTAGAAATATGATTATCGTTTCAATCATTTTAGTTTTTGCAATTGGTGGAATGACTTTTGATTTTGGAGGAGTTGCTTTTAGTGGAATTGGTCTAGGTGCAATAGTTGGAATTTTCCTAAATCTTGTATTGCCAAAAACAAGACATTTTGATGGATATTAGTAAGATTAGGTTTTTAAAAATATAGATAATAATTTGATTAAGGAGAATCTATGGAGGCATTAGAAGGTTTGATTTCAACACTTTCTAGCATTGTGTGGGGACCACCTATGCTTGTTTTATTGGTTGGTACGGGAATTTACCTAACAGTTATATTAAAGGGCATGCAGTTTTGGGCGTTGCCTCATGCTATTAAGATGATTTTTCACAAAGACACTGATGGAGAGGGAGATATCTCTCACTTTGCAGCTCTCATGACAGCTTTAGCAGCTACTGTTGGTATTGGAAATATTGTGGGTGTTGCAACTGCTATCACACTTGGTGGACCTGGCGCTGTTTTTTGGATGTGGGTTACTGGCGTTGTAGGAATGGCAACAAAATATTCCGAAGCAATTTTGGCTGTTAAGTACCGTGAAGTTGGTGAAAATGGTATGAAAGGTGGACCAATGTATTACCTTAGAGATGGTGCAAAACTTCCAAAGCTTGGTATGGCATTTGCTGTTTTTACAGCATGTGCAGCATTTGGTATTGGTAATATGACCCAATCAAATGCAGTTGCAACTCTTCTTAGCTCTCAACTTAGTGTTCCAACATGGATATCTGGAGTTGTTATGCTCACATTAACTGCGGTAGTAATTCTAGGTGGTATTAAATCAATTGGTAACTTTACTTCAAAGTTAGTTCCAATTATGATTTTTGCATATGTTATTTGTGCGTTAGTTATACTTGTAGTTCATGCAGATAAAATTGGTGATGCTTTTGGGCTAATATTTTATCATGCTTTTAATCCAATAGCAGCTGGAGGCGGGTTTGTAGGAGCTACGATTGCATCAGCAATTAGATTTGGTGTTGCTCGTGGGGTTTTCTCAAATGAATCTGGTCTTGGCTCAGCTCCAATAGCAGCCGCAGCTGCTAAAACAAATGTTCCAGCTAGGCAAGCTTTGGTTAGTATGACTCAAACTTTTATAGATACTTTAGTAGTTTGTACAATGACTGCTCTTATTATCCTCATTGCTCCATTTTGGCATGAAGGAGTAAGTGCTGGTGTTCTTACTATGAAAAGTTTTTCATACTATCTTGGAGATATAGGTGGATATGTTGTAATTATTGCGACTGCTTTATTTGCTTACTCTACAATTTTAGGTTGGAGTTACTATGGTGAAAAAGCATTTGAATATATTTTTGGTGAAAAATTTGTAAAAGTTTATCGTGTTTTATTTATAGCGGTTGTTATGGTTGGAGCTATGATGAAGCTTGAGTTTGTTTGGAACTTTTCAGACCTTGCAAATGGTTTGATGGCAATCCCTAACTTATTAGCATTATTGATTTTATCAAAAGTGATCTCTAATGAAACAAAAGTTTATTTTAAATCTATAAAATAATAAAAAGGCTACTAGATGGAAATTTTTCGTATCATATTTGCTCTAGTAGCCACTCTTGTTATTTTAGGTTTGAATTTATATATCTATAAAAGATTTCTAAGCAAAATTCATATCTTTGATAATTACAAATCAATTTTAAAAAGCATTGTTATTATTGTAAGCATTGCTGAGCTTATATTTTTTCTTACTCTAAGATCAGGGCAAATGCCAAGCTCTTTATTTATAGTTTTTTCTTCTTTGATAGGCATCTCTTTTATGCTTTTTTGTATATCAGTTTTATATGATTTATTTCATGTCCCAATTAAAAAAATTCCATTTGATAGTTCAAGAAGATATATGTTAAAAATCATACTAGATATCACTATGTTGATTTTAGCATTTTCTTATATGTTAAAAGGATTTATAAATGGATTTAAAGAACCTAAAATAACAAAAGTAGATATAAAGATAGATAATCTAAAGAAAGATTTACATGTAGTTCAAATCAGTGATGTTCATATAGGTAAAAGTCTAGGGAAAGATTTTTTTGATATGATTGTAGAAAAAATCAATAAGCTTAATACTGACTTAGTTGTAATAACAGGTGACTTGGTAGATTTAAAAGCCTCTGAAATTGGGGATAAACTAGATAGCTTAAAAAAAATTAAATCAAAATTGGGTGTATATTTTGTAAGTGGAAATCATGAATATTTCCACGGGGTAAAGAAGATATGCGAGCATTTAAAAAGTTTAGGCGTAAATGTTTTAGAAAATGAAAGTGTAGTGATTGACAATACTTTCAATCTAGCTGGTATAACTGATTTAATGGGAAGGCGAATGAAGATTTTAGAGCCTGACCTTAAAAAAGCACTTCTACATGTAAAGAGTAGTCTTCCAACTATATTGCTTGCTCACCAGCCAAAAATCACAAAAGAATTAAAAGATGAAAAAATTGATTTAATACTCTCAGGGCATACTCATGGTGGACAGATATTTCCTTTTGGCCTTTTAGTTTTACTTGACCAACCATATCTTAGAGGGCTTTATGAGTATAGTAAAAATAGAAAAATTTTTGTAAGTAGTGGAACTGGTTATTGGGGACCACCAATAAGAGTTATGTCCCCTAGTGAAATTGTGAGTATAAGACTTAAGTCTTAGTTTTTTTGTAAAGCTAACCTAATGACACTTGCTTCTCCATTGTGTCCTTTTCCTTCATTTAGATGAATGATTTCTAAAGAGAGTTTATGAATGATACATGGAAGTTCTTTTACTATGGTATAAAGGTCATTTAGATTATACAATAGCTCTTTGTCTTTTGGTCCGCCACTATTGAAATTTAACTGCTCTTCGCTAAAAAACTCAGCAATAAACCAGCCGTCCTTTTTTAAAGCATTTACAGATTTACTTAGCATCTCTTCTTGAAGTTCTTTAGGTAAATGCATAAATGAAGATACAATTGCATCATATTTTAAAGCAGGTTGCCAATTTTCAATAAGAGTATGTCTTATGGTAATTGCTATATTTTCTTCTTGTGCTCTTTTTTGAAGCTTCATGAGCCCCACATCACTAGCATCTAGTGCTTCTACATGTAAACCTTTTTTGGCTAAAAAAATAGCATTTCTTCCTTCTCCTTCTCCAAGACAAAGTATTTTTGAATTTTTTTCAAATTTATCTACATTTTCTTTTATAAATTTATTTGGATTTTCTCCATATAAAAGACCATCTCTTGAGAATTTGCCGTTCCATAGTTCTTGCATGCTATCTTGTCCCTAATCAATAAAATTTTTTTGGCAATATTGTATCATAAAATCAAAAAAGGAATTGATGTGAAATATCCAAAGTTTTTTGATGAAATTGAGAAAATCAGATTAAGAGATGATTTAGCAGATACGCTTGGTGCATTTGAAGATGGAATTGTTGAATTTAGTTATTTAGATGTTGTAAAAAGCGCTGGGCATAGTTGCCCTACCATAGCAGGAGCTTATTTGATGCTAAAAGAGGGATTAAAAGAGTTTAGCAACCCTAAAAGAGGTGAAATTGAAGCTTTTTTAAAAGATGATATAAAAGATGGAGTAACTGGAGTTATCTCAAATGTAATAGCCCAAGTTATAGGAGCGACAAATCAAAGCGGTTTTCATGGTCTTGCTGGAAAGTTTGATAGAAGAAATCTTATGTATTTTAACGCAGATATAGAATCTTCAATGAGATTAAAAGATAAATTTAGAAATAAATATGTAGATTTATACTATAATCCTAATAAAATTTTACCAAATCCAAAGATGAACGAACTCATGCAAAAAGTCTTAAGTGAAAATGCTAGCGATGAAGAAAAAATTGAGTTTGGGTATCTTTGGCAAGATAGGGTAAAAGAAATTTTAAATTCACCAAAAGCTGTAGTAACGATAAAATTATTGTAAAATGCACTTTTAGTATTTTAGTAGGATTGACATAATTGAATAAAGCAAATAAAAAATTGACAAGATGGATTATATTGTTGCCTATATTGGCAGTTATTCTTACTTCATTTATACTTATTTTAATTGGTTCAGATTTTATAAATAGTATTTATAAAAACGAAATAAAAAGTTTTAGAATAGAAGCTATAAAAAATTTTAAGTTAAATTCAATCAAAAAGATTACTGAAATTGAAAAAAGATTTTTGATGAACGAAAAAATCTTAGAAAAGATAGAAAAGGAAAAATTAAGAGATATAGTTTCAACAACAGTTTCTTTAATGCAAGATTTTTATGAAAAAAATCCATATCAAAATAAAGAAACACTTTCAAAGTACATTAAAAATATTTTAAGAGATAAAAGATTTTTTAGTAACAAAAGTGGATATTTTTTCATGTACGACCTTAATGGTGTTTGTCTTTTGATGCCACCAAACCCATCCATGGAAGGTAAAAATTTAATTTATTTAAAAGACTCTAAAGGAAATTTTACAATCAAGAGACATATTGATAAAGTAAAATCTAGCAGTTTTGGATTTGATGAATGGTATTGGTATAAGCCAAACGAAAATAAAATGAAAAAAAAGATTGGATATGTAGAAATTTTTAAACCATTAAATGCATATATTGGAACAGCAAGATATGAAGAAGATATACTAAATGAAATAAAAAAAGATATTTTAACCAGGTTAAACAACCATTCTATAGAAGAAAATCTATTTATATATAATTCAAAAGGGAAAAAGCTTTATGGAGATTTTGACCCTTTTAATCCGAAAGAAATTTTAGATATAAAAAAAGCTTCTTTAATGATAGATGATAGTTTTTTTATAAGCAAAAAAGAACTAGAAACTTTTGATGTTGCTGATGCAACAAGAGCAAAATCTTTTTATGTTAAGTATATACCTATATTTGACTGGATTATTGGGGAAAAAACGTACAATAAAGCATTGCTTGAAAATATAGAACATAAAAAAAATAGTATAAAAGAAAAAATTACTACTTTACAAATGGATATTATGATAATAGTCTTTATCTCTTTGGCTATAGTTGTATTGTTTATGTTTTTGATATCCAATAAAATTAAAATTATTTTAAAAGATTATCAAAATAGTTTACTAAGTAAAAATGAGGAGATAAATAAACAAAAGATAGAATTAATTCATCAAGTTTACCATGATACTCTAACTTCGCTTCCAAATAGACAAATGTTATCTAAAAGGTTGGATTTGGCTATAAAGCAATCAAGAAAAAGTGATAGTAAATTTGCAATTATATTTCTTGATGTTGATAATTTTAAAAGTATCAATGATTCAGCAGGGCATGATGTAGGAGATTTACTGCTTCAACAAGTTGGACATACTATTCAAAAAAATATACGAACAAGTGATTTGGTGGCCAGATTTGGTGGTGATGAATTTGTGATTTTGATAGATAATTATGAAGGAATTAGCGACATTGTTAGTATTCTTGAAAAGATAAAAAAATCATTTGAGCAAAGTGTTAAGTTAGGAAAAAATTCCTATAAAATATCTCTTAGCATGGGAGTAAGTTTATACCCTTTTGATGCTAAAAATAGTGAAGATATATTAAAAAATGCTGATATTGCAATGTTTAGAGCAAAAGAAGAGGGGAGAAATAGATATAAATTTTTCAAGCAATCTATGAATGAAGAGGTACAAACTCAAATTGAAATAGAAAAATCTTTACATGTAGCGATAAAAAACAGAGAGTTTGTATTGCATTATCAGCCTTTGGTAGATGGATTAACAAATAAAGTTTGTGGAGTAGAGGCTCTTATACGCTGGAATCATCCAACAAAAGGATTAATTTATCCTGATAAGTTTATAAGTATTGTTGAGGATTGTGGATTGATAATTCCTATGGGAATGTGGATTATTGAAGAAGCAGTTTCTAAGATATCTAAATGGAAAAAACAGGGTATTGATATACAAAAAGTATCAATTAATGTTGCAATAAAACAGTTTTATAGTGGTGATTTAGTAGAGAATATAAACAAAATCTTGAAAAAATACAATGCTCAGCCTGAATGGATTGAAATAGAAGTAATTGAAAGAGCTTTTGTACAAGATTATCATAAAATAATTAAAGTTTTAAATAAACTAAGAGCTATGGGAATTGGTATTGCAATTGATGATTTTGGTACAGGATACTCATGTTTGGCATATCTGAAAAAATTACCGATTACCAAGTTAAAAATAGATAGGGAATTTGTAAAAGATATTTTGATAAATTCTGAAGATAGAGCAATAGCTAAAACTATTATTTCCTTGGGTAAGGGATTAAAACTAGAAGTTTTAGCTGAGGGCATAGAAAATGAGAAACAAAAAAATATATTAATTTCTATGGGTTGTATAAAAATGCAAGGATTTTTATTTAGTAAGCCAGTTGATGAAAAGGCTATTGAAGAGTTGTTTAACCAATGAGCACAGTTTTTAAAATTTTCAAAATTGGTATTGGACCATCAAGTTCTCATACAGTTGGGCCCATGAACATTGCAAAAGATTTTGTAAAGCTTGCATTTGAAAAAGGAATTTTACAAAGTGTTGCAAGAGTTAAAGTAGAGTTTTATGGCTCACTTGGGGCAACTGGAGTTGGACATGGAAGCAACAAGGCAGTTGTTTTTGGTCTTATGGGATTTTGCGCTCATGATATCGATATGGATAAAGCAAATCTTAGATTTGAAAAAATGCTCGAAAATAAAAAAATAAACCTCTTAGAAGCAAAAAGAATAAACTTTGATTTTGAAAAAGATTTGATTTTATATAAAGATAAATTTTTAGAATTTCACTCAAATGCTCTAAAGCTTTACATGTATGATTTAAACGATGAGTTATTGTTTGAAAAAACTTATTACTCAATTGGAGGGGGAGCGATTTTAGATGCAGATGATATTGGTAAAAAAGAAGATAGCAAAACAAAACCTTTACCATATGAGTTTAATTCTGCAAAAGAGCTTTTAAAACATTGTAAAGACAATAACCTATCAATCAGTGCTTTGATGATGGAAAATGAAAAAGTATTTAAAAAAGAAGAAGATATACGAAAAGATTTGCTTAAAATTTGGCAAGTTATGGATGAATGTATACAAAGAGGATATAAAAGCAGTGGAGAACTTCCCGTTTTAGGAGTAAAAAAACGAGCAAATTTAGTATATAAAAGGCTAAGAAAAAAAGAGGGATTTTCTATGATAGACCCTCTTGAAGTCATGGATTGGGTAAATCTTTGGGCATTAGCTGTAAATGAAGAAAATGCTTGTGGAGGTAAGGTTGTAACTGCTCCTACAAATGGAGCTGCTGGGATAATTCCTGCTGTTATTATGTATATGAATAAATTTTTGGGAAGTTCTTTAAGAGAGTTAGATGAAGATAAGATTGTCAATTTTTTATTAACAGCAGGTGCTATTGGGATACTTTATCAAAAAAATGCTTCTATAAGTGGTGCTGATGTTGGATGTCAAGGAGAAGTTGGAGTAGCTTGTTCTATGGCGGCTGGAGCATTGGCTGAAGCTATGGGTGGAAGCGTAGAGCAGGTTGAAAATGCAGCTGAGATAGGCATGGAGCATCATCTTGGGCTTACTTGTGACCCTGTTGGAGGTTTAGTTCAAATCCCATGTATTGAAAGAAATGCAATGGCTGCTGTAACTGCCATAAATGCTGCTAGAATGTCACTAAATGGAGATGGGCATCATTATGTTTCACTAGATGGAGTTATAAAAACGATGTATGAAACAGGAAAAGATATGATGAACAAATACAAAGAGACTTCACAAGGTGGATTGGCAGTAAATATCGTAGAATGTTAGAGTATTTTATAGTATAATAAATTATTAGTAAAAAATTTGAAATAAAGGTAAAAAATGCAAAGGCGTGCATTTTTGGGGCTTATGGTAGGTAGTACAGTTTCGCTCATGGCAAAAGATAGTAGTGAAACAAAATCTATCTGGTTAAGACATGATCAAGTAAAACCATTTTTAAGTGTCCAAAAAAAAATAGAATTGGTAAAAAGGCATGTAGGATATGGAAATTTTAATATCATATCATTTGATGATATGTTAAAAACTGCCATTAGATATCCAAAAATTGGTAAGTTTAGTAAAGAAGAGCTTGCTTTTATAGAAGAAATTTTTTATGCTGACCCAAGTGAGTTTGGATTTTATGGCAAAAAAACAGTTCCATCTCTTACAACGAGAATAAATCCAAAAGATGTGATTAAAATCTCAAGAACAGGACATTACCTGTTTAAGGGGCATTCTAAAGAATCATATGAAAGAGTTATAAGTGATATTGGTAAATCATTGATTCTAACTTCTGGAGTTAGAGGTGTGCCAAAGCAAATGAATTTGTATTTTAACAAAATAAAATCTACAAATGGTAATTTAACCGAGGCTTCTAAATCTTTAGCACCTCCGGCTTATTCTTATCACTCTTTGGGAGATTTTGATGTAGGAAAAAAAGGCTGGGGATATAAAAACTTTACAGTTTCATTTGCTAGAACAAAAGAGTTTTGGGAATTAAGAAGATTGCCTTATATTTCAATGAGATATACTATAAACAATAAAGATGGAGTTAGATTTGAGCCTTGGCATGTTAAGATTATTTAGTATTTTATTAGTTTTAAAAGCATTGGTTTTTGCTGATGGATTTGATTTTACGCTGATAAAAAAGGGAAATATTGATGATAATAACACTCTTTTGGTAGTTGGTGGAATTCAAGGGGATGAGCCAGGTGGCTTTATGGCAGCTTCACTACTTTCAACTCATTATGAAATCAAAAAAGGCTCAGTTTGGATTGTTCCAAATTTTAATTTTTACTCAATTATAAAAAGAAGTAGAGCACCTTATGGAGATTTAAATAGAAAGTTTGCAAATCTCTCACCTGATGATCATGATTTTCACCTCATAGATAGGATGAAAAAGATTATTACTAAAGACAATATCAAGATGGTGATAAATTTGCATGATGGAAGTGGGTATTATAGGCCAAAGTATATAGACAAGTGGAGAAATCCTTCAAGATGGGGGCAAGCAACTATCATAGACCAAGCAAAAGTTGATGGTATAAAGTATGGTAACCTTGAAGAAATTGCAAATAAAGTAGATGATTATATAAATCAAAAACTTATCAAAAAAGATCATATGTTTCATACAAAAAATACAAAAACTCACCTCAAAAAAACTTATGAAGAAAAAGAGATGAGTAAGACTTTGACCTTTTATGCTATTGGCCAAGGAAAAGCTGCTTTTGGAAATGAATCTAGTAAATTTTTACCAGTCAATGAAAGAGTTTATTACAAACTTTTGGCACTTGAAAAGTTTATGGATATTATGGGTATAAAGTATGAAAGAAAGTTTAATCTTAATCCAAAAGAGTTAAAAGATGTCATAGACAATGATATATATATTTCATTTAATGATAAAAGAATTTTTATACCACTTTCAAGAATTAGACCAAATATTACATATTTTCCTGTGCAAAAAGGAAGTAAGATTTCATTTAAACCTAGTAGCCCTGTAATGACCGTTATAGAAGAAGATAGTAAATTTATAGTTTATTATGGCAACAAAAGGCTTACAACATTGGTCCCAGAATACCTAGAATATGATAAATTTGATGGTAGTATAAAGATAAATATAGATGGAAAAGTAAAAGATGTCAAGCTTGGTAGTTTGATAGAAGTAAAAGACTTTTTTAATGTAGGTGTTGATAAGAGATTGAGAGTAAATGTCATAGGCTATGTGAATAAAAAGCATAAAAATGAATCAGGACTAAATATACGAAAAAAATATCTTTTAAAAAGATTTTCAATCGATAAAGATTCTAAAAGGTATCGTGTTGAAGTATATGATGCCAAAAATCAAGATAAATTTTTAGGTATGGTTTTAGTGGAGTTTGTGAAGTGATACTAAGTATTGAAAGTAGTTGCGATGACAGCTCGATAGCAATTACTAGGATAAAAGATGCAAAGCTTTTATTTCATAAAAAAATTTCACAAGAGATTGACCATAGCGTATATGGAGGGGTAGTGCCTGAACTTGCTGCTAGATTACACGCGATTGCTTTGCCAAATATATTAGAAGAAACAAAAGAGTATTTTAAAGATTTAAAGGCTATAGCAGTTACAAATGAGCCTGGCCTTAGTGTAACTTTGGTTGAGGGAGTTAGTATGGCAAAGGCTTTGAGTATCTCTTTGGATATTCCTTTGATTCCCATAAACCACTTAAAAGGGCATATATATTCGCTTTTTATTGAAAAAAAAGAAGAAGACTTCCCGATGCTTACACTTTTAGTCTCAGGAGGCCATACAAAGCTTTTACATGTAAAAAGTTATGATGATATAACAACTCTTGCAACAACTTTAGATGATAGTTTTGGTGAGAGTTTTGATAAAGTTGCAAAAATGCTTGGACTTGGATATCCTGGAGGTCCTATTGTAGAAGAGTGTGCAAAAAAAGGAGATGAAAAAGCTTGTAATTTTACAGTTCCTCTATCAAACTCTCCTAAGGTTGCCTTTAGTTACTCTGGACTTAAAAATCAAGTTAGACTTGCTATAGAAGAGGGTACTTTTTGTAAAGAAGATATTTGTGCCTCTTTTCAAAGAGTTGCAACTGAGCATTTGATTCAAAAGATAAAAAAAGTTTTGAAAAAAAACAAATATGAAAGATTTGCTATTGTAGGCGGAGCTAGTGCAAATCTATATTTAAGAGATAAGATAGAAAATATTTGCAGTGAGTTTGGTATGAGTTTACATGTAGCTTCACTAAAGTTCTGCTCAGACAATGCAGCAATGATAGGAAGATGTGCATTAAAGGCGTATGAATTAAAAAGATTTGCTTTGCTTGATGAAATTAATATTAATCCAAAAATTAATTTTTGAAATTTTAGTATAAAGTGTATTTTATAATAAAACTACTATAATTGTAAAATACGTTTTAAAAGGTATCAAATGAATTTAGCAACACTCCAAAAAATATCAAACCAGATACTTGTTCGTAAAACTCCTGAATATAAACGATATTTTTACTCACAAATAGATTTTAACTCAAAACTAATTGGCATAAAGGGAGCAAGAGGTACTGGAAAAAGTACTATACTTTTACAATATGCAAAAAGTTTAAATTTACCATCATCAAAAATTTTGTATTTAAGTTGTGATCATCCTGCTATGAGCGGAGTGAGTTTGTATGAGGTAGCTGAGAGTTTTTATGCAAGAGGAGGAAAGTTACTGATTATTGATGAGATTCATAAATCATCTAATTTTTCAAATGAATTAAAAGCTATCTATGACGTATTTGATTTACAAGTAATATTTAGCGGATCATCAGCTCTTCAAATTGAACATGAAAGCGGTGATTTATCACGTAGAGCAGTTATACATACACTAGGAGTGTTATCTCTTAGAGAGTTTTGTGAATTAGAAACACAAAAAACATTTAACAAATTTACATTAGATGAAATATTATCTAACCATGAAGATATAGCAGTATCAATAATGAAAGAGATAAGACCGTTAGAGCAGTTTAGTAACTATTGTGAATATGGGTGTTATCCTTTTTTTAAAGAATCTCTTGCAGATTATCCTTCAAAATTATTAGAAGTGATAAACACAACAATTGATTCTGATCTTTGTGGAATTTACAATATTGATCCTTCAAAACTTGATAAACTCAAAAAGATTATCTATATGTTATGTAGCTCAAAACCTTATGAGTTAAATATCTCCAAACTCAGCTCAGCAGTAGGAGCTTCTTGGCCAACTTTGCAAAAGTATTTAGAAAGAATGGACGCAGGAAGTTTAATTCATATTGTAAGAGGTGGAGTTGGAATGAGAGCAGTTAATCGTCCTGATAAATTACTGCTTGATAATCCAAATCTATTTACAGTTCTTTGTGCTAATTCTGATATTGGAACTATAAGAGAGAGTTTTTTTGTATCCCAAATGAAACTTAAACATCAAGTACATTATCACGACATGGGTGGTTTTATAGTTGATGATACTTTAGTATTTGAAATTGGTGGAGCATCTAAGGATGATAGTCAATTAAGAGGACAAAATGGATATATAATTGCAGATGATATAGAGGTAGGATTTAACAATAAAATTCCACTTTGGTTAATGGGATTTTTATATTAGATGAAATTAAGATTAATCCAAAAATTAATTTTTAATACTTAAGAACTTTTTATCGTAGTTTTCTTATAATTCCCCCATAGCAAACTGCTATATATGGGGATGGGTTGAGTTTAGGCTCAACCTTTTTTTTACACTATTTTTATCTCTAACTCTAGATTTATACCACTTTTTTCAAAAACTCTTTTTTTAGCTAAATCAATCAGTTTTATTGCTTCTTCGTATGTTCCACCACCAAGATTTACTAAAAAGTTTGCATGAGTTTCACTAAAAGCCATATTTCCTAGTCTATATCCTTTCAAACCTGCTTCATCTAGCAGTTTCCCAGCAAAATTATTTGGAGGATTTTTAAAACAGCTTCCTGCACTTGGAAGTTTTGGTTGATTATCTCTTAGTTTTTTAAACATCTCAAGTAAAGATTTATCAAACCCTTTTTTTATCTCAAAAGTAGCTTCATATATTGTCCCGTTTATATTTGTTTTTCTATATCCATACTCAATATTTTCTTTTTTTATCCATCCATTTTCTGTTTTAATTGCAACTAAATGATTAAAAACCTCCCACTCTTTAAGTCCAGCGTTCATTTTAACCATTCCACCAAGAGTTCCAGGGAGTTTTTGCATGAGTTCAAAGTTTGCTATATTATGCTTTTTAGCATACGATAGGATTTTTCCACTAGGGGTTGCTCCTCCTACATGTAAAAGTTTATCTTTTTCATAGATAAAATTAAAATCCTTACTAAGCATTGCCATTTTAGGAGGGTTTGGTGAGATTAGAAGATTGTTTCCACCACCTAGCAAAAAAGCTTCTACATGTAGAACTTCTTTTATGAGTTCAACTTCAACAACAGGGCCTATTTTGATGCTTGTATAAGAGCTTAAATCTATCTTTTTCAAAATATAAAATTTGGTATCATTGTTATAATTTTGTGAGTAAATTCTATCATCATATTCATCATCCAAGGCATAGTAAAGATTGCTACAACGATAACTAATATGATTTTTGGAACAAAGCTTAAAGTCATTTCATTGATTTGAGTTGTTGCTTGAAATATACTAATAGCAAGCCCGGCAAAAAGCCCAGCAAGCAACATAGGAAGAGCCATCATAAGAGCTAATTTAAATGTTTCAACGCCAAGGCCGATTAATTTAGCTTCCATTTAATATTTCCTTTTTCAAAGAAGAGAATTCTTTTTTTATTTGTATAAAAAGTAAAGCTTGTTTTTAGTTTTTATTATCACTTTTACTATTATATTCAAATTTTTATAAATAAGGCATAATTTAACTTAATATACAGTGGATTTAACATTCTTTTTTTATGATATCATACACCCAATACCGCCTTCAATACAGTTGTCTTTAAAGTGCTCTTTAAAAAGCTCTATTGCTCTATCTCCAGTACAATGAGTAGGTAAAACCTTTTGTACACCTAAAGCTTTTAAAGTCTTAATTGATGATAAAATCTCACTATCATTTTTGTTTAAAAGATGAAATCCCCCAATCGCCATTTTTATATCTTTGTTCAAAACCTTTTTAGCAACACTTACTATCTTTTCTATGCCATAATGTCCACAGCCGGTGATAACTTTTGTAAACTCTTCATCTAGTATCAAAGATTGTTCAGGCATCTCTTCTCCTAGTATCCCAGTTGTGAAGATACCTTGTAAAATCTCTTTTGGTTTATCATCACAAACCACTACTTTTTTAGTAAGCGTTTTTAAATCAGCAACCAACTTTTTAGATAAAGAAGAAGGAACAAACATAGTTATATTACTATTGAGTTCCAAAACAGAATCAATCCCTCCGATATGATCCCAATGAGCATGAGTTATAAAAAGATATTCGATATCTTTCATATCAGTTCCAAGCTCACGCATGTTATGTAAAAGAGCTCTTCCATTACTTCCTGTATCAAAGAGTAGCTTATACTTTTTAAAATAAGCACTAAATCCCCAAAGTGATTTACATGTAGAGTTTTTATTGTAGTTGTCAAATAATATTTTCATGTTTTCTTCTTAAAATAGCTCAAGGTTAAACTTTTTGTATTTAACTATTCCTTAGTTCTTCATATTCACTAGGAATTAAAAAATCTTCTGCTTTTATAAGTTTATCATAAAAGCCATGTTTATATCCAATCTCAAAAAGTTTATCTATCGCTTTTAGTTGTATTTGGCTTAACTCAATTGAGTTATTGTTTGCATATAGACTTAGGTATTTTTCTAAAGTTGGAGCATCTACTCTGATTAAGTTTCTCTCTAAAAGCATATCTGATAAAAGTTTTGCGTGAGTTGTAGCTACTTTTACTGCTTTGATTAATGTTTTTTCATAATCAATTGCTCTATTTAGTGGGATTGAGCGACGAAGTCCCATGCCACCAAGTGGAAGTGGCAAATCTCCTCCACTAAGTTCACACCAAATATCCCACAACTCTTTTTGAACTTCTAATTTGTCGTTGTATGTAAGAATACTCTCATGAATCAACACTCCAGCATCAACTTCACCACTTAAAACTGCTTCTTCAATTTCTAAAAAGTTTTTATAGATTATTCTAGCTTCAGGGTAGTAAATCCTAAAAAGCATTGCATTTGTAGTGTGTTCACCACTTAGAGCAACTTTGAAATTTCTTTTTAGTTTTTTGTTCTTTAGTTTAACAACTTTTGGACCATAACCCTCTCCGAAACTAACAGCAGTTCTCAAAAGTGCATACTCATTTCTAATCTTTGGATAAAGCCCAAAACTAATAGCACTGATATCATAAGTGTTTTTTAAAGCCTCTTTGTTTAGAGTTTCAATGTCAAGCGCAATATTGTCAAATACAACTCCATCTAAATTTACCCAGCCAAATTTAATAGCATAATACATAAATATATCATCAGCATCTGGTGAATGTGCTACTGTTATCTTTTTCATTTGTTGCCTTCATGTTTTTCTAGACTTATTATAATAAAATGCGACTTAATAGCTGTTAATTTTTAGAGTAGTAAAAAAGTTGAAAGTAAATTGTTTTAATTAAAAAGAGGGGAGGAGCAGAATAAATCTGCTCAAATTTTAGATTATAAACCTGTAACGTTTTCTGCTTGAGGACCTTTTTGTCCTTCACCGATACTAAAAGTTACTTTTTGACCTTCGTTAAGTGTTGCACGATCATATCCGTTTGTATTTATTTGACGAAAATGTACAAATACATCTTTGCCTCCATTTTCTGGCTCGATAAATCCGAAACCTTTGTCAGTGTTGAACCATTTTACTGTTCCATTTTGTAATTCTGCCATTGAGAATCCTTTGTGTTTAAATATACCTTATCGCTAAGGTGGGTCTGAAATGTAGAATAATAAGTTTTCTTTTAGGCAAATTTAACTGTAACTAGGAGTCATCAATATAAAGTAGACTAAAGATGTAAACTAGAATCATCTTTCAGTGGTGGTATTGTATCTAAATTGTATTAAACGAATATAAAAGTAGTTTAATTCAAATTTAAGTTTTATATCAATTTTTATCTCATTCTCAAAAATGCGTCCTGCATTTTTTCCGAGGCTTCGGACTATTTGTACATCCTTGCACAAATGAACGTCCCAAGAACCGATAAAATTTGATATAAAACTTAGAGGTGCCCTAAATTTAAATTGTCGTATTGGATATTTCAAATTGAAATATTTTATAGCTGTTTTTGGTATCTAGTATAAGATAAAGAACTTTTTCAAGCACAAAATGATAAAATACTAACACTTAGTGTTGCACATGCAACATTATAATAAAAGGGAACCTAATGGAAATTAATGACAATAAAAAAAAGGCACTAGATTTAGCAATTAAACAGATAGATAAAGCTTTTGGTAAAGGAACACTAGTTCGTTTAGGCGAAAGAGAGATTGAACCGATTGATTCTATAAGTACAGGTTCACTTGGACTTGATATTGCTTTAGGAGTTGATGGGGTTCCAAAGGGAAGAATTATAGAGATTTATGGACCTGAGAGTTCTGGTAAAACTACTTTAGCTTTACAAATCACTGCACAAGCTCAAAAAGAGGGTGGAATTTGTGCATTTGTTGATGCTGAACATGCTCTTGATGTAAAGTATGCTTCAAACTTGGGCGTTGATACAGATAATCTTTTGGTTTCTCAGCCAGATTTTGGTGAACAAGCTTTAGATGTAGTTGAAACCCTTACTAGAAGTGGGGCAGTTGATTTGATTATTGTTGATTCAGTTGCGGCGCTAACTCCTAAAACTGAAATTGAAGGAGATATGGGAGATACTCATGTTGGACTTCAAGCAAGGCTTATGTCGCAGGCTTTAAGAAAGCTTACTGGTGTAGTTCATAAGATGAATACAACGATTATATTTATAAACCAAATTCGTATGAAGATAGGAACTATGGGTTATGGTTCGCCTGAAACTACAACTGGTGGAAATGCTTTAAAGTTTTATGCTTCAGTTAGAATTGATGTAAGAAAGATAGCTACACTAAAACAAAGTGAAGAGCAAATAGGAAACAGAGTAAAAGCAAAAGTTATAAAAAACAAAGTTGCACCTCCATTTCGTCAGGCAGAATTTGATATCATGTTTGGTGAGGGTATAAGTAAAGAGGGCGAACTTGTTGATTATGGTGTAAAACTAGATGTGATAGATAAAAGTGGCGCTTGGTTTAGCTATGGTGAAACAAGACTAGGGCAAGGTAGAGAAAATGTTAAAGCATTTTTGAAAGAAAACAAAGAATTAGCTTTAGAGATTGAAAACAAAATCAAAGAAGCAATGGGCGTTGGCGCTGATATAGATTTAGATTCACAAGAGTAATATAAGGAGAAAAAGTGGTTTACATAGATGATATATATGCTGATGAAGTACTAGATAGTAGAGGAAATCCAACAGTTAGAGCAACAGTAAAACTAAGTGATGGAACAGTTGCAAATGCTATTGTGCCAAGTGGTGCTAGTACAGGAAAAAGAGAAGCTCTTGAATTAAGAGATAAAGATGAAAGATATATGGGCAAGGGTGTACTAAAAGCTTGTGAAAATGTCAACACTACACTTGCTGATGCTTTAATTGGCATGAATCCGTATGATCAAGCTATGATTGATGCAATTATGAAAGAGTGTGATGGTACTGAAAATTACAGCAGTCTTGGAGCAAATGCAGTTCTTGGAGTCAGTATGGCAGTAGCAAGAGCAAGTGCAAAGAGTTTAGGAATGCCTCTTTATAGATATCTTGGTGGATCAAATGCTTTAGTTCTTCCAACTCCAATGTTTAATATAATCAATGGTGGAAGTCACGCAAATAATTCGGTAGATTTTCAAGAGTACATGATAATGCCACTAAATTTTGATACTTTTAGTGAGGCGCTAAGAGCAGCAACTGAAGTTTACCACAATCTAAAAAAAATAATCTCAGATATGGGCGAGAGTACTGCCCTTGGTGATGAGGGTGGATTTGCTCCAAATTTAAAAGACAATGAAGAGCCTATAAAAGTTATTATGCAAGCAATTGAAAATGCTGGATATAAAGCAGGTGAAGACATAGCAATTGCACTTGATGTTGCAAGTAGTGAGCTTGTAGTTGATGGTGGATATAGATTAGAGAGTGAAAATAGAACCTTAAGTAGTGAAGAGTTAGTAGATTACTATGTTGATATGTGTAGCAAATATCCAATAGTTTCTATAGAAGATGGATTGAGTGAAGACGACTGGGATGGCTGGAAAATTTTAACAGAAAAATTAGGCAACAAAGTTCAATTAGTTGGTGATGATTTATTTGTAACAAATGAAAAGATTTTAAGTGAAGGTATTAGTAAAAATATTGCAAATTCGATCCTTATAAAACCAAACCAAATAGGAAGTGTAAGCGAGACTATGAAAACAGTAAGACTTGCTCAAAGAAACAATTACAAGTGTGTTATGAGTCACAGAAGTGGTGAAAGCGAAGATGCTTTTATCGCAGATTTTGCAGTCGCGCTTAATTGTGGTGAGATAAAAACTGGAGCAACAGCAAGAGGCGAGAGAAATGCAAAATACAATCGTCTCTTAGAGATTGAAAGAGAAGTAAACTCAAGTGAGTACATAGGAAGAGAACTTTTTAGATAATGAGTGAATTGCTAGAAGAGTTTGAGGATGAAACACTAAAAAGTAGTGGCAAAAGCCCATCTTTTTATTTAAAAATCCTCGCTCTTGTAGCTATCATAATAGGCTTTGGTATATATGTTGGGGATATGCTTTTTGGTAAAAGTTCGCTTGAAGTACTTTTGAATTTGCAAGAAGTGAAACAAAGTTATGAAATAGGTGTAGAAAAGTTAAAAGAGGAAAATGCAATCTTACAAAAAGAGTATTTTGAACTCAAAGATTTAGACCCTGATAGTAAAGGAAAGTAGTGAACAAGTATCTTTTATACATAGCATTAATTTTTAGTCCCCTAATAGCAAGAGAGAATCCATTTGTACCAGTTGATACTTCAATTAGCGCGTCAACCATAACTAAAGATAGCATCGAAGATTTTGATAATGTAAAGGTAAATCTTCCAAGTAGCGCTCGTATCTTAAAATCTATTGAGTTAAACTATCAAAATTTAGATGGCTCAATAGAAAGTAAAAAAGTTGATATTGATAAAAAAATAGATTGGCATGATACTTTGATTTTAAAAAAGTATAATACCAATGAAGTTATGATTAAAACAAAAAGCAAAATTCCAACTCAAAAAATGAAAGAACAAAAACAAGTTATAAACTTCAAAGATATTATCTCCTTTGAAATCAAATCAAATCAAATACAAATAAAAACAAAAGATAAAAAATTGCGTGATTTTATGGTCGCTAATCCATATAAGATAGTTTTAGATTTCAAAAAAGAGCTTTCTTTTTATACGAAAATTTACAAGTTAAATCTAAAAAAATTTAAAAGTATAGCCATAGGCAAGCATAGCGGATACTACAGAGTAGCAATTGAGCTAGATGGTCAGTATATCTACAAAATCAAAAAATCAGATGAAGGTTACTTGATTACTTTAGAGTAATCTACATGTAGAAAAATTCTACATGTAGATGTTTTGTGATTACTCTTTTGGAGTTCTATCGTTTGGTCCAAGATATAGTTGTCTAGGACGAGCAATTTTAATGCTATCTTGACTTTTAAGTTCAATCCACTGTGAAATCCAGCCTGGAGTTCTTCCGATAACAAATATAACAGCAAACATCTCTTTAGGAATTTTAAGAGCTTGAAGAATAACCCCTGAGTAAAAGTCGATATTTGGATATAGTTTTCTTTCTATGAAGTATTCATCATTTAGAGCAATTTCTTCGATTTTTCTAGCTACTGCCATAAGCTCTGTATCTAGATTTAATTCTTCTTGGAGTTCTTTTTGAATGTTTTTTAGAATTGTAGCTCTTGGGTCAAAGTTTTTATAAACTCTATGTCCAAATCCCATTAGTCTAAATGGATCATTAGGATCTTTTGCTTTTGCGATGTATTTATCTACATTATCAATACTTCCTATTAGTTCAAGCTGTCTTATAACTGATTCATTTGCACCACCGTGAGCTCTTCCCCAAAGTGCGTTTATGCCACTTGATATACAAGCATATGGGTGAGCTTGAGTTGAAGCCACTACTCTAACAGTTGTAGTTGAAGCATTTTGCTCATGATCAGCATGCAAAGTAAAGATAGTGTCTAACGCTTTTATTTCGATTGGTTTTAGTTCAATATGATGGTGAGGATATCCTCTTAGCATATATAAAAAGTTTTCAGTAAAACCTTTATTTAAATCAGGATAAATAATAGGTAATCCTTGTGAATACCTGTATGAAAATGCTGCGATTGTTGGAATTTTAGCGATTATTCTATTTGCCATTTCCATTGTTTCTTCCGGAGAATGCATATCTAAATGATCAAAATAGAAAGTTGAAAGAGCTGAAACTCCAGCTGAAAGAATTGCCATAGGATGAGCATTATCAGGAAATGCATCGAAAAGTTTCCTCATACCTTCGTGTATAAAAGAGCGTTTTTTAATCTCTTCTTTATATGATTCTAGTCTTTCTTGGCTAGGAAGTTCCCCATTTAAAAGGAGGTATGCAGTATCTAAAAAAGTTTTTTTAGTTGCAAGATATGATATATCATAACCTCTATACATAAGTTGACCTTTGGCCCCATCTATATAAGTTATTTTAGACCTACAACTAGCCGTCGAAGTAAACCCTCTATCAAATGTAAACATTCCTGTTCTTGAATAAAATGTTGAAATATCAACAACATCAGGCCCAACAGTTGGTTCTAGAATTGGGAAGTAAAACTTTTCTCCAGTTCTATTATCAATCACTGTAACAGATTTATTTGGCATATAAGCTCCTTTTGAAAATTTTCTCTTATATAATATTACTCCAATAATATTAGAAAAAGATAACTTTTTCAAAATTAATTTGTTTATTTTAGCTTAAATAGAGAAAATTATGGAGCTTAATTAAGTTTGCTTTTATAATAATTGTTGATTGTGCTGATTACTTTGATACCAAGCATAGAAATTATTACTTCAAACAAAGATGCCAAAATCAAAGCTGAATATAAAAGGTCATCTATACTATGTGATTCATATGCGATAGTAGCAACTGCAATCATTAAAGTTAGAGGCATAGCTTGAGAAAGTGCAAATCTAAAGATATTTACTTTACCAAGTACTTCTATAAAAACAAGTGATGCAAAAATTCTTATGATTATCATCAAAGCTACTATTCCTAATGCTTTTAAAATAACATCATTATTTTGTAGCATGTTTATGTTGAAAGTTGAGCCAATATATACAAAAAAGATTGGAACTAAAAAACCAAAGCCAAAAGATGAAATTTTATGAGGAAGATCCTTTTTATGTTCAAAAAATGTTGCTATAAAAATACCTGCTATAAAAGCTCCAAATGCAATTTCTATCTTTAGCCATATCATAAGACCTATCATGAGTACAAAAAGAGCCATAGAAAGTCTTAAGTCTTGCTCTTCTTTATCTATGTGAGGCATAAGATAGATTTTAATCTCAGGATACCACCAAAATAGTACATGTAAAAGTTTAAATAAAACAATAATTCCACCAACTAGTAAAACCAGATATGCAACAGCCTTATAAAGTTCAGTCCCAACTCCATACTCAAGTGCAGCTCCTGAAAGCGTTAGCAAAGAGATACTAACTAGCTCTCCCATAGCTCCAACTAGCATGGATAAATTAAGCCAATTTGCATCTTTACCATAGTCTTTATAAAGAGCTAAGATAAGACCAACTGAAAGTGTTGGAATAATTATGATGAGTAGTTTGTTCATATCTAGATAAAAAACTGATATAGCTGATATTATATATAGTAGTAAAAGATAGTAGATACTTTTTTTGAGAATTGCTCTATCTATTTGAGTAAAAATTTTCAAATCAACTTCAGTCCCAGCCATAAACATAAGGTAGAAAAATCCAATATGTGCTATAAGTTCAAACAGATAAAAATCACTTATAAAGCCATAGTATGCACAAATAGTTCCAAGAATTATCTCAACAGCAGGAGTTGGTGCTCTTAAATATCTTGATAAAAAAGGTGATGAAAAAAGAATCACCGCTAATGTAAAGATTATTGATAATTCAGCCATGACAGGTTTTTGCTATCTCTAATCCCAGTGATTCTATTAGTCTAACATCTTTTTTTGGAGCATTTCCACTAGTTGTTAGATAATCACCTATGACGATTGCATTTGCACCAGCTTTAAAAATCTCAGCTTGGCGCTCTTTAAAAATAAACTCTCGCCCACCTGCAACCATTAATCTTTCGCATTTTAGCTCACCTCTAGCCCACTTTACAAGTTTTAGTGCTTCTTCTACATGTAAAGGATTTGTTTTTAAAGGAAGCGCTTCATTTGGGTGATAAAAGTTTAAAGGTGTTGTTTTTGGATTTAACTCTTTTAGTGAATTGATAAAACTAACTCTATCTTCTTGGCTCTCTCCTAGCCCGAATATACCTCCACTTACTAGATTTAATCCTACTTCATTTACATTTAAACAAGTCTCATATCTACTCTCCCAAGAGTGAGTAGTACAAATATTTGGATAAAACTCTTTTGAAGTTTCAAGGTTGTGATTGTATGATGTAACACCAGCTTTTTTTAACTCTTTTAGTTGCTCTATTGATGCAGTTCCATTACATGCTATGACATTAAACTCTGGAAGCTCTTTTTTTACTTCAAATGCAGCATTACTGATGAATTCCACTTTTTTATCATCAAGTCCTAATCCACTAGTAACCAAGCAAAAACCAACTGCACCGTTTGCTCTAGCCATTTTTGCTTCTTCAACTATGGTTTTTATCTCTTTGTATTTGTATCTTTGTATATCTGCTTTATATTTAGCACTTTGAGTACAAAACTTACAATCTTCATTACAACTTCCACTTGAAACATTACAAATAGCGCATAAAAAAACCTTACTCATATTACTTTGCAACCTCAATTTTGTTTTTACAATCAATACACTCTTTGACAATTTTAGTTTTAAGTTCGCGCCTAGTCATCATGCCCCCACACTGGCTACATTTTTCATCTATTGGCTCATAGTTTGAGATGAATTTACACTTTGGATAAGCACTACACCCATAAAATTTTCCTCTTCTTGAGACTCTCTCTACTATAGGGCTTCCACATTTTGGACATTTTACATCTATGGTTTTTAACTCTTTTTTCTCTGTTTTACCAAGGTTTTTAGTGTATTTACACTTTGGAAATGCACTACAGCTTATAAATTCTCCAAATCTTCCTTTTCTCTTTACTAGGGGCTCTCCACACTCTGGACAATTCTCTCCAGTTGGAATTACTACCTTTTGAGATTTGATATTTTTCTTACCATCTTCAACCTTTTTTATAAAAGGCTCATAAAAATCAAGTAAAACTTTCTGCCAATCAGCTTTATCTTCCGCTATCAAATCAAGGGTTTCTTCCATGTTTGAAGTAAACGCACTATCTACAATCTCAGGAAAATAATTTTCCAAAAGTTCAATCACTTTAAATGCATTATTAGTTGGTATGATTTGTTTTTTTTCTATGTTGATATAATCTCTTGCAACCAAAGTTGAGATAGTTGGCGCATAAGTAGAAGGTCTTCCTATGCCTAAACTCTCTATTTTTTTGATTAGACTAGCTTCAGAATACCTAGAAGGTGGTTCAGTAAAGTGTTGATTTGCTTCTAGTTTGCTTAGCTCTACGGTTTGTTCAAGTTTAAGTTCGGGTAAGAGCTTATCTTTATCACTTGAGCCATAGACTTTATAAAATCCATCAAAAAGAAGCTTTCTTCCACTAGCTTTAAACTCTGCACTTTGGCTTTTAAATATGATTGTTTGAGATTCAAACAAAGCACTATTCATCTGTGATGCTAAAAATCTGTTGTAAATAAGAGCATATAACTTGTACTCATCAGGTTTTAGATACTCTTTTGCAATCTTTGGAGTAAAATCTATCTGCGTTGGACGGATAGCTTCGTGTGCCTCTTGAGCACCTTTGCTTTTTGATTTATAATACTTTGGCTCTTTTGGAAGGTATTTATCTCCAAAATCTTTAAGTATTTGTTTCCTAGCTGCCTCAATCGCTTCATTTGCAACATTTAGTGAGTCAGTTCTCATATAGGTAATTATACCCATCATGCCCTTGTTGGTATTAACACCCTCATAAAGAGTTTGAGCAACCATCATCGTTTTTTTAGGGCTAAATCCAAGCATACTTGAAGCGCTTTGCTGAAGTGTTGAAGTCATAAAAGCTGGACTTGGAGAGCTTTTTCTCTCTTTTTTATCTATGCTTGCTACTTTAAAACTCTCTTTTAACAAGCGATTTTTTATCTCATTTGCACGATCTGCATTTGAGATAGTCATCTTTTCGATTTTTTCATTGTCAAACTTAGTTAGAATTGATTCTATATTTTTTTCAAAAATTGCATCTATGCTCCAAAACTCAACTGGCTTGAAAGCTCTAATTTCTCTTTCTCTATCTACTACGATTTTGAGTGTTGAGCTTTGAACACGCCCCGCGCTTAAGCCTTTTTGGATTTTAGAGGCTAAAAGTGGTGAGAGTTTGTAACCTACTATTCTATCTAAGAGTCTTCTTGCTTGTTGAGCGTTTATACTAGAGGTATCTAGTCTTCTAGGATTTTCTAAAGCATTTGTTATAGCACTTTTTGTAATTTCATGAAAAACTATACGAGGAAGTTCTTCAGGATTTTTACCAATAGCCTTTGCAATATGATAGCCAATAGCCTCACCCTCTCTATCCTCATCCGTTGCGATGTAGATGGTATCAGCTTTTTTTGCTTTTTCTTTTATCTCTTTTACAACACTAGAGTGATCTCTAGCTACTCTATACTCAGGGCTAAACTTTCCATCTTCAATTTTGATACCAAAACTACTCTTTGGCAAATCCCTAATATGCCCCTTTGAAGCGATAATATCGTAATCTTTTCCCAAAAAAGATTTTATTGTTTTTACTTTCGTTGGTGATTCTACTATGATTAAATTTTTCATTACTTACCTATATATGTCTTTTTATAAACGTTTTTTGAATTGTAGCGAAAAAAAAGTAAATGAGGAAATTAAAACCAAATTTAGAGTTATTTGTATCTTATATTTTTAACTTAATATCACCTTTTACATAGTTGTGAACTAAAGCTTGAATAAGGTTTTGATATCCTATACCCATCTCTTTTGCCCTTGCCTTTACAAATGCCAAATCACTAACACTAAAGCGGATAGTAGTTTGCTTTTTTTCATTTAAAGATTTTGTATACTTTGCAGAGTTTTTATATAATTCAAGCTCTTTAGTGTAAAGTTTATCATCTTTCCATTCGTTATTTTCTATTGATTTTAAAGTTCTATTTCTTCCAAAGAAGCAAAATCACTCCAAGCTCCACTCAATTCTTCAATAATTTTTTAAATTATAGCACAAAACTGTAAATTTTTTTTTTGCCCATCCGATATAGTTTACAAGAGAGGCAAGGATGCCACTCAAATTTTAGATAAAAGGATTTATCATGGGATTCAGGATCAATACGAACATTGCAGCGCTAAACGCTCACACAGCAGCTGCAATGAACAACAGAAGTTTAGACAACTCACTTAGCAGATTGTCTTCAGGTTTGAGAATCAACAAAGCAGCAGATGATGCTTCAGGTATGGCGATTGCAGATTCTCTAAGGTCACAAGCAAACAGTCTTGGTCAAGCTATAGCAAATGCAAATGATGGTATAGGTTTGATTCAAACTGCAGATAAGGCGATGGACGAGCAGATAAAGATACTCGATACCATCAAAACTAAAGCAATCCAAGCGGCATCAGATGGTCAAACTACAGCATCTCGTATAGCGATTCAAAAAGATGTTAACAGACTTATCGAGCAACTTGATAACATTGCTAAGACTACTTCATTTAATGGTCAAGTTCTTCTTTCTGGTAAATTCTCTAATAAAGAGTTTCAAGTAGGAGCATTTTCTAACCAAACTATAAAAACTTCTATCAACAATACTCAAAGTATAGCTGTTGGTAGTATACAAACTACAACTGATCTTAACCAGTTTGGAAACATTGGGGAACTAAGCGGTACAGCTTCAGTTGGTTCTACTACTATCAGTGTTGCTGAAACTGGATTGGCTGTTGGAGATACTATAAAGATAGCTGGGCAAACTAAGACTTTTACTATTACAAATGTAAATGGAAATAGTGGTGGCGCAACTATCACATTAGATAGTGCATTGACATCTCAAATTGTATCAGGAACTGCTATTGCTGTTGATACAAATGCAGCTGATTCTACTAATCTTGTTGGAAATGATACAGGGCTAAATGGTTCTGTTGCTAATGGTGCTACACTTGTATTAACAGTAGCTTCAGGAAGTTTACAAGGTCTTGCAATTGGTGATATAGTTACTGCAGACATAATTACGACTGGTGGTACAGCTTCAAATTGGACATTAACTGCTTTTGATACAGCTAATAATACTGTTACATTGACAAACAATACAGGTGCTGCTGTTAATGTTAGTGCTGCTGGTACAGGTGCTATTACAGTTGCTACATCGGCTGTTATGGGCTCATCATTCAGTGGAGCTGATTATGTTCAGTACAATGTTGAAGGAACACAGCTTATCGGTGTTCAGATGACTGATGCTAATGGTAATGGTGTTGCAAATACCGGTCTTGGAAGAGTAGCTGATCTTATCAATGAAACTACAGCTGAAACTCACATAAAAGCAACTGCACTAGTTGAACAAACTGGAACAAGTAAAGTAAGTGCTGGTATTTTAACTTCAGATATTGTTATCAATGGTGAAACTATACTAAAAGCTGGTGATACTTTACTCTCTGGTGATACTGATGAAAAGCTTAAAAATGCTATCAATGCAGCTTCAGATAAAACAGGAGTTAGTGCTACTATCACAACTGAAGGTAAATTAAAACTTACAAGTGACGGTAGGGTTATGACAGTATCTGGTATGACTAGTACTGCAAATATAACTGATGGTACATATGCTGGAGATTTAAAACTTACTAAAAACAATGTCGAAATTGTTGATGTAACAGCTGCGCATTATAGTGATGCTTCTTTAAGTACAAAATCAACAACTGCAGCTAGATTTGATAATGTTGCTGAGAGCCATACTTTGAGTGATTTGGTAACAGGCTCTTATGATACTAATGGCGATGGTAGTTTAGCAGATGAAGAGGTAGGTTTACTAAAAACAAGAGAAGGAGCTATGCTTACTATGAATATAGTTGAAGCTGCTATTTCTCAACTTGATGCTACTAGAGCTGACCTTGGTTCTGTTCAAAATCAACTTACTGTTACAGTAAACAATATCTCCGTAACTAAAGTTAATGTTAAAGCAGCTGAATCAACTATCAGAGATGTTGATTTTGCTGAAGAATCAGCGAATTTCTCAAAATATAATATCCTAGCACAATCTGGAAGTTATGCGATGAGTCAAGCAAACGCTGTTCAACAAAATGTTCTAAGACTACTTCAGTAGTTTTGGATAAGTTTCTGTGAAAATGTCCTTAGATTATTACAATAATCTAAGGTTGTTTCTGTGAAAATGTTCTAAGACAAATGGGAATTTATGATTCCCATTTGTCTAATTCTTCTTTGCAAACCTCGACTATGTTAAATATAATACCCGATAAACTAAAAAGCCAGTATCTATGGGCAAATATCCATTTTAGAGCTTTTTCTTTGTTTTCGTTTGGGGTTTTTATGTATTGTACTCTGATGCTTGTTAGCTCTAGTTCGTAGTGAAGCAGATAAGGTTTAGCAATATCTGATAAGAATTTTGTAAAAACTTCATTTGTTGTAAGCTCTTTTCTTGTGTTTTCAATCTCATTTAGTTTGTTGATGACATGCTTGTTTTTTGTGATTTTTAGAGCTTTTTTTAAATCTATATTTTCATATTTTTTTGCAAATTTTTCTACTGAAATTAGAGTTTTATTGATAGATTCTTGAAGTCTTTCTCCCTCTTCTATGATATGAGTAATCTTTTGTCTTGCTTTTTTTATGTTTTCTTCATAGATTTTTTTACTCGGTTTTTTTAGAATTATTTTTTCTTTTTTATTTAAATCATTTTTTAATAACTCTTTTAAAGTATTTTCAAACGGTTTTTCAATTGTCCCTTTTATCCTAGCTCCACCTTCAGTACAGTTATAGGTTGTAATACGATCTTTTGTTGCGGTTATGACTTGTTCAAAAAATACTTTAAATAATTCCCAAATTTTTGTACTTTTAACAACACCTTCTCCATTATATGCTTCAATCTCAATATAGTTGTCTTTGTATCTTTCAACATCAGAATCTACCCCTAAAACATGTCCTTTAGAGTGACTCATGCCATCTTTTCCATATGCCAAATCTTGCCCTATAAGTATGCAATTTTTAAACTTCATATTTATTGCTAATTCATGCGCTAAGTTTGCCGCGCTCATACCATGTCCTATATATCCGTATTCATCAAAACCTAAATAGCTATTATAATCAAATGGTCTTTGAATGAGTACTTTTTGCCCTTTGATAGCTTTTAGGGTAGCTTCGTGTTGTAGTGATGCACTAGCAAAGATTATGTCCTTTTGAAATTTTGCGGTCGTTTTTTTAAAAAACTCAGAAGTAAGTTCTACTCTTTCTATAGAAGTTACAATATCAGGTTTTATTTCGTGTTTTTCTAAGATAGGAAGGCTTGCATCAACACTTATGATTGTAACAAAATCTTGATATTTTTTTAAAATACTTAATTGTTTGTATAAACTAGGGCCAGTAGAAACTATGATTGCAACTTCACTATTTTTTTGTTCTTGTAAACTCTTTAATGTAGGGTTTTGTATCATCATTTTTAGATTTTGTATAGTATGCTTTAATCCTATAAATTGATCTGTTATATCATTGCCATCTGTATATATCCTATGTTCAAATGCATCTAAAATTATTTTATTTGTACTTTCAATTTCTTTTGAGAAATTTCTTTCATAATATGGGGTTTGGACTAAGAGGGTGTAAACTCTTGCGTAAAATTTAATTTTGTTGTAGTTTATTAGGTTAACCATTATTGGTACAGTGATTTCAGAATCAATTAGTAAGATAATTTTATTAGAAATGATTTCATTAGACAAATCTACTAAATTTAACATGATGTATATAAGTTCAATTTGATTTTCAATAACGATTAATTGTTCTAATTTTTGATTTTTAAACAATTCTTTGATTAAAACTCCATTTCCAACACCATAGATAAAAAGGTATTCAAACTCTTTATACTTTTGAATATCTATTTGCTTTTTAATGATATCTTCAATTGGCGAAGAGTATAAGAAATCTTGTGTTTTTGTATCTAATATATTTATTGCTTGTGCTTGTGATCCTTGAAAAACATCATACCTAGTATTTGAATCTATTGATTTTAGTTTTTGAGATAGATTAGGATTAGTTTTTTCTAGTGCTAGTAAATTTTTTTCATATGTAGATAACATAAAAAGCCTTTTTTAGGATAGCAAAAGCAATTTATATTCCATAGGTATTTAATGTATTCTAAAAAATATTTATATCTAATTGCATAATTAATAATTGCTCAGATTCATCAACATTAGTAAAGCCAAATTTTTTATAAAGTTGTATAGCCTTTTGATTTTCTTTATAAACTTCAGCTTTTATAAATTTGAGTTTTTTTACTTTAGATGCAAAATTAATTATTTCATTCATTAAAATTTTGCCTACTCCTTTTTTTTCAGGATTTGCATATAACCCAATATAGTTATTTACTAAGTAAATGACACCTAAGTATGAAGTGTTCTCAAGAACTAAAAAGTAATTTTTTGATTTAGAAGTTTGCAAACTTTTTATAAAATTTAAATGCTCTTTGATTGATATATCTTTTGTATGCATCCATTTTTGTATGTTTGGATGATTTCTCCAATTTAAAACAAGACTTATCTCCTCTTGAGTTAAATCAATAAAGTTTTTTAACTTTATCATTTTACAACTCTTATACTTTTAAAAGCTTCAACAGCTTGTTTACCAACTCTCATGCCCCAATAATTTGCATTTAGTTTAATTCCTTCTAAACTTCTTGGGTGGGGAAATGCACATAACTCAGATTGATATTCTCTCATGGCATCTATTTTTAAATCTATTGTATCGGATATATCAAAAAAAGTATCAGGTGAAAATGATAGTGGGTAATTCCACTCTGTTGAAGAAAGTATCTCAAAACTATATATCTCTTTTACATATTCATCTTCCATCGGCCTGGTAGCAGTTATGACTGCTTGGTAGGTTAGACGGTGGTCTATGTTTAAGTCATTTTCATAGTGGGTAAATATTATGTTTGGTTTGACTTTTTCTTTTACATGTAGAACAGTTTTTACGATGTCTAAAAGAGGAATGCTATCAAAACTATTATCAGGGAAATTATAAGTAAAAACTTTTTTTATGCCTATTTTATCATTTGCTTTTTTTATCTCTTGTTTTAGTTCTTCAATCTCTTTTTTCCCTTCTCCTCTGCTAGTTTTCCCCTCGCCAAGTATTAGAGTATATGCTTCGTAACCTTCTTTTATGAGTCTAGCAACTGTACCAAAACAACCTAAAACTTCGTCATCAGGGTGAGCTGCTACTATGAGAATTTTTTTATTCATTATTATTTCCTCGTAATCTATATGGAATATGTCTAAATATATTTGGGCATCTATCTAATTTTAGATCATATAAGTTAAAAGTACATTTTTTATCATTAATAAATATTTTTTTTTCTAAACAGAATGCAGTAAGATTAGCATCTTTGCTATACACAGCAGAAGTATCAATGCCTATTTTAAATCCATCATAAAATGGGTATTGAAAGCCTGTATGTCCAAAAATAATTAATTTATTATTGATTTTTTTATTAGATTTCAAAAAAACATATCTATCACAAGAGAAAAAATTATTTAATGGAATTGAATTAATGGGTTTTTTTAAATAATTTATATCTAGACCTTGATGCAATATAAAATATTCATCGACTTCATAAAAAGGAATTAGTTCATCAAAAAAATTTTTGTAAGGCAAATAAAGCTTATCATAAATGTTTTCAAGGGTTATATTGAAATCTATGAAAGTACTTTTATATCCATGTTTTATTATTTCATTTCCAAAATTTTTATTTTTGATATATTCTAGAATATAATATTCATGGTTTCCCATTAAAAATATAGAATTTTGTAATTTTATGAGATAGTCTAAAACTAATTTTGAATTTTCTCCTTTATTTATGTAATCACCTATAAATATTAATAACGGATTTTTATCTAAAATATATATATTTTTTATAAGATTTTTTAGTTTTGTTATTTCTCCATGTATGTCACCTATAACAAATGTCATTATAATTGCCTATTTTTTTTAATTAGGTATACATATTTTTTAAGTGAACTAAAGTAATTTATATTGATGTCTATATATTTATTTAGTTTTTCATTCGATAGATATAAATCACTATATTCTTTTTTTATAGCGATTTTACTACTAGATTTTAATTCTTTTTTTAAGAAAAAAGCAGTTTCTATTAAATCTGTTTTTGTACCATAAGAAAAGTTAAATATATCAAAACATCTTTTGAAATCGTAAATTTCAAAAAATTTTTTTAATAGTACTATTAAGTCCTCTATATATATTGTTTCCCAGTATCCAATATTTGAAGTATTAATATTAATATATTCATTTTTTATTAGTTTTGTGATTGTATTATAAATAAAACCATCAGTTCTTGAACCTCCAAATACACCAGGAATTCTAATTATTACTGAATTGAAATTATAAAAATTTATAATGTTTTCCGCAAATACTTTTGAAAGCCCATAATCGTGTATAGGCTTTAAAACACTAGTTTCTTTTACAGGTGAAACTGCATTTTTGTCATAGACAGTCATAGAGCTAAAATATATTATTTTGGGATATTTCCTTAATTCAGTAAATGTAGCAAGTAGGTTATTTAAGCCTTCAACATTTGTTAAGAATGGCTCACTATCTATAGAAATTTTTTTATTAAAAGTTATTTTTGATGATAAAATAATACAGAAGTCTATATTTATATTCGTTATAAAATTTTTTATTTCATCCTTTTTGGTTAAATCAAAATCTTTACTATTGGTATATATTGCATTTGGAAAAATTTTTTTCATATGTTGTCCAATATATCCCTTTCCTCCGATAATTAATACATTATTCATAGAAAATATTTTCCCATCTTCTTAGCAAAAAAGTTTCTTTAAAATCATTCATATAATCAATTTTATTTTTATTGTAGTTCTTAATGTTTAAATCAATTTCATTTATACCACTTTCCACACTTAATACAGTTGTAGTAGAATAT
This sequence comes from Sulfurospirillum sp. 1307, assembly GCF_054408545.1. Classification (NCBI taxonomy): domain Bacteria; kingdom Pseudomonadati; phylum Campylobacterota; class Epsilonproteobacteria; order Campylobacterales; family Sulfurospirillaceae; genus Sulfurospirillum; species Sulfurospirillum sp. 1307. Next base: position 2,131,536 of record NZ_CP176011.1, on the reverse strand, counting down.
CTTGGGTTTATTTCAAAGATATATAATACACCATTATATTCTTTTAACTGCACATTAAAAGATCCACAGGGTTTCAGTGTACCCACAAGGTTTTTGCATAATTTTTCAATTTTTTTATGTTTTATACTTTTAGCGTATCTAGTTATACCAGTTTTTAAATATACTAATTTAGGAACTATAGAAATTAATTGATTAAGGTTATTTACTGTAACACTAACAGTATATTCCGTACCGTCAATATAAGGTTGTACTAAAACTTCATTTTTTTTGTATGGTTCAAAAATAAAATATGCGTTGAATTGATCATGGTTTTCTATTTTTCTTATGCCCCTGCTACCACGACCAATATTTGGTTTTAAAAATAATGGGTATTTGATCTGGTCTGAAAAATTATTTGCAAAAAAAGTTGGTATATGTGATATGTTTAAATCCATTAATGTTTGCATTAATTTATACTTATTTAAAGACAACTTCACAAATTGCTTAGAAGGTGCCAATACTTTAATATTTGTTTTTTGTGCTATATTTATTGCTTTTAAGATTTCTTCATCTATAAGAGGGATATAAAAATCAATCAAATGCTTTTTTATTATTTTAATTACAACTTGTTCAAAAGTAGGTTCAGTAGCATTTGGAACAATATAGATTCTTTCATTTGGGTATAAGCGTAAAACATTTGGATTCGAGTCAATAAATATCATTTCATATTGTTTATTTAATTTTTCTATAAGATAAGGAAAAAGTGATCCGCCTAAGCCTGAGATTAACAACTTTTTCATATTTTTCTCCATGTAATCCACTCATCTTCTTTTATATCTTCTTTGACTTCTCGTCCAATGACAATGTCGTAAAATTTAGGTTCAATGCCATATCCTGGTCTTTTTATGATCAAATCTTCTTGGGTAATTATTTCTCCTTTTTTTAAATCCCTTGTTGCAATTATACTTCTTCTTAAGCTAAAGTTCTCTTTTTCTTCTTCCCTTGGTCCATTTTTCAGACCATCTCCTAATGATACTTCTATATCTCTTATTTTTTTTACCATATCTTTAAGTTCATTTGGCTCAATTGCAAATGAATGATCAGGCCCTTTCATAGTTCTATCAAGTGTATAGTGTTTTTCAATAATTTTTGCTCCTAAAGTCACAGCCGCAATTGGTATATGATCTCCAATCGTATGATCAGAATATCCTATAACACAATCAAAAGCTAATTGCATTGTTTTCATAGCATTAAGATTTGATAGCTTAGCAGGAGCAGGGTATAACGAAGTGCATTGAAGTAGAGCTATATTGTCATTACCTGCTTTTTTTGATGTATTTACAGCATTTTCAATATCACTTAATGTTGCAAGTCCAGTAGAAAGGATAAGTGGTATTTTTGTTTTTGCCATATATTCTATCAATTTTAAATCTGTTAAATCAAAAGAAGCAACTTTTAAAAAAGGAACTTCTAGTTTTAACATTTCATCAATAGATTCAAAATCACAAGGTGATGTAAAAAAATCAATCCCAATTTTGTCGCAATAATTTTTTAATTTTTTATGCCAATTTCTATCTATCTCCAATTCTTTTATAAGTTCATGAATATTTTTTTTGTGTTGTGAGTGTTTAGGTGTGAATTTTGAATAGTGATTCTCAGCTTTAAAAGTTTGAAATTTGACCGCATCAACTCCAGCTTCTTTCGCTTTATCTATCATTTCTAAAGCTATATCAAAATCATTATTGTGATTGCTACCAATTTCGGCTATGATATAAGCAGGCTTGTTTCCGCCAATTTCACGGTTTTTTGTTTTTATAGTTTTCATTTATATCCTTAGAAAAAAGTCTCTATTTCTTTTGCTTTTATGTTGTTTTCATTTAAAGTATCTTTAATTTCATTGAAGAACGAGGAAGCAATTACAAGAACATCTATTTGTTTGTTTTTGATAATTTCATATGAGTGAGTAAAAAGCGACAGGCTACTTTTTAATCTCATCTATATCAACCTCTAAAATTTTACAAACTTTTTCTAGTAAATTATCAGCAAAATCTAAAATTTCTTTTATTTCTTCTTTAGAAGGTAAAGTCCTGTCAGGCATTGGGTATGATTCTTCTATATGATACCCTGAAATAATATCCAATAAATCAAATTCCTCCTCAGAAAATTTTATAAAATCTATAATCAAACCGCTTAGTTCAATTAGATTGTGAGTTTTTGGTATTTTTTTGTTTTCATAAGCTATGAATGATTTTAATAGTTTCTCTACTGTATAGTGAAGTTCAACAGCAGTTACATCTGTATAGTGATTTGCTTTGTAAAAAATCTTTGCGCCAGATAAATTGTGCCAAGCTTTAACTAACCATTTTTGAGCTGATGATTTATTCATATAAAACTTTTCCATTTTGCAGAATATCTATCTTATAAAAATAATCTTGGGTTTGATTGACATATTTAGTGGGTGCAGAGATTATGTCAAATCCTATTTTGTATTTCAAAATTAATTCGCGGATTTTTTTTCTTGCTTCTCTTGAATAATATCTACTGTCATCTAGCTTTAAATCATCTTTTAGTAAAAATAGATCTATATCACTATCTTCATTAGGAGTCCCATAAGCATAAGAGCCAAAAAGTATGATTTTATCAGGATTTAATGGTTTTAATTTTTCAATTATTTCAGGTTTTAATTTTTCTATATCTACCATTTTATCCCCTTTTTGTTATTATTATACCATTTTTCAAAGTTTGCAAATACTTTGTAGCTATTTCTTTTAAGGTATTTGTATATATCGTCCTGATTTGATGCAGTTTTAATCGCTACAAATTGAATTTCCATATATAAAACTTCATGTACTATAACACTAGGAGTGATGATAGCAAATTTGCTTTGGTTTAGTAGTTTGGCAACTTCATTTGAGTCTACATGTAGAGCTATATTTTTTTTATTTTCTACAAACTTTTTTAAATCATCTAGGTTTTCATTTGCAGAAGTTGTAAGTAGCGCTATTTTTAAATTATCTGGTAGAGTTTTTACTATTGGAATGCTAAGATTTGCTGTATCACTTCCTCCCATACTAACAAAAATATCATAGATTTTTTCTCTTCGGATCTTTTTTTCTTTTATAAATTCATCTCGTATGAGTGGTGGTATGATTTTTACAATATTTTGATTTTTATATTTGGTTATGTCTGCACTTATGTTGTGATTTATAATTTCATCGCAAAAATGCTCTCTGTAATCATCATCAAAAACACTAAGTTTTATTTGTGGGAAAAGTTTTTTGAACTTTTTTTCATCTTTACATGTAAAGTTGTAGTTATCCACAACTACATGTAGAGGTTTTAGTTTCTTTACATGTAGAAAAAATTCTTCTTCATTTTTTATGGTTATGAGAGGGTAGGGTACAAACTCTTTCTTGTTGCTTTTTGAGATATATGTGACTTCATCAAAATTTTTAGCATAAACAAGACTTCTTTTTAAATGTCCTAGTCCTATGTCATTTCCAAAATCTACTCTAAAGATTGTAATTTTTTATCCTTTGTGGTATAATACTAGCACAATTAGCCTTCGGGCACCCCCCTCTTTTTTTAAGAGGGGATAAATAGTTTATTTAATTTTTTTAATACTTCTGAAAATTGTTTTTCTTCTAGAGTTCCTATTTTTCCCATCAACCTTTTTTTGTCAAATGATTTTATTTGTAAAAGCATAGTCGAATTTTCTATTATGCCTTTTTTTGTTCTGTATGAAATAGTATGAAAATAATCATTATCTTCTTTAAGCTTTGAAGTAAGAGGAATTCCTATAAAAAGGTTAAAAGTAAGTTTTTTTATGATCAGTACAGGTCTTTGAAATTCATTTCCTTTTCCGTATTCTTCACTCCCTATATTTTGACCCATCCTTAACCAAAAAATTTCTTTTTCTTTAAAGCCTGTTTTTCTGATAGTATTGTGAGTTGATTTTTTAACTTTATTCCATTTGTCAAATTTATCTTCATTCAAAGCCTTATACATTAACTCAGCTCTTGTAAAATCTTCCATAGTATCTATATCCTGTACTAAATGACGAGGAAGCACGATAGGAATAGAATCTTTTCCAAAAAATATCTCGTTACTTTTCATACCTTGTTTTTCCCAGTAAAATTGTCCTGCATCTTGATAAGCCTCTTCTAAATCTTGGCTTCTTTTGTTGTAATTTTCTGGCCAAAACATTTGACATCTTCCATCTGTTATTTTAAATGTTCTTTGGATTGGAAAAGGCATAGTTGTTACACTAAATGCTCTTATGGCATCTGAATTTTTTAGTTTTTCATACCCTTCTTTTAGATATTTTTCATCTAAAAATGGTGCAGTTGCATAGATGGTACAAACAAATTCATAAAACTCCCCATCTTTTTTTAGAGCTTCTAAAACATACTCTATGACATCCCAAGTGCCTGTAAAATCATCAGCTAACTTTTTAGGTCTCATCTGAACATCTGCGCCATACTTTTTTGCAACACTAGCTATCTCATCACTATCAGTTGAAACTAATACTTTTTCAAAAAGCCCACTATTTAGTGCAGTTTCAATGCTGTAAGCGATAAGAGGTTTTCCACAAAATTTTTTTATATTTTTTTTAGGTATGCGTTTACTACCGCCACGAGCTGGGATTATTGCTATGTTCACGATGTCTTCTCTATGGTATCTTCAACAAATTTTAGTAGATTGTCTAGTATTTTTATATATTTGTCTACATTTTCTATATCATCATGTAATATTGCATATCTTCCTTCAATCGCATATTCTTCAAGAGATAATAAAGTATCTATATCAGGTATTAATTTAATATTTTTTTCTTTTATTTTATCTACCAAAATTTCTAAACTATGAGTTTTTGTAAAATGAATTTTGTTATAAGATAGTAGAGTTTTTAAGAGTTTTTCACAAGACTGTTGAAGATGAAAGAGTACAACTTCAAGATCGAGTTCTTCATCTCCATTTTCAAAATCTTCCAATATATTTTTTGCCACTTTCAAATCTGTTCTTGCTTTTTTAAATAATATTTGGTATTGTTTCAAAAACTCCATAGTACAACACCTTTGTCTTCTATGTCTTTGTATACAGAGCCATACTCTTTTTTGTAGAAGTTGTATTCATCTAAAAAAGGGACCAATATATCTTTTGGTACTTTTATATTGCTTAAAAGTTTTCTTATTTTAGCTTTCTCTTCCCATCTATTTTTATATGTTTTTTTTACTACACATATGTCTAAATCACTATCTTCATTTGGAGTTCCATAAGCATATGAACCAAATAGTATGATTTTATCAGGATTCAATGGTTTAAGTTTTTCAATAATTTCAGGCTTTATTTTTTCAATATCTACCATTTTTATCCTCCATTGTTAATAATTATACCATATTTAAAGTTTGCACCCTCTAATCTCTTGAAGTATTTCAAATAGAGTATCAGCCACAAATTTAGCATCATCTAAGCTCATCTCCTGATGGCACGGAAGGGATAATTCAGCTTTGTAAAACTCTTCAGTATTATGCAAACTTTGTTCACCAAATAGATTTTTATATAAAGCAAATTTATATACTGGTTTATAGTGTACTTGAACGCCTATCCCCTTTGTATGTAAAGCTTTAAATATATCTTCCTTAGCACACCACAAACTTCTATCAAGTAGTATTGGGTAGAGATGATATGAACTCTTTACATGTAGAGGTATCTTTACAGGAAAAAAGTATGGGTTATTTTTAAACTTTTCATCATAAAATTTTGCGATTTTTGTTCTTTTTTCTATGAAGCTATCTAACTTTTGTAGTTGAGAAATCCCAAGAGCGCATGCAACATCGCTAAGTCTATAGTTGTAACCTAGTTCATGTGCTTCGGAGTTCCAAACTTGTTTTTTTACTACACCATGGCTTCTTAATCTTTTTGCTTTTTCATATATCTCTTTATCATTAGTAACCAAAGCTCCGCCCTCACCACAAGTTGTGATAGGTTTTATAGCATGAAAACTAAAGATAGAAATATCAGCAAAGCTTCCAACTTTTTTACCTTCAAACTCACTTCCTAGTGCATGGCAACTATCTTCGATGAGAGTTAGATTGTGTTTTTGACAAATCTCTTGTATCTTTTTAATCTCAACTGGATTTCCACCAAAATCAACTGGAGCTATGGCTTTGGTTTTAGGAGTTATCAAATCTTCTATCTTATTTTCATTGATATTTCCATTACTTTTTACATCACAAAAAACAGGTTTTGCTCCTACCATCAAAGCTGCATTTGAAGTTGCCATAAATGTTATGGGTGTTGTTATAATCTCATCATCTTTTTTTATCCCTGCACATAGGTAGGCTACATGTAAAGCTGAAGTTGCAGAGTTCATAACAACAGCATACTTTACTCCAATATATTCACAAAGTGCTTTTTCAAACTCTTCAACTCTGCTTCCACCAGTTAAAAAATCACTTTTTAAAGCTTCTACTACTGCTTTTATATCATCTTCATCTATACTTTGTTTACTATAGCTTATCATACGCTTTCAACCATTTTTAAAAGTTCTTCTTTGTTTAGCCATTTTTCATTTGTATCTGAACTGTATTCAAATCCTAACTTAACTCTTTTTCCAACTTCATTTAGTAAGTTTGTACTAAAATCAACTTTGCTTGTAAATTGTATGGTTGGCTCAATCACAAAGTGATCATCAAACTCTAAAGTTAAGTGACTATCATCTTTTGGAACCATTACTTCATGTAGCTTTTCTCCAGGTCTAATTCCAATGATTTTTATAGGTAAATCAGGTGCTATTGCATGAGCTAAATCAACTATATTCATAGAAGGAATTTTTGGGATAAATATCTCTCCTCCTTGCATTCTTTGAAAATTTTTCAAAACAAATTCAACACCTTCTCTTAGAGTAATCCAAAATCTTGTCATTCTCTCATCAGTTATTGGCAGTTCTTTTGCCCCACTAGCTATGAGTTTTTTAAAAAATGGTATAACACTTCCTCTACTTCCAACTACATTTCCATATCTTACAACAGAAAACTTTGTTTTTCTTCCTCCTGAGATATTATTTGCAGCTACAAAAAGTTTGTCACTAGCTAGTTTTGTTGCTCCATAAAGGTTTATTGGGTTTGCTGCTTTATCTGTTGAAAGAGCGATAACCTTTTTGACTCCTTCTTCCAAAGAAGTATCTATGACATTTTGAGCACCGTTTATATTTGTTTTTATGGCTTCCATCGGATTGTATTCAGCCACAGGTACATGTTTAAGAGCAGCTGCATGGATAACAAAATCAACCCCATACATCGCTTTTCTTAATCTCTTCTCATCCCTTACATCACCTATGAAGTATCTCATACATGTATTGTTGTATTCTCCAGCCATTTCATACTGTTTTAGCTCATCTCTTGAGTATATTATGATTTTATTTGGCTTGTAATTTTCAAGAAGTATTTTTGTATATTTTTTACCAAAACTCCCAGTTCCGCCAGTTATAAGTATATTTGCACCATTGAACACATTTGTTCCTTTTTAGCTTTTTGTTATAATCTTAAGCAAATTTAATTCCGTCGATATATGATATAATAATTATTATAAATTAAAGATGAGGCAAAAACTATGTCAGATAAAGGTGATATACTTAAAAAAAGACTAAATAAATTAGAAAAACACTATGTTGCTTTAAAAGAGTATAAGAGATTGATAGATGATTTAGTAAGAAAGAAAAATATATATGACATAGAGATTTTTGAATCTTTAGAAGCTGAAAAAAGAGCAATTTTGGATGCTTATTTGAAAAGATTCTCATCATTACAAGATTTTTTGGGAGCAAAGATTTTTAATTTATTGCTAGATATATCTGGAATTAGTTATACCAAAATGAGCGAAGTTTTATACTATAGGTATTATTGATAGTTTGGGAGATTGGATAGAACTTCGTGAGGTTAGAAATGAACTTGAGCATGATTATCCTGAAGAGCTTGAAGATGCTTTAGAAGATTTGAAATTTTGTATAAATAGTTTTAAAAAACTTGAGAGCTATTATCTAAGTAGTCTTGAGTTTGCAAAAAGGTATATAAAGTGAGATTATCAAAAAGGATTATAGAGGCTATTAAAAAGAGTGCAAAAGAGAGCTTTGGAAGTAGTGATGTCTATCTTTTTGGAAGTAGGATTGATGATTTTAAAGTTGGAGGAGATATAGATTTAGCAGTAGACTCTAGTGATTCTAGGATAGAATTTAGAAAGAAAAAGGTTGATTTTATTATCTCTATGATGAAATTAAATATGGATTTAAAATTTGACATAGTAAAACTCAATCCAAGGGATGAATTACTGGCAAATGAGATTAAAAAAAATGCCATCAAAATTTGACATCTTTACTATCAAGTAGTATAATAGTTTACGTGTAGAAATGAAGGAGTGCATCATGAAGATAGGTAATAGTTTTAATACACAAGCTTTAAATGATTTAAATAACCACAAAACAAATACCGACTCGGTACTTTCAAAGATTGCAGCTGTTAGAGAGCTTAGTGGGAAAGATAGTGCAAACCTTATGATAGCAGACTCTTTAAATACTCAAATCTCTTCTATGACTCAGGGTATTCAAAACTCAAATGAGGCAATTGGGATGCTTCAAATTGCTGATTCTACTTTACAAAATTTATCTCAAAGTGCAGACAGATTAAATGAGCTCTCAGTTAGACAAAACAATGCTGCACTAAATAGTGACCAAAAAGCTATGCTAAAGCAAGAGTTTAATGCCACAAAAGAAGCTATGAAAGACATGGTAGACAGTACAACTTACAATGGCAAGCAGCTTTTTGGAGAGTCTATGACATTTGAAACTGGAAATTCCAACGTAGCAGTAAATGCTTTAGAAGTAGGAGACATAGACGCACTTGACATAACAGACCAATCAACAATACAACAGTTCGTAGATTCTCTTAGTGCAACTAGAAGTGATATTGACTCAGCTATGCAAAACTTTGAAGTAGGTATTGCAAATTCACTCTCAGCAGTATCAAATCTTACTAGTTCAAAATCTATGATTGAAGAGAGTCCGATGGATGAAAAGATAAATGATTTAAGTTCAAATAAGATCAAACTTGAAGCATCTATGCTAGCTCAAGCTCATAAAAATGATCAACTTCAAAAAAGGATTTCAGCTTTATTAGTATAGCATGTCAATAAGCAATGAAGATTTTTATCTAGGAGCTTATAAGAAGTTTGGGCAAACTCCAAAAGGTCTTAATTGGAACTCAAAAGAATCACAAGAGATTCGCTTTGAGGTTATAACAGAATTTTTAAAAGATGAATTAAAAAACTCAGTTATAGCTGATGCTGGTTGTGGATTTGCTGATTTGTACGCTTTTTGGCAAGCAAATGAAATCAAAGTAAAAAAGTACATAGGCATAGATTCTATGGAGCTTTTTGTTAGTATCTCTCAAAAAAAATTTCCTCAAAATTTCTTTACATGTAAAGATATATTAAAAGAAAGTTTGCCACTTGCTACTTGGTATGTCGCAAGTGGAAGTTTAAATATACTCAGTGATTTTCAAACATGGCTGTTTTTAGAAAATATGCTAAATCATTCAAAAAAAGGCATAGTTTTTAATATTTTGTGTGGGGATAAAAAAAGTAAAACATTCAACTATAAAACAATAGATGATATAATGTTATTTGCCAATAAAAAAGCTTTACATGTAGAGATTAAAGAGGAGTATTTAAAAAACGATATGACTGTAAAGATGACATTATGAAACTATTTTTTTTATGTTTGATTGGACTTTATGTTTTAGTTTTAGCGTATGTATATCTTACTCAAACTTCAAAGATTTTTAATCCTGATGCTATTGAAAATAAAGAAGAATTTACATTAGAAGATACCAAACAAATCTCACTAGAAGCTAAAAATGGCCTATTTATTAGAGGAGTTTATAAAAAGTCTAAAAAACAAAATGCTCCTTTGATCATCTACTTTGGTGGAAATGCTGATGATGCTACTAGGATAGTGCTTAAGTTAAAAAATATAAATGATTTTGATATAGTAGCATTTAATTACAGAGGATTTGTAAATAGCGATGGTAAACCTAGCCAAACGGCACTTTTTAGTGATGCAATAAAAATATATGATGAATTTGCAAAAGATAAAGACATAGTTATAATAGGAAGAAGCCTAGGTACCGGTGTAGCTTCATATCTAGCGAGTAAGAGAGAAGTTAAAGGAGTGATTTTAATAACTCCATATGATTCAATTGTATCTATTGGAAAAAGAAAATATCCATTTTTACCAATAGAGCTTCTTGCTAAACACAAGTTTGAATCAACCAAATACCTACAAAAAGTCTTAACTCCAATCGCTCTTATAGAAGTGTTTGATGACCAAACCATACCAAAGTATCATTTTGATAGGCTCAAAAAAAGTGTACAAAATCTAGCTTTACATGTAGAGTTAAAAGATACAACTCATGCAGATGTTTTAAATCATCCTGATTTTGAAAAAGTTATAAGACAAATGCTTAAGAGGTTTGGGTTTTGATTGGGATTTTGTCTGATTTGGAACTCTTTTTAGGAGATTTGAAAAGATATCAAATCAATAAATATTTGTATAAAATTGATGGGTATGATTATGAAGAGCTGATGTCTTTTATGCTTACTCAAGAGACGATGAAAAATAGTGAAATCAAAGATGTTTTAAAAAGGATAATCTTTGAAAAATTAAACTTAAGTAAATTAGATACCATTTTTTTTCTAGATGATTGTATTTATATAAAACTTTTTCTACATGTAACACAAAAAGAGGCTAAAGAAAGAAGAGCTTGTGGAATTAGTCCTGATATTTTAGAAGAGTATAAACAAAGATATTTTAAAAATGAAGATTATAAGGAACTTTCTTTATGGCTTTTAGATTTTGTCATAGAAGACAACCTTAGTTTTAAAAAGTTAAATCCATATGAGTTTAAAAAGATATTTATAGTTGTTTTTATAAATATGATGGAGTTAATTTTACTAGAAAATACAGACTTAGATGATGAAAAAACCATAAAAGGTTTGTCTTTATATCTTTTAAGAGAAATGTTTGATGAATTTTTGTTAAATATCGCAGAAGATATACTTTTTCATTTTTCAAATCAAGATAAAAAAGCAATTGAGTTTTTAAGCTACTTCAGTGTAAATGAAACAATCGATGCAAATGGGATAAGGCACAAAGCCATTCCAATACTAGATGAAAATAATCGTGCATGGAATATAACTACGATTAAATCAGTCATGATTCAACACAAAAGAGCAAAGCAAACGATTTATGATAAAAAAAATTTGATAGTAGGGATAAAGCATAAGATTGATGATCATTTAGTAGAAATGTTAAATTTTGAAAACCAAAAAAAAGATAAAGAAAAAGAGCTTGATGAGTTAGAAAATAAGCTTCAAACTCTAAAAGAAAATATGCAAAAAGTACAAAATGCAAGTTCAAAAAAAGTTATGTATAAAGATGGAGAAAATGAAAAGATATACGATAAAAATCAACTAATTTCTAAGCTATATAGACAAGAAGATGAACTGTTAATAAGGAAAAAATTAATCACAAAAGAGTTAAAAGAGATAGATATAAAGATTTCAAATAAACAAAAAGATATTGCAATTTGGGAGAAAAAACTAAAAGAAAGTGAAGAGTCTTTAGAAAAAATAAAAACTAAAGAGCATCCAATTGATATACAATATGATAAAATCAAAAAGGCTTTAGCCAAAGCTTTAGCAAAAAGATAAGTAGGAAAATAATAGATGTTAAATGATAAAAATTTTATAAACATAGCTCACGAAATTGCAAGAGCTAGTAAGTGTGTTTCAAAACAGGTTGGAGCAGTTATTGTAAAAGATGGAAGGATTCTAAGTACAGGCTACAATGGTACTCCTTCAGGCTATGTAAATTGTTGTGATTATTGGGATGGTAAGTATACAAATGAGCATCATGAATGGAGTAAGACTTATGAAATCCATGCGGAGATGAATGCTATCATTTGGGCAGCACGTGAGGGTATAAGTATAAAAGGTGCTACGATTTATGTAACGCTTGAGCCTTGTAGTGATTGTAGTAAAAACATCATTGCAAGTGGCATAAAAAGGATTGTTTATGATAAATCATACGAGCATACCAATTCAAAGATTGTTACTAAATTTATCAAAGATAATGGGGTCATAATTGAACAAATAAAAGATTAATTCAAATTTTGCTAAAATGTAAAGAATTTTTTAATATAAATAAGGATACTGCATGACAAATAGAGAAATAAAGGATTTAATGCGTTTTTTTGATAATAGTGAATTATCAAGAGTAAAAATTAAAAATGGTGATTTTTCAATAGAATTACAAAAAGGTTTTGAAAATAGTGCAGTTACAACTACTGTTGCTACTCCAACGCAAGTTGTTGCACCACAAGCTCCAGCTAGCTCAAGTGAAGCGCCAGCTCCTAATAAAAAAGAAGTTAAAGATGAACTTAGTATCAAGTCTCCGATGGTAGGAACTTTTTACAAAGCACCAGCACCAGGAGCTGAGCCATTTGTAAAAGTTGGTAGCGTTGTTAAAAAAGGACAGGCTGTAGGAATTATAGAAGCTATGAAAATCATGAATGAAATTGAAGCTGAGTTTGATTGTAGAATTGTAGAAATTCTTATAGAAGATGGTCAGCCTGTTGAATTTGATATGCCGTTGTTTGTTGTGCAGAAGGTATAAAAGATATGGCTAAGATAAACAAGATTCTTGTTGCTAACAGAGGTGAGATAGCTCTTAGGGCAATTAGAACTATAAAAGAGATGGGTAAGATTGCAGTAGCTGTTTACTCAACTGCTGATAAAGATGCTCTTTATTTACAATATGCTGATGCAGCTATTTGCATCGGAGATGCTCCTAGTAGCCAAAGTTATTTAAATATTCCTGCTATTATCAGTGCAGCTGAAATCAGTGGATGTGATGCAATTTTCCCTGGATATGGATTTTTAAGTGAAAACCAAACTTTTGTTGAGATTTGTGGACATCACAATATCAAATTTATAGGCCCTTCTGTTGATGCAATGGTTTTGATGAGTGATAAAAGCAAGGCAAAAGAGGTAATGAAAAAAGCCGGAGTTCCTGTGATAGAAGGAAGTGAAGGCGCTTTGAGTGATGTTAATGAAGCAAAAGAATTAGCTAAAAAGATAGGCTATCCAGTGATTGTAAAAGCAAGTGCTGGTGGCGGTGGAAGAGGAATGAGAGTTGTTGAAAGAGAAGAAGATTTAGAAGTCTCATTTCTATCAGCTCAAAGTGAAAGTGAAACTGCTTTTGGTGATGGTACTTTGTATATGGAAAAATATATTAAAAATCCTCGCCATATTGAAGTTCAAGTTATCGGTGATAGCCATGGCAATGCTATTCATATCGGTGAGAGAGATTGCTCTTTACAAAGACGACATCAAAAACTTATCGAAGAGTCTCCTGCAATTGCTTTGGATGAAGAAACAAGAGCTAATTTGCATGCAGTTGCAGTTAAAGCTACAAAATATCTAAAATATGAAAATGCTGGAACATTTGAATTTTTACTTGATGCTGATAAGAACTTTTACTTTATGGAGATGAACACAAGGCTTCAAGTCGAGCACTGTGTAAGCGAAATGGTAAGTGGAGTTGATATAATAGAGCTTATGATAAAAGTTGCTGAAGGTGAAGAGTTACCATCTCAAGATAGCATTGAGTTAAAAGGTCATTCAATCGAGTGTAGAATCACAGCTGAAGATCCTGTTAGGTTTATCCCAAGTCCTGGTAAAATATCAAAGTATGTAGCTCCAGGTGGGAGAAATGTTAGGATAGATTCTCACATATATCAAGGATATAATGTTCCTCCTACATATGATTCTATGATTGGGAAGCTCATTGTTTGGGCTGAAAATAGAGATAGAGCAATAGCAAAAATGAAAAATGCTCTAAGTGAACTTCAGATTGAAGGGATTAAAACAGTCAGAGATTTTCATCTTAAAATGATGGAAAATGAAGATTTTATAAACAATAATTTCGATACAAATTATCTTTCAAAATTTTAACTGAACTTATGCACTATACATAGTTCTTGATAAAACAAGAAGGCGTTATATGCAAGGCAGATTTTTGAAGGCCTAGCCAAAGCTAAGGTGAGAAAATCTAACGATGCCAAATAATGCCTTATTGTTTTACCATTTGGGTGCTTTTTGCAACACTACCCCCAGGCGTTAAAAAATTTCAAGTTACCTACGGGTAGCTTTTCAACTTTTTGCCTACCAATGAAGTATTGCAAAAAACATCAAGTACTATATATAGTGCGTAAGGTCAGTTTTTAAATAATTTGGGAGTTTTTAAACTCCCAAATTATTTCTTCTAGCTTGGATTTCTAATAACTTGGATATTGGCTGAAGCTTTTAGCTTTTCAAAATAATCTTTTAGAGCTTCTTGTTCTTGTTTATTTGATAAAAGTCTGTATATATTGTTTTTGGCATTTTCAAACGGTATAGTTTTTATATCTGCTTTTGATTTTACATAAATCATAGTTGGATTTCCACCTAAATTTATGATATTTGTAAAAGTTCCATCCTTTGTTGCGCTTAAAAGTGCTTTTAGTTGGTCGTTTAATTTATTTGATGTAAGAGTTTCAGCTTTTATTTGAATTCCTTCTGGCTTTAGCATAGGGTTTTTCTTTAAAGCTTTTAAATCTTCTTCATTTTTAGAGCTATAAATAACAACATCAAATTTATTTGCAATTTTGAATTGGTCTAAGTTTTTTTCATAGAAACTTTTAACATCATCTTCTTTGATATTTGTTAATTTTTCTCTGTAAATTTGAGCATATAATTTTTCTACTTTTATCTTTTGTTTTAAATCTTTTCTATATTGGTCTTCATCAATACCTTTTTCTTTTAGCATGTTTAAAAACTCAAATGGGCTCATATTGTTTTGAGTAGCTATCTTTTCTATGTAGTTATCTACCTCAAAATCGCTTGCACTAATTCTAAGTTTTTTTATCTGCGCATTTTCTAGCTTTTGTCTTACTAGTACATCAAGTGCTTCTTTTTTAGATAAATTATATTTTTTAGAATACTTATAAACTTCATATAGAGTAATAGGCTCTTTGTTTATGATGATTGATACACCTGAGACGATACCTGAAAATCCAAGCGTGCTACAAAGCGCTAGAGATACTAAAATACGTGAACTTGTTTTCACCAATAATCCTTTGTTAAGTAAAAAATTTATATAATATAACATAAAAGGATAACATTTTTTTTAGAAATTTAAAGTTAAATTTCTAAAAATCTTTTGATAAAATCTTAACTTTTTAATTTATACATAATTTTGACATTAAAACTTGATAAAATACAAAGTATTAACGTCATTTACTAAGGAAATACATATATGACAATAACAAGATTTGCACCATCTCCAACAGGATATTTGCATATTGGAGGACTTAGAACTGCACTTTATAGTTACCTTTGGGCTAAAAAAAACAATGGTAAATTTCTTCTTAGAATTGAAGATACAGATTTAAAGAGAAACTCACAAGAAGCAACAAATGCTATCATTGAAGCATTTGATTGGGTTGGGCTTAGTTATGATGATAAAGTTTTTTATCAATCTGAAAGATTTGATATTTATAAAAAATATATAAAACAACTTTTAGATGAAAAAAAAGCATATTATTGCTATATGACACCCGAAGAAAGAGAAGAGTTGTATGAAAAGCAAAAAGCCAATAAAGAGCGAACTAGATATGATGGAAGATATAGAGATTTTAAAGGCACTCCTCCAGCAGGAATTGAGCCAGTTATCAGGATAAAAGCTCCAACAAGTGGAGAGATTAGTTTTGTTGATGGCATTAAGGGTGAAGTAAAATTTAATGTAGAAGATGTTTTAGATGATTTTGTAATAGCAAGAGCTGATGGAAGTCCACTTTATAATTTTGTTGTGGCAATTGATGATGCCTTGATGGGAGTAAGTGATGTTATAAGAGGAGATGATCACCTCTCAAATACTCCAAAACAAATAGTAGTTTATAATGCTTTAGGATTTGATATTCCAAAATTTTATCATGTTCCAATGATACTAAATCCACAAGGTAAAAAGCTCTCAAAAAGAGATGGCGCTATGGATGTTATGGAGTATAAAAAACTAGGATTTTTACCTGAAGCACTTATTAATTTTCTTGTTCGTCTTGGTTGGAGTCATGGAGACCAAGAGATTTTTAGTATGAACGAGATGTTAGAGCTTTTTGATCCAAATGATATAAACAAATCAGCTTCAGCTTACAATTTAGACAAACTTCAGTGGTTAAATGCACAATATATTAAAACTTTACATGTAGACAGATTGGTAGAAGTTTTAAAAGAGTATGATTTGGATTTAAGTGGGTATGCGAAAAAAGAAGAATTGATAAATCTTTTAAGAGATAGAGCAAAAGATATGCTTGAACTTAACGCAATGGCTAGTTCTATAATAGATGAGCCAACAAGTTACGATGAAAAAGCAGTAAACAAATTTTTAAAGCCAGAATCAATTGAACTTTTAAAAGAGTTTAATGAAGAGTTAAAAAAAACAAGTGATTTGAAAAGTGCTGATGATTTTAAAAATATAGCAGATAAAATTCTAGAAAGGAATGGTTTGAAGCTAAAACATATAGCTCAGCCAATTAGAATTGCAATAGTAGGGAGTGCGGTGAGTCCTAGTGTATTTGATGTTTTAAGTATAGTAGGCTTAAAAGATGTTATCAAGAGAATTGATAACTTGATAAAAAAAGGAGTAATGAGTGGCAAAGTCAATTAAGGTTACTAAAGAAGAATCTTTAGAATATCACGTAGGTGGTAAAATAGCGATAGATGTAAAAACACCTTGTGATACAGCAAGAGATTTATCTATGGCTTATACTCCAGGGGTTGCTTATCCTTGTAGAGAAATAGCTGAAGATAAAGAATTAGCATTTAAATATACTAATAAAAGTAATTTAGTTGCTGTTATTAGTGATGGAACAGCAGTTCTTGGTTTAGGTGATATTGGAGCAGTAGCTGGAAAACCAGTTATGGAAGGTAAGAGTGTACTTTTTAAAGTATTTGCAGATGTTGATGCATTTGACATAGAACTTGATGAAAAAGATCCAGATAAAATTGTTGAAATCTGCAAGGCATTAGCTCCAACTTTTGGTGGAATAAATTTAGAAGATATTAAAGCTCCAAAATGTTTTGAGATTGAGAAAAAACTACAAGAAGCAGTAGATATTCCTGTTATGCACGATGACCAACACGGAACTGCTATGATTACAAGTGCTGGTCTTATAAATGCACTTGAGATTAGTGGCAAAAATATCCATGATATGAAAATAGTAGTAAGTGGCGCGGGAGCTGCAGGAATTGCTTGTGCTAAGATGTACAAGCTTTTAGGAGCTGATCATATTGTTATGGTTGATTCTAAAGGTGTTATTCATAGTGGAAGAGATGATTTAAATAAATACAAAGCAGAATTTGCACTTGAAACTGAAGATAGAACTTTAGCAGATGCTATGAAGGGTGCAGATATGTTCTTAGGACTTTCAGCTCCTGGAATTTTAACAAAAGAGATGGTTGCATCTATGAATTCTCATCCAATCATTTTTGCTCTTGCTAATCCTGTACCAGAAATCACTCCTGAAGAAGTACAAGAGGTAAGAAATGATGTTATGATGGGAACAGGAAGAAGTGACTATCCTAACCAAGTAAACAATGTTTTAGGTTTCCCATTTATCTTTAGAGGTGCTTTAGATGTAAGAGCAACTAAAGTTACAGAAGGTATGAAAATGGCAGCGGCTAAGGCACTTGCTGCACTTGCAAAAGAAGACGTACCTCAGTATGTAAAAGAAGCTTATAATGGAGCTGATTTGAAATTTGGTCTTGATTATATCATTCCAAAGCCATTTGATAGACGTGTTCTTCCATGGGTTGCAACTGCAGTTGCAAAAGCAGCAATCGAAGATGGTGTTGCAAGAGTTGATGATAGTTTTGATATTGACGCATATCATTCAAAACTAGTATACCAAGTAGAATCAGAAAGAAAATAATATTTAAATTTATGAGGTAGTTTATACTACCTCATATAAATTCCTCATCTTATCTCTTATTAAATACAATTTTTATATACTAACGTCAAACAACAAAAGGAGAGTTTCCTATGAATTTAATGGTATTTGGAGCACCTGGTGCTGGAAAAGGTACACAAGCTAAGTACTTGATAGAAAAGTATGGCATACCTCAAATCTCAACAGGTGATATACTAAGAGCTGCGATTGCAGATAATACTTCAATGGGACTAGAAGCTAAAAAATACATGGATGAAGGTAAACTTGTTCCTGATTCTACTATCATTGGTATTATCAAAGATAGACTTAGCCAAGATGATTGTAAAAAAGGTTTTATATTAGATGGATTTCCAAGAACTCTTCCACAAGCGAAGGCTTTGGATGAACTTATGAATGAGCTTGGTATAAAACTAGATAAAGTAATATCACTTGATGTTCCAGATGAACTAATTGTAGGAAGAATTACAGGAAGAAGAGTTTGTAAAGATTGTGGTGCATCTTTTCATGTAGAGTTTAATCCTAGCAAAAAAGAAAATATTTGTGATTATTGTGGCGGGGAGTTGATAGTTAGAAAAGATGATAATGCCGAAACTGTTAAAAGTAGATTAGAGGCTTACCATGCTCAAACAGCACCACTTTTTGATTTTTACAAACAAAAAGGTGTGATGGTAGAGATTGATGGTACAAAAGATGTTGAAGAAGTAACAAAAGATATGTTTGAGGCAATAGAGAAAAAATGAAAAATATAAATATAATAAAACACCCACTTATAGAGCATAAGCTCTCAATACTAAGAGATGAAAAGACAGATCCTTTTCATTTTAGATTATTAGTTGATGAGATTTCTTATTTGATGCTTTTTGAGGCTACAAGAGATCTTCCATTAAGAGACACTACAGTTCAAACTCCAGTTGCAAAAGCAAACTGTAAAAAACTTGATACTAAATTAATGATTTGCCCAATTTTAAGGGCAGCACTTGGTATGTTAGATGGTATATTTAAACTTATACCAGATGCTAGTGTTGGATTTTTGGGTTTTCAAAGGAATGAAAAAACTCTAGAGGCAGAATTTTACTATGCTAAACTTCCTAGTGATCATGCAAACAGAACAGCAATTATAATCGATCCTATGTTTGCAACAGGCGGAACTGCTATTGATGCTGTTAATTTTTTGAAAGAAAAAGGCGTAAAAGATATCAGATTTATAGCTTTAGTTGCAGCACCTGAAGGAGTTGAGAAATTTTCTAAAATCCATCCAGATGTACCTGTGTTTATAGCATGTATGGATGAAAAGTTAAATGATAATGGATATATAGTTCCAGGTCTTGGCGACGCAGGAGATAGAGTATTTAATACCTAAAAATTTTAAGAGGACTTTTAAAAAGTCCTCTTAAATTTAATCTTATACAGCACCTTGGTCAATCATAGAATCAGCAACTTTTCTAAAGCCTGCTATGTTTGCGCCCATCATGATATTACCTTCGTCACCAAACTCTTTTGAAGTTTCATAAGATAAATCAAAGATATTTTTCATAATAGTTCTTAATTTGCTATCAACTTCTGCAAATGACCATTTTTGCATACTTGCATTTTGGCTCATTTCAAGTTGGCTTGTAGCAACACCACCAGCATTTGCTGCTTTTGCTGGACCATAAAGGATGTTGTTTTTAAGCATAAAGTCAATTGCTTCTGGAGTTGAAGGCATGTTTGCACCTTCGTTAACTAATATACATCCATTTTTATGTAAGTTTTTAATATCATTTAAGTTAAGTTCGTTTTGAGTTGCACTTGGGAAAGCAACATCACAAGGAACTGCCCATACAGCATTTGTATTTTCTGGATATTTTTGAACAGGGATATACTCACTTTCTGGATGAACTTTTTTGTACTCTTCAAGAGATTGTCTATTGACTTCTTTTATCATTTTTAAAGTATTTAAATCGATTCCATTTTTATCATAAATCATACCTCTTGAATCACTACATGTAACAGGTTTTGCTCCCATATCATAAAGTTTTTGGATAGTATAAATAGCAACGTTACCACTTCCTGAAACTGTAGCAGTTTTACCTTTTAGTGAATCGCCTTTTTTATTTAAGATGTTTTCAGCAAAGTAAACTGAACCAAATCCTGTAGCTTCAGTTCTTGTTAAACTTCCACCCCAGTTTACACCTTTTCCAGTAAGTACACCTTCAAATCTATTAGTCATTCTTTTGTATTGACCAAACATATAACCAATTTCACGTCCACCAACACCAATGTCTCCAGCAGGAACGTCAACAGTTTCACCAATATGCTTAGAAAGTTCAGTCATAAATGCTTGACAGAATCTCATGATTTCTCCGTCACTCTTGCCTTTTGGATCAAAGTTAGATCCACCTTTACCACCACCGATTGGAAGACCTGTTAGTGAGTTTTTAAAGATTTGCTCAAAACCTAAGAATTTGATAATACCTAGATTTACACTTGGGTGAAATCTTAAACCACCTTTGTATGGTCCAATTGCAGAGTTGAATTGTACACGGTAACCTATATTTGTTTGGATTTTACCAGCATCATCCATCCAACAAACTCTAAATAAAATTTGTCTCTCAGGAATTACAATTCTTTCTAATATATTATGATGATCATATTTTGGCTCAGCATGTAAAAGAGGCTCAAGTGTCATCAACACCTCTTCAACTGCTTGATAAAACTCTGTTTGCCCTGGAGTACTTTCGATTGTACTCTTCATAACCTTGTCAATATACTTTTGAACTGACATAATTTTCCTTTTTTTATTACGCCTTAGCGTAGTGATTTTTATACTAAGTTAAGGAATTTGGCTCTTTTTAAAAAGAGTTTTAATCCCCTCCTCTCTTTATTGCCTATTTCATAGCTAATCAAGGTAAGATACTTTTTGATTTCATTGGGTGGTATCTTACGTTCATTAGCATACTTTCTTAAAACGTATTGCGGTATTTTAATCCTTTTGTTTTTAAAGTTATCTGATATTTTTTTATAAATTTTAAAATGTTTATTTACACTAAGCCTAGCAAAGACAAATGGTAAATTATATTTACAATTCCACACACTTGCTAAGTCAATATAATCACTTGGATTTTCTAAATATAGCTTTAATGCCTTATCTCCAATATAAACTTCACCCTCTACATGTAGGACTTTAGCTAACGCATTGGATGTCGCAGAATGGGGGTCATTTTGAGATTTAGTATTTTTTTTGACTAAAACACTATTTACATTTTTTTTTGCTACTATTCCTAAATCTAAAGTTTTTATATATTTTTTATTACTTTCTATGCTAGATATGAAAGCTGCGTCAACTTCTCTTTTTTTAAATTTTTTATTTATACTTGAAGGATATGATTTTTTATATTCACAAGCTTTTTTAAAAGAGTTTGTAAAAGAGGATTGCTTTAGATAAACATGAAAAGGCAGAAGGTTAATATAATCTATTTTTCCAAAAATCATTCTTATGATACCTATTAATTTGTTTTATCTTAAAAAAGAAATTGATTATAACACTAAGCAACTTAAAGTATTTTTGGTATAATCCATTAAAAGAAAAAGGTGAAGTATAAACAAGGAGAAAATAAAATGGAGCAATTTGCAAGTGATAACTATGCTGGAATTTGCCCTGAGGTAATGGAAGCATTAGTTAAGGCAAATGAAGGTACAGCTCCTGCTTATGGGAATGATGAATTTACACACCGGGCATCTGAGAAAATCAGAGAAATTTTTGAGTGTGATTGTGAAGTAT
Source organism: Sulfurospirillum sp. 1307 (assembly GCF_054408545.1). Taxonomy (NCBI): domain Bacteria; kingdom Pseudomonadati; phylum Campylobacterota; class Epsilonproteobacteria; order Campylobacterales; family Sulfurospirillaceae; genus Sulfurospirillum; species Sulfurospirillum sp. 1307. The sequence goes on along the minus strand of NZ_CP176011.1, from coordinate 2,109,699 downwards.
TTTTTGTATTTAACGGAACTGCGGCAAATTCACTCTCACTTGCTTCTATGTGTCAATCTTATCATAGTGTTTTATGTCATGAACTAGCTCATATAGAAACTGATGAGTGTGGCGCACCAGAATTTTCATCAAATGGCTCTAAACTTCTTTTAGGAAGAGGGGAATATGGAAAATTAAATCCTATAAGTATTGAAGAGTTAGCAACTAAAAGAGTAGATATTCACTATCCAAAACCAAAAGTTATAAGTATAACTCAATCAAATGAGGTTGGAGTGGTTTATAGTGTTAAAGAAATCGAAGCTATAAAAAAGGTAGCAAACAAGCATAATTTAAAAATTCACATGGATGGTGCTAGATTTGCTAATGCTTTAGTGAGCTTAGGTGTAAGCCCAGCACAAATGACGTGGAAAGCTGGAGTTGATGTTTTAAGTTTTGGTGGAACTAAAAATGGAATGGCTTTTGGTGAAGCTGTAGTATTTTTTGATAAAAAACTGGCTGAAGATTTTGAATACAGAGTAAAACAAGCAGGTCAATTAGCTTCAAAGATGAGGTTTATCTCAGCTCAATGGCTAGGACTTTTAGAAAATGATGTTTGGCTTAAAAATGCAAAGCATGCAAATGAAATGGCAAAATACTTTGCAAGTAGTGTTGAAGATATTGCTGGAGTTAGCGTAGTAAATCCAGTTGATGCAAATGAAGTTTTTTTGAAGTTTAAGCCTGAAATTGAAGTAGAATTAAGAAAAAGAGGTTGGATATTTTATGCTTTTATTGGGGACTCAAATAGATTTGTATTTTCTTGGGATTCTCACAAAAATAGAATAAACGAACTGATAAACGATATAAAAGATATAAGTAACAAAGGATAAGTTATGGCAAAAGTTGAATTTTTAGGACCTTTAAATAGAGATACGATTGAAGTTGATGTTAGTTCGCTTAAAGAGTTAAAAGAGATTTTTAAAGATGATAAAGAGTTGCAAGAGTGGTTGGAGATTTGTGCAGTAGCCATAAATGATACACTAGTTTGCTCACTCGATACAAAGATAGAAAAAGGTGATAAAATCTCTTTATTACCACCAGTTTGTGGAGGTTGATATGAGTTTAGAGTTACATGATGGAAGTTTACATGTAGAAGAGATTTTAAATCGTTGGTACAATGAAATGAAAGATAAAAACTATGGAGCTTTCATTCCATTTGTAGGAATTGTAAGAGATGAAGATGGTATTAGTGGACTTAGTTTTGATATATATGAACCGATACTAAAAAGTTGGTTTGATGCTTGGCAAGAAAAAGCCAACAAAGAGGGCGCTTATCTTTTGATGGCTCACTCAAAAGGAGATGTTCCAAATCATACAAGCTCTTATATTAGTGCAGTAGTTAGTCCACAAAGAAAAGTTGCTTTAAGATTTATAAATGAGTTTGTTGAAGATTTTAAAGCATCAGCTCCTATTTGGAAGTATGATTTGATTGATGGTAAAAGAGTTTATGCAAAAGAGAGAAGCACAGCTTTAAAAGGCGCAGGATTGTTAAAATGAAATTCAAAGATTATGATGAAACGATAGAAGATTTAGTTACTTCGATGCATGGAGTAGAGACTTTAGTTAAAAATGTTTTTTTAACAGAATCTCAAGATATGATTTTAGCAGAAGATATAGTAGCAAATGAAAACTCACCTTTACATGTAACATCTTCTATGGATGGTTATGCTTTTCGCTATGTTGATCAAGATAAAGGTGTTTTAAAACTTGCTGATTTTGTTCCCGCTGGAACTGACATAAGTACAGTTGTAAAAGAAGGCACTTGTGTTAAAACTTTTACAGGCTCACTCATGAGTGATGGCAGTGATACTTTGATTCCTATTGAAAATGTGGAAGTAAATGGTGATGAGGTGAAAATCATAGAGCCTGTTAGTAAAGGTTTTGCTGTTCGTCCTGTTGGAGAGAACTATTTTGAGGGTGAAGTTCTTATAAAAAAAGGAACAAAGATTGGTTTTGCTGAGATTGGTGTGATGGCTGAGATTGGTAAGATTCAAGTTCCAGTTTACTCAAAACCTCTTGTTAGTATACTCGCAACGGGAAGTGAGATTCTTGATATTGGAGAAGTTAAAACATCACAAGCACAGATTAGAAGTTCAAACCATGTAACTCTTGAAGCAATTGTAAAAGCAAATGGGGCAGAAGTCAATAGATTGGGCATCGCTAAAGATGACAAAGATTTGATCAAAAACAAAATCACAGAAGCTTTAAAACACAGCGATATAGTCATAACAACTGGTGGAGTTAGTGTTGGGGATTATGATTTTGTAAAAGAGATTATAAAAGGTATGGAGCCAGAGTATATAGTAGATGGTGCTAGTGTAAAACCTGGAAGACATATAAAAATAGTAAAAATAGGAAACAAATATATCTTTGCACTTCCTGGATTTCCTTATAGCTCGGCTGTTATGTGTTTCTTGTATGTTTTACCACTTTTAAAAGCTATGCAAGGTTTACATGTAAAGAGCCAATACATAGAAGCTATCATAGAAGAAGATTATAAAAAACGATCTCGTTTTACTGAGTTTACAGCATGTAATTTGGTCCTTCGTGATGGTAAATTTTATGTGAATTTGGATGGTAAAAAATTAGGAAGTAGTGCTATACTAACCAATATGCTTGAAAGAAGTGCACTTTTAAGGATAGAGCAACCTACAAAACTTATAAAAAAAGGTGAGAAAGTAAAAGTCTTGCCAATGAGTAGTTTATTATAAACACAAAAAACCACAAGCTGCTAATAGTTATATTAGCAGCACTTTCCTCAATCGCTCCTATATCAATAGATACATATATACCATCTATACCATCCATTGCTGAGTATTTTGTCGTTAGTATAGATAAGATAGAACTTACTTTAACACTTTTTTTATTTGGCTTTGCGACAGGACAGCTTTTTGGCGGAGCTATATCAGATAGGATTGGTAGGCGTAAAACTTCTTTGGTTGGACTCTTTGGATTTTCAGTTTTTAGTTTTATGATTATTTTTAGCTCTTCAGTTTATGAGCTGTGGATACTAAGAGTCATAGAGGCGTTTTTTGGTGGACTCATAGTTGTCAATGCAAATGCAAGTGTCAGAGATATGTTTAGTGGTAAAGAAGCAAGTAGGATATTTACTATCATAGGTACTATTAGTATGCTTGCACCTTTGTTAGCACCTGCTATTGGATCTTTTATACTTCATTTTTTTTCTTGGAAAGCTATTTTTGTTTTTTTAGGAAGTTATACTTTAGTTGTGTTTGTTCTTGTATACTTAAACTTGCAAGAGACATTTACTTATGTGAAACAAAATATACTTGAATCATATAAAAATGTTTTGACAAACAAGGATGCAAAACCATTTATACTTGTTTTTCCTATTATATTTTCAGGGATGTTTATTTTTATAAGTAAATCAGCTTTTGTATATATTGAGTACTTTAAAGTAAGTACAGATTGGTTTCCACTGTTTTTTGGTGCAGATGTTATTTTTGTTATGATAATGGCACGAGTAAATTTAAGACTTTTAAAAAAGTATGAGACAGTCTCTATCATAAAATTTGGTGTTTTTATGCAACTGATTATTGCATTAGCCCTTGTAATCGCTTTAGCACATCCATCTTTAACCGTTATGTTTATACTTTTAACTGCTCATGTTAGTATGTTAGGAATAATATTTGGTAATTTAACAGCGACTATCTTAGAAAACTTCTCTAAAAATGCAGCGACGGCAACAGCGGTTATCGGAGTTTTAAATTTTAGTGTTGGAGCAGTAGTTGCAACAGGTGTATCACTTTTTCATGATACGTCGTTGAGTTCGGTTTCTATAGGTATGTTCACAACTTCTTTGCTTGCTTATTTATTATTTCCTAAAGCAAGATAAGTTAAAATGAAATGAAACAAATAGGAGCTTTTCATGGACAAAGAGTTAGAAAGTGTAACAAAGTTTTATGATGTAGTTATAGAGTTTATCACTAACTATAGTTTTCAAATCTTAGGTGCAATCATAATATTTCTTATAGGTATATTTGTGTCTAAATATGCATATAAAATGGTAGATAACCTTTTAAAAACGAAAATAGATGAAACTCTTAGTGGTTTTGTAGCTAACTTTGTTAGGCTTCTTATCATCGTTATGATGGGTATTTTGGCTTTAGGTAAACTAGGTATCTCTATAGGGCCTTTTGTTGCAGCTTTAGGTGCTCTTTCTTTAACTGCTGGTTTAGCTTTGCAAGGAAGTGTAGCAAACTTTGCAGCAGGAGTTGTGCTTGTAGCAACTAAGCCTTTTAAAATAGGTGATACTATAACTGTCCATGATGTCTATGGTGAAGTAGAAGATATAAAATTAGCTTATACAGTTTTAAGAAATGAAGACCAAGAACAGATAACAATCCCAAATAAGTATATGATTGGAGATGTGTTAGTTAACTCTTTTGAAAGACGTATTGTAGAAGGAAGCGTTGGTATCGCTTATGATAGTGATGTAGAAAAAGCTATAGAGTTGATTAGACAAACAATAGCTACATGTAAAGATGTATCTGACGAACAAGAGCATATCATAGGTATTGAAAACTTTGGCGAGAGTTCTATCGATATAGGATATCGTTATTGGGTTCCAACAAAAAGTTTTTTTAAAACACAGTATGATGTAAATCTTCAAATTTTAAATGCACTAAATGGTGCAAAAATCTCTATACCATTTCCTCAAAGAGAGATTAAAATGCTTACATCTAAATAGGGATTTATAAATCCCTATTGCTAATAAAGTATAAAATTCAATTAAAAATTATTATAGCATACTACAATTTCATTTTATAACTATACTTGAATATACAAAAAATTCTACTACCAATAGTTTTACACCCCCCAATTTTTTATATGATTAATTTTTAATCAATATTTTGATTTAAAATTATCTTTTTAAATGTATAATTTTTTATCAAAGTTAAATACTTGAAAAATATAAATGGAGGAAAGTATGGTTAAATTATTATCTCGCAGCATTGCAATTGCTGCTATAGTAGGTATGGGACTTGTAGCACAAGCTGCAGATACAATTAAAGTTGGTGTATTACACTCTTTATCTGGAACAATGGCGATTTCAGAAACTACACTTAAAGATACTGTCTTGATGCTCATTGATGAGCAAAACAAAAAAGGTGGTGTTTTAGGTAAAAAACTTGAAGCAGTAGTAGTTGATCCTGCATCAAATTGGCCTTTGTTTGCTGAGAAAATGAGAGGACTATTGACAAAAGATAAAGTAGATGTAACATTTGGTTGTTGGACATCAGTCTCAAGAAAATCAGTTCTTCCAGTTATTGAAGAATTAAATGGAGTTTTATTTTACCCTGTGCAGTATGAGGGTGAAGAGTCTTCTAAAAATGTGTTTTATACAGGAGCATCACCAAATCAACAAGCAATTCCTGCAGTGGATTATCTGATGAATGAAGTTGGAGCTAAAAGATGGGTTCTTGCTGGAACAGATTATGTGTATCCAAGAACAACAAATAAAATCTTAAAAGCTTATTTGATGGCAAAAGGTGTCAAAGAGAGTGATATCATGGTGAACTATACACCATTTGGACATTCTGATTGGCAAAGTATAGTTTCAGACATCAAAAAGTTTGGTTCAGCTGGTAAAAAAACAGCCGTTGTATCTACAATAAATGGAGATGCAAATGTACCTTTTTATAAAGAACTTGGAAATCAAGGCATAAGCGCTGAAAATATCCCTGTTGTTGCATTTTCTGTAGGTGAAGAAGAACTTTCAGGGCTTGATACAAAACCTTTAGTAGGACATCTTGCTGCATGGAACTATTTTCAAAGTGCAGAAGCTGATATAAATGAAGAGTTTATTGCAAATTGGAAAAAATATACAAAAGATCCAAAAAGAGTTACAAATGACCCTATGGAAGCTACGTATATAGGTTTCAATATGTGGGTTAAAGCAGTTGAAAAAGCTGGAACAACCGACACTGATGCAGTAGTAGATGCTATGGTAGGTGTTTCTGTTCCTAACCTAACAGGTGGTACTGCAACTATGATGCCAAATCATCACTTAACAAAACCAGTGCTTATTGGAGAGATTCAAGAAGATGGTCAATTTGAGACTGTATGGCAAACACCAGATACTGTTGTAGGTGATGCATGGAGTGATTTCTTGCCAGGTAGTAAGGATTTGATTTCAGATTGGAGAGCTCCATTGAGATGTGGTAACTATAATGTTAAAACAGCAAAATGTTCAGGTCAAAACTTCTAATAAAAATAAGGAGGGATTTCTTTCCCTCCCTTTTAAAATAGGTTAATTATGAAAAAAATATTTATAAAACTAATACTTCTTAATTTATTATTTATTACTTCTGTTTTTTCAGCTGATTTTGCAAATGACATCAAGCCACTTGTAAAAAATAGTTTTAAAGTTAAAATACAAGTTATAAATCAACTTTCTAAAGTGCACGCAGAAGATGAGCGATTAAGCACTCTTTTGAATGAGCTTTTAAATGGAAAATTGTTTTATAAAAAAGCAGATAAATCATTTGTTGTATTAAATAAAAAAGAAGGAAAAATTTATTATACGTCGGATTTGCTTACTGGCGTTTCACAAGACCCTTTAAACAAAAAGATATTTAAAAAAGTGAAAACAAACAATAAATTACGAAGTATTATTAGAAGTAAGTTAGCTGAACTAAATCTGTTTTCTAAAGATAAAGAAGTTCGTTTAGCTTCAATAAAAAACATTTTAAAGAATGTTGATGAAGGATATATTCCTTTAATTGCAAAAGCACTAAAGGTAGAGAAAGATTCTAGTGTTAAGAGTGTATTGGCTGAGACAGATGCTATTTTAAAAGCAAAATTTGGCACAGAAGAGGAGAAATTAGTAGCTATAAAAGAACTTGCTAATTTCATTTCACCACAATCTTTACAAACACTACAAGAGATATTGTCTAATTCACAAGATAAAGAAGTAAAAGAACTAGCAAAATACTCAATAGGAACCATCCAAAGTAAAAAGTCATTTTATGAGTTTGTTGAAAAAGCATTTTTTGGACTTAGTATGGGTTCAGTATTGCTTTTAGCAGCTATTGGTCTTGCTATTACTTTTGGAGTAATGAAAGTCATCAACATGGCACATGGTGAGATGATGATGATTGGTGCATATGTAACTTATACTTTGCAACAAGTTATGCCAAGTCTGATTGAATACTCTGTTATTTTGGCAATTCCAATTGCATTTTTAGTTAGTGGTCTTATCGGGATAATCATAGAAAGACTTGTTATTAGGCATTTGTACGGTCGACCTTTAGAAACTCTGTTAGCAACATTTGGTATCAGTCTTGTTTTGCAACAACTTGTAAGAACAATCTACTCTCCATTAAATCAAGAAGTTAAGACACCAGAGTGGATGAGTGGAGCACTAGAAGTAAATGCAGCTTTGTCACTTACTTATAATAGACTATATATTATTGTTTTTGCTTTAATTGTTTTTGTTGGAATTTTGTTGTTATTAAATAAAACATCACTTGGTCTAAAAGTAAGAGCCGTAACACAAAATCGTGAAATGGCTCAAGCTATGGGAATTAGAACTGGATTGATTGATGCACTTACATTTGGTTTAGGTTCAGGGATTGCAGGGATTGCAGGAGTAGCGCTAAGTCAGCTTACAAATGTTGGTCCAAATCTTGGACAAGCTTATATAGTTGATTCTTTTATGGTTGTTGTTTTTGGTGGGGTTGGAAACCTATGGGGAACGCTCATAGGTGCTTTTACACTGGGTGAACTAAATAAGTTTATAGAACCAGTTGCAGGAGCTGTTCTTGCTAAGGTATTGATACTTGTATTTATTATACTTTTTATACAAAAACGACCTCGTGGACTTTTCCCACAAAAGGGTCGAGATGCACAGGATTAGATTATGAGTAAAAAGCAGCCTATAATTTTAAAAATTTTAGAAAATGACAAAGGTGGAAAGATAGTTTTAAGTATATTAGCACTAGTTGTTATTTATGTAGCTATAGCAAATCTTTTTTTACCACAAAGCTCATTGTTTTATATATCTACATATACTGTAACGCTATTGGGAAAGTATATAGCTTTTGCACTTTTAGCATTGGCTCTTGATTTGGTTTGGGGATATATAGGTATATTGAGCTTAGGACACGGTGCATTTTTCTCTCTTGGTGGATATGCAATGGGTATGTACCTCATGCGTCAAATTGGAGATCGTGGCGTTTATGGAAATGCAGATTTACCAGATTTTATGGTGTTTATGAATCTAAAAGAGTTACCTTGGTTTTGGCATGGATTTGATAACTTTTTTATAGCAGCTTTTATGATTGGAGCAGTTCCAGCAATACTTGCTTTTGTATTTGGTTGGTTTGCATTTAGATCACGTGTAACTGGAGTATATCTTTCAATAATAACTCAGGCAATGACGTATGCTTTTATGCTGGCATTTTTTAGAAATGATATGGGCTTTGGTGGGAACAATGGATTGACTGATTTTAAGGATATTTTAGGATTTGATTTACAAAGTGATGGAACGAGAGTTAGTTTATTGATAGTATCATTTTTTGCTCTTTTTGTTGGATATCTTATTAGTAGGTTTATCATCAAATCAAAGTTAGGTCGAGTATGTATTGCTATTAGAGATTCTGAGAGTAGAGTGAGATTTATTGGTTATAAAGTTGAGCAGTATAAACTTTTTATTTTTGTTGTCTCTGCTATACTCGCTGGGGTTGCTGGGGCATTGTATGTTCCTCAAGTTGGTATTATAAATCCAGGAGTATTTTCACCTCTGTTTTCAATTGAACTTGTTATTTGGGTAGCTATTGGTGGAAGAGGGACACTTTATGGAGCCATCATAGGAGCATTTATAGTGAACTATGCAAGTACATATTTTACTTCGGCACTACCTGAAATATGGCTTTATGCACTTGGAGGATTATTCGTTTTTTCTACGCTGTTTTTACCAAAAGGTATAGTTGGCATAGTAGAAAAGATAAATATTTCAAAAAAGAGTAAAGAGGTATCAAATGTTTATGTCTAAACGTGACAACATTGATAATGTTGGAGAATTAATAGCAGGACAAAGAATACTATATTTAGATGATGTCACAGTAAGTTTTGATGGTTTTAAAGCACTCAATGCTCTTAGTTTGGTTATAAATCATAAAGAATTAAGATGTATCATTGGAGCAAATGGTGCTGGTAAATCTACAATGATGGATGTAATTACTGGTAAAACAAAACCAGATACTGGGCACGTAATTTTTGGTGAAGATGTAAACCTTTTAGAGATGGATGAACCATCAATAGCCGAAGTTGGTATAGGTAGAAAGTTTCAAAAACCTACAGTATTTCAAGGGCATAGTATATTTGAAAATCTTGAGTTAGCTATGAAAAGTGACAAAAGATTTTTTAAAACCTTATTTGCTAAAATGAGTGGTGAAGAGAAAAGTAAAATAGAAAAAACTATGGAACTTGTTGGACTTCAAGATTTCTCAAGTAAAAAAGCAAGTATTCTTTCTCATGGGCAAAAACAGTGGTTAGAGATAGGAATGCTCTTGATGCAAGACCCAAAACTTTTACTTGTTGATGAGCCAGTTGCTGGTATGACTCCAGGAGAAGTTGAAAAAACAGGGCGAATACTAACAGACTTAGCAAAAGAACATAGTGTTGTTGTCGTAGAGCATGATATGGAGTTTATTCGTAGTATTGCAAAAAAAGTAACTGTTTTACACGAGGGTTCTGTACTTGCTGAAGGATCAATGAAAAACATTCAAGAGAATGAAAAAGTTCGTAAAGTATATTTAGGTGAATAATGAAAATAGATAAATTAAACCAGTTTTATGGACAAAGCCATACGCTATGGGATTTGAGTTTAGAGATAAAATCTGCAAGATGCACATGTATCATGGGAAGAAATGGTGTTGGAAAAACAACATTAACAAAAGCGATTATGGGACTACTTCCTATTAAAGATGGGGAGATTATATTTGAAGGGCAAGATATATCAAAGTTGACCTCTGATAAAAGAGCTAGTTTAGGCATAGGGTATGTACCTCAAGGAAGAGAAATTTTTTCAAATTTATCAGTAAAAGAGAACTTAGAGATAGGATTACTTGGAAATCGAAATGGTTTAAAAAAAGTACCAGAAAAAATTTATAAACTTTTTCCTGTGTTAAAAGAGATGCTAAAGAGAAAAGGCGGAGATCTCTCAGGTGGACAACAGCAACAACTAGCGATTGCTAGAGCTTTGTGTATTGAGCCAAAACTGCTTATTCTTGATGAACCAGCTGAGGGAATTCAACCAAATATAGTTCAGCAGATTGGAGATGTGATTGATTATCTTACTAAAGAAGAGAAAATAACAGTTATCCTAATCGAACAAAAACTACCATTTGCAAGGAAACATGGAGATGATTTTTTTATCATGGAGCGTGGAAAGATTGCTGCTAGTGGTGAGATAGAGCAGTTGAGTGATGATATAATCAAACAATTTTTATCGGTATAAGATGAGTTTTTCTGTTCGTTTTGAAGATGATAAGTTTTATTTGAAAAGATTAAAGCTTCCTACTCGATATTATCACTTTAAAGATGATGAAAACTATATAAAATTACTTAGTATTGGTGAAGGAATTTTCCCAAAAGATAGATTAAAAACAGATATAGAGTTGATTCGCTCAAATTGTATATTTAGCACTGAATCGGCGACAAAAATTTATCCTAGTGATAAAGATTACGGTATCAACAGTATTTGCATTAATCTTATAGAATCAAACTGTGAGTTTATAAATGATGAGCTTATTTTATATAAAAATTCTAAATTAATTCAATTTTTAACTATCAAGGCAAATCAAAACTCTACCTTTTTTTATGTTGATATTCTTAGTTCTGGAAGAAGTTTTGAAGATTTTGATTTTACTTCTATGAGAGTACGAAACAGATTTATAATAGATGAAGAGCTAGAATATTTAGAAAATTTTGACATTAGTGGTGATGAAATTAAAAACTATTTAACTAGGCATCATCGCACAAAATTGATTTTTTCAAAAGTTTATATTAAAACAGATAAAAATGATGATTTTTTAGACATCTTATCTCGGTATAGTTATGAATCATTTAGTTATACTAAATCAAAGAAAATGATTATAGGTGTTATAAGTAGTGAGAGTATGGCACAAATGAAAAGAGAAACTGAAAAAATATGGCAACTTTATAGAAAAAGTTTAGAAAAAAAAGCGTTTAATTTAGGAAAGCAGTAGGAGAGTAAATGTTATTGACCAACCGTGAACAAGAAAAGCTTATGATTTATGCGGCTGCAAAGTTAGCAATAGATAGAAAAAGTAGAGGACTAAAACTAAATTATCCAGAAGCAACTGCGATTATCAGCTCTTTTATTCTTGAGGGTGCTAGAGATGGTAGAAATGTAGCAGATTTGATGGTAAGTGCGACACATGTACTTAGTGCTGATGACGTTATGGATGGTGTGGCTTCTATGATGGACATGGTACAAACTGAAGCAACCTTTGATGATGGTACTAAGCTAGTAACTGTTCACAATCCAATCCCTTTAAAGAAAAACGACACTATACCTGGAGAATACATCATTGATGATGGAGAGATAGAATTGAATCCTAATAGTGAAGCAATTACTCTTGAAGTTGAAAATAGAGGTGATAGACCAGTACAAGTGGGATCTCACTATCACTTTTTTGAAATAAACTCTGCAATCTATTTTGATAGAGAAAAAGCCTATGGAATGAGACTAAATATACCTGCAGGAACATCTGTTAGGTTTGAACCAGGCTCCATAAAAGAGGTAAGTTTAGTAGCTTATAGTGGTAAAAGGTTTATTAGTGGGTTTAATGCTCTTGTCGAAGGTTTTTTAGATGATGAAGAGACAAAACAAAGAGCCATGAAAAATCTAGAAAAATTTTTAGGAGATGCGTCATGAAAATAGATAAAAAAAAGTATGCATCAATGTATGGACCAACTGTAGGAGATAGATTTAGATTAGCTGATACAAGCTTAATCGCATCAATTGAAAAAGATTATACAATATATGGCGAAGAGAGTAAGTTTGGTGGAGGAAAGACTATACGAGACGGTATGTGCCAATCACCAACTGCTGTAGATGTTGCAGATTTGATAATTACAAATGCTACGATTATAGATTATACAGGGATTTATAAAGCAGATATTGGAGTAAAAGATGGCAAGATTATTGCGATTGGAAAGAGTGGAAATCCAAATAATTGTGATGGCATAACTAAAGGACTAGAGATTGGAGCTAGTACAGAAATACTCTCAGCAGAAGGAAAAATCATAACAGCTGGTGGAATTGATGCACATATTCATTTTATCTCTCCTGGACAAATAGATGAAGCATTTTCAAGTGGAGTCACAACGATGATAGGTGGTGGTACAGGACCAAATACAGGTACCAATGCTACTACATGTACACCTGGTGAGTGGAATATCCAAAAGATGATGGAATCTGTAGATGATATACCATTAAATTTTGGTTTTATGGGAAAAGGAAACTCAAGTAACGCTCAAGCACTAAAAGAACAAGTAGAAGCTGGTGCTATGGGACTTAAGTTACATGAAGATTGGGGAACAACTCCTAACGCAACTGATGTATGTCTGAGTGTTGCTGATGAACTTGATGTTCAAGTGGCAATCCATACTGACACTTTAAACGAGTCAGGTTTTGTGGACAATACAGTCAATGCTTTTAAAGGACGTACTATTCATACTTTTCATAGTGAAGGAGCTGGTGGTGGACATGCTCCAGACATTATGAAAGTGGCAGGATTAAAGAATATCTTACCATCATCAACAAATCCAACTCTTCCTTATACAAAAAATACAATCGAAGAGCATCTTGATATGTTGATGGTATGTCATCATCTTAGCCCTAAAATACCAGAAGATGTAAGCTTTGCAGAATCAAGAATAAGAGGAAAAACAATAGCAGCAGAAGATGTTTTACATGACATAGGTGCAATCTCTATGACAAGCTCAGATTCTCAAGCGATGGGACGTGTTGGAGAAGTTGTTATTCGTACATGGCAAGTGGCTGATAGCATGAAAAAACAAAGAGGTGCACTTAAAGATGACAATGAAAAACATGATAACAACAGAATTAAACGTTATATTGCTAAATATACTATAAATCCAGCAATTGCTTGTGGTATTGATGAGCACGTTGGAAGTGTTGAAGTTGGAAAAATAGCTGATTTAGTTCTTTGGGATAGAGCCTTTTTTGGAGTTAAACCTTCTATTGTTATAAAAGGGGGTTTTATAGCTTTAAGTGTAATGGGAGATTCAAATGCTTCTATACCTACACCAGAACCAAATCTATATAGACCTATGTTTGGAAGCTTAGGAAAAGCAAGCAGTAGAACAAGTGCAGTTTTTGTTTCACAAGCTTCTTTGGATAAAGGATTAAAAGATAAACTAAATATTTCTAAAGAGATGATAGCTGTTAAAAATACAAGAAATATCACGAAAAAAGATATGAAATTAAATGATTTTATAGGAGATATTAGTGTTGATCCTGAGACATATGATGTACATGTAGATGGAGAGATTATTGAGTCTAGCTATGTTAGTGAACTTCCTATGGCAAAAAAATACTTTTTGTTTTAGGAATTAGTATGATAAAAAAAGTAATTAAAATCGAACAAGGTTTACAAGCTAATGATAGCGTTGAGCTTTCTTGGTTTGATATGCAAAAACCAAATCTTGGAGCAACAACACAAAAAGATGTAGATTTTATCATGAAAACAAAATTTACAAACTTATATGAAAATGATATTTTAGTTTGTGAAGATGGCTACAAGATAGAGGTTAAGCGTAGTGAAGATGAAGTTTATATTTTAGAATTTTCTGATCATATAGTTTTTGCTAGGACAGCATACGATATAGGAAATCGTCATCAGCCAATTTGTATAGAAGATTATAAAATAACAGTTTTAGATGATGTAGCAATTGAAGATATTATTTTATCATTGCAAAGCTGTTTACATGTAAGAATTACTAAAAGCAAAGGATATTTCCATCCCAATGGAAAATCACATCATTCGCACTAAAGCATTTAGTAGATTTATACAGATTTTTGATAGCTCTTTTCCATCAGGAGGTTTTGTGCACTCTTTTGGGCTAGAACCTCATATAGTTTTAGGAGTTATTGATGATGATAAATCTCTTAAAAAATTTCTTTTAAATATCATTCAAGATCAGTATCAAAAGTTAGAGTTTGTTTATGCAAAAAAAGTTTATAAACTTTTAGAAGAAGATCAGTTGAATTTTATAATAAAAGAAGATAATAGATACTCTTGTATGTCAAACTATGAATTTTCAAAAGCCTCTTGTGATATAGGTAAAAATTATCTAAAACACATTGATTTCAACATTAACAATACGGCGGTTAAAGAGTATTTTAAAGCCATACAGAGTGAAAAATCAGCAGGTAATGAGATTATGGTTTTAAGTGCTTATGCGTATGAGTTAGGATTGGATTGTGATACTTTTTTACTTTTATGGTGTAAAAAAAATATTGTAAATATTGCATATGCTTCTTTAAAAATTTCGCGTATAAAGCCATCACAAATTCAACAGTTGCTTTTTGAGTTTGATGATGTACTTGAAGAGTTGATAAAAGATAGTAAAAATGTTGTGAGTAACTTTAACCCTCTTTTTGAGGAAGTAATTTTTTTACACAAAAATCAAGAACCAAAACTGTTTGTCACATAAGGAATAAAATGAGTTTAAAAATAGGAATAGCAGGTCCAGTAGGAAGTGGAAAAACTTCTATTATAGAGTCTTTAACAAATATATTGAAATCAAAATACAAAATTGGAATTGTAACTAATGATATTTATACCAAAGAGGATGCTAACTACTTAAAAAATAAATTAGATATCCCAAATGATTTGATTATTGGAGTAGAAACAGGAGGGTGCCCTCATACAGCAATTCGTGATGACATATCTATGAACGAGAAAGCATGTGAACAGATAGAAAAAAACTTTCATCCAGATATTATTTTTGTGGAGAGTGGCGGAGATAATCTATCTGCAACATTTTCTTATGAACTGATTGATTATTATCTTTATGTGATTGATGTTGCACAAGGAGGTGATATCCCAAGAAAAAAAGGAGCAGGACTTCTTTTTAGTGATCTGTTGGTAATTAACAAAACAGATCTAGCACCTTATGTAAAAGTAGATTTAGATTTAATGAGAAGTGATGTAAAAAACAATAGAAAAAATAAACCAGCACTTTTTATTAGTAACAAAGAATCAGACAGTATGAATAAACTATGTGAATGGATTGTCGCACTTTTATAGATTAAGATACTACAGCAGTAAACATATAGAGTAAAAAAGCATAACGTGCAAGTTTTGATATGGTCACTAAAACTAAAAATTTTAAAAAGTTATACCTCAAAATCCCTGCTACAAATGTGATGGGGTCTCCGATGATAGGAGTCCAAGCAAGAAGTAGGGCGAAGACTCCCGACTTAGGACATAAATTCCAAAGAAAAGCCTATATTACGGAGTTTGAAAATTATTTTAGGCACTACATTGGATTGATTATTTTAATATTGATGGTCTAGTTGTTATTGGAACTTCCATGAGTTTATAAATTTTTTTAGCTTCGTCAGATACCCTTGAAGGCATTGCGAACTTTTTGTCTGTAGCAGTATCATACAGTATAGATGTTTGTATACTAAGAAGTATCTGTCGTATTTTTTCAGGGGATAGTTTTTTATATTGTAGTCTTATTCTGTATTCTAAATATCTAACTAGTGTAAATGCCATAAAAGATATAGCAAGATGAGCTTTTACACGACTAGGCTTCCAGTGATAGATTGGTCTTATTTTTAAATCATGTTTTGTGATTCTAAAACTCTCCTCTACTTGCCATAGATTTGAGTATTGATGAATCAGTTCTTCATTGGATAAAGTTTCATTGTTGGTAATAATACCTTTTAATCCATCCCATGCTGCATCTTCTGCTATCTTCTCTTCATTAAGGGTAATAGATAAATCACATGACCTGTTTTTATCACTGCTCTTTAGTTGTAGATACTTTTTGTATCCATTATTGGATAATTGAGATTTTACAGACTTTGAGTTTTCTAATCTCTTTTTGAGTTTACTAATAGCCTTTTCTCTATCATGCTTATCTTTTTTTGCTCTTTTTTTAGAGTATGAGATAAGAAGTTTTTTACCATTATAATCAAGAGTCTTTATTTTAGTATCATCATTAAGTTCTGTATAATCATCAGTTTTTAATATCTGCTCTTTATATGTTTTTGCCATAGTCTTTATTTTAGCACCTACGATATAGGTCATATTTTTATTTTTATCAAACTCTTCTAAATTTGTTTTATTAAACATTCCAGCATCTGCTACATATACAATCTTATCTACTTTAAACTCATCTTCTATCTCTTTAAGTGAAGGTATTATTGTATGACCATCAAAGGTATCTCCACTAAATGCTTTATACCCTACAGGTAGTCCTTGCTTTGTTACAAGTAGTGCAAGTACTACTTGAGGTTGATTAAACTTACCATCTTTTGAGTATCCATTTTTTCTGATTGCCTCTTCTGCATCTTCTGGATTATCTATATCCTCACTAAAACTTTCAAAGTAAAGGGTAGTTGCATCAAAGTAGATAACATCTATTTTATCATCAAGTAGTGATTTCGTTTGAGTAAGTACAAGTTTATTTAGTTTTTTTATCTGTTTATCATCTATCATATCCATCATGCGGTAAACAGTTTTTAGATTGAGATTCACTCCAAACTTTGAAGCAAGCATATCTACACTAGCACTTTTAGAATCAGGATTTGCAACTCTTGCTAATACTATCTCTTTAAGTGCTTTAGATATTGCAACATGTCTAGTTGCATTAGGAATAATACTTTTAAAATTGATTTCATCATAAAGTTTTCCATATATCTCATGAATACCTTTAATAATCCTATCCTCTTCTAGCATATCAAGAAGATTTACATCGTAATCTTCTCTATTGACCTCTTTTTCTCTATTTGCAAACTCTTTATCTTTTCTATCACTAGCACGATTCTCCATATCTTCTATCTCTTGTGGAGAATAGAGTGGCAGTTGATTTTTAGACTCCAGCTCTGCTTTAATGGAAACAGCAAGTGATTTTAACTCTTGAAGTTCATTATCATCAAGTGCAACTCCCACATGTTTTATAATCTTTTGCTTAACTTTAGAACCTATTCGCTGAGAATTAACAATCTGTACTGATTTTCTTGGACTATTCGGCGTACTTTTTACTCTTATAAACATAAAAAGAAGTATAGCATATTTTAGTAAATATTAGAAGTTATCAATAATAACTAGGCACTACAATTTTTACTAAAAAATTATAGCCCTATTTTAAGGAATTTTTTGGTTATTGATGTAGTGCTTTTGTCCTAAGTCAGGAAAAAAAGGAGCAGGACTTCTTTTTAGTGATCTGTTGGTAATTAACAAAACAGATCTAGCACCTTATGTAAAAGTAGATTTAGATTTAATGAGAAGTGATGTAAAAAACAATAGAAAAAATAAACCAGCACTTTTTATTAGTAACAAAGAATCAGACAGTATGAATAAACTATGTGAATGGATTGTCGCACTTTTATAGATTAAGATACTACAGCAGTAAACATATAGAGTAAAAAAGCATAACGTGCAAGTTTTGATATGGTCACTAAAACTAAAAATTTTAAAAAGTTATACCTCAAAATCCCTGCTACAAATGTGATGGGGTCTCCGATGATAGGAGTCCAAGCAAGAAGTAGGGCGAAGACTCCATACTTATCAAAGTATGTTTTAGCTTTTTCTACATGTAAAGATTTTATATAGTTTTTTTTGACTGCCCAAGATGAAGCGTACTTTCCTAAAAAAAAGTTAACAACTGAGCCTAGGGTGTTGCCAAGAGTTGCTATAAATAAAATGAGATATTTTAAATCAGGAGATTTATTTAACTCATACAAAAAATATAATTCGCTGCCACCAGGAAGTAAGGTAGCAGCGCCAAGAGAGATAAAAAATAGTAAAATCAAGATTTTATAGCTAAAAACTCTTCTATTATCTCTTTATTTGTATCAAGAGTATTGTATTTGACTATCAGTATCGCTTCGCTTTCGTTTTTATACCACTCTATAATACCGTCTATATTGTGTAATTTTTCAGCTTTTTCAAGATTTATATCTGAGTAATTTAGATATAGATTTTTATTGATTTTTGGATTTGTGATGCTAGCCACTAAAAATAACCATACAAAGGCTACTGCTATTATCACCCAAGATATTTCTTGGATACCGTAGTGCTGAAGAAAATATCCTCCAAAAACACCACCTATGAATGTTCCTATATATCCAAACGAGTTAAAGATACCAAGAGCCGTTCCTTTTTGATGGATTCTTGGAAATTTACTTGCCATTGATTGCATCAGAGGTTCGTGCATATTAAAACCGATAAAAAAGATTATAACTCCTATGATAAAAACAGTTGAGCTACTTGCATATCCCATGATTGTATAGCTTATCGCAAAAAAGATGATTCCTAGCATTAGCATCTCTTTTGCTTTGTGGTATTTTTCTCCAATGATTGCAGAAGGAGCCATAGCGAGAACTCCAAAAATCATAGCAGGAACATAAACCATCCATAAATCTTTTTTTACCCAACCAAACTCTTTTGCCATTAAAATAGGGATTATCAAAAATGCTAAAGTCATCATACCTTTTTGAAGCATATTGGTGATGTTCATTTTCATCAAATCTTTATTTTTTAATATATCTAAAAGCTGTTTTTCACTGTTATCATAACTATGTTTGATTTTTGGAGGATTTTGTACTTTTGTATATAGTATGATTATAGCTATTATTGATAAGATGGCTACTAGATAAAAGAGTTTATCAATACCAAAATATCCAGCTACTAGCGGGCCAATCATCATTGAAAGTGCAAATGACATAGCTATACTTCCGCCCATAACTGCCATAGCTTTAGCGCGAACTTCTTCTTTTACCATATCACTAATCATAGCAGTAGCAACTGCACCAATGGCACCTGCTCCTTGTATAAATCTTCCTAACATTAGCGTATAAATATTTTCACTAATTCCACATATGATTGAGCCTATTGTAAATATTATAAGACCTATTGTTATGGTTATCTTTCTTCCTATCTTGTCTGAGAGCATTCCAAATGGAACTTGCAAAAGCATTTGCGTCAGTGCGTATCCACCAATTGTAAGACCTACTAAAAATTCATTTGCTCCTTTTAATCCTAGTGCATAAACGGACAAGACAGGTAGTACTATAAATAAACCCATAAATCTTAAGCCAATAATAGCTGTAATTGGCATAATCTTTTTCATCATTTTAAACTTCCTAAAATTTAATTAAGATATATATTACCCTAATTAAACTTTAGGTACAATATAGTACAAAAAAAACAAAGGGAGAAATCATGTCATCATTGATGAAAAAGTATTTAACAAATGAGGTTAAAAAAGAGTTGCAAGATAAAAAAACTGCTTATGGATATACTCTTGATAAGCTTATCAATTCTGGCTTAAAAAATCCTGATAGCTCTATTGGAGTTTATGCAGGAGATAAAGAGAGTTATGATTTGTTTTCTGCTCTGATGGATCCAATCATACAAGAATACCACAAATTTAGTGGTGTGCATAAAAGTGATTTGAGTCCTTTTGAAGTAGGTGATTTTGATAATCCTTTGGTAATTTCAACTAGAGTTAGAGTAGGAAGAAATTTAGCTGATTTCCCACTTGGAACAAATATCTCAAAAGAGCAAAGATTAGAAGTTGAAAAAAAAGTAAAAGACGCGCTTAGCAATCTTACATGTAAAGGTACATACTACTCTTTAGAAAATTTGAGTGATGATGAAAAAGAGGAGCTTGTAAAAGAGCATTTTTTATTTAAACAAGGAGATAGATTTCTAAAAGAGGCTGGATTAAATAATGATTGGCCAAGTGGCAGAGGGATTTTTTTAAATGATGATAAAACTTTTTTAGTTTGGATAAATGAAGAAGACCAGCTTCGTATCATTTCTATGCAAAAAGGCGGAAATTTAAGTGAAGTATATAATCGCTTGGTTAAATATATCAAAGAATTAGAAAATACTCTAAACTTTTTATATCATGAAAAGTATGGATACATAACAAGTTGCCCAACAAACCTAGGAACTGCTATGCGAGCTAGTGTACATGTAAAACTTGAGAAATTATCAAAAGACATGGATAAACTAAATCAATTAGCCAATAATTTTGACCTTCAAATAAGAGGTATAGATGGAGAACACTCTAACAGTAAAGATGGTATATTTGATATAAGTAACAAACGAAGATTGGGAGTTAGCGAAAAAGAGTGCATAGAAACTCTCTTTTTGGGTATTAAAGAGATTTTAAAAGAAGAGGCAGTTTAATGCCTCTCGTAAATTACCTGTGAGCCATCTTTTTTGATAGCTATGATATTATAAGGCATTTTTTTATTGCCCATTTCCATACCAGGGCTTCCTATTACCATGCCAGGTACACTAAGAGCTATAATGTCTTTTGGTTTTTCTTCTAATAATCTCTTAATAGCAGAATAATTAACATGACCTTCTATGACATAGCCTCCAATAAATGCAGTATGGCAAGAAGCTGTATCTCTAGTGATTCCACTTTTCATTTTTAAAGCATCAAAATTATCTTGTACTATAGTTTTTATATTAAAGCCTTTCTCTTTCATTTGAGCAATCCAATTTGTACAACATCCACAATATGGTGTTTTGTATACGACCATGTCTTTTGGCATTTCAGCGTAGCTAAACGATAGTGCAAAGCTTAATACAAGTAGCAATTTTTTCATTTTAGTTCCTTTATGTGTTGTGCTAATTTATCTATAAGATTATCTGGCACATTTCTCATTTGCATTTTCATAATATTTCCATAGCCATAATTATCAAGTGTACCTTTTTTGTATTCTTTTAGCATGTAAACCAAAGATTTTTTGTCTAGTCTTGAAATAGGCTCAACTACATTCATATACTTTTTTTCACCTTTATACCCATGACAAAATTTGCATGAGTTATAAAGAGCATCTCCTTGAGAGTCTGCAAGTAATAACTTTGTTAGTATTAAAATAAGTGCTATTTTTTTCATAGCGTAATTCTACATTTTTCTTGTGTAATTTGCGTGGAGAAATTTTGAAGTTTAAAATTTTAAAATAAATTTGCTTCCTTTGTTTTTTTCACTGATAATGTTTAATTTTATGTTATATTGTTTAACTATACTATTAACGATATCAAGTCCAATTCCAAAACCACCAATCTCATCATTTGCTCTGTAGTATCTTTCGTGTATTTTGTTTAGCTTCTCTTTTTCTATTCCTACTCCATTGTCTTCAATGATTAGTTCATTTTCACTCAAAGATATTTTTATGTGTCCATTTCTTTTTGTATATTTAAGAGCGTTGGATATTAGGTTGTTAATGAGTCTTGTAAAATCTTCTTTATCAATTTTGATTAAAGATTGTTTTATTTTAGATTCAATTGAAATATTTTTTTTCTTAGCAAGTTTATTGAAAAATTCTAATTCCTCTTTTAAAATAGCAGATATATCTAAAAGCTTAATCTCTTTTTTTATATTATTTTTTAGAGTTATATATGTTAAATCTTTATATAAATTTGATATCTTTTTAGCGCTTAATTTTATAACCTCTTTGTTGCTCTCATTTAGCTCACTATTGGTGCATAACAAAATTGCTGATATTGGTGTATTTAGCTCGTGAGTTGTATCTTTTATAAATTTATTTAATTTTTCTCTTTGGCTTTGGATAGGATATATAAAAAGTTTCGCTAGATAAAAACCAACAAATGCTGTTACAAAATATCCAATAATTGTTATCAAAATAATTTTATTTTTTAAATTTTTAAGGATTTCTTTTAAATAATTCTCTTTTATCACCACATATGATACTGCTAGATGTTCAGATGATCCAGTGTCAACGAAGAACAGTGAATTGTTTTGTTTTATAATATTTTTTGTCAAATCAATGTCTTGTTTGAATTCTTTATAAATAGCTCTTTTCTTTTTATCAAAAAGTCCATATTCAAAACCTGAATCAACCTTTAATTTTTCTAAATCTAAATTTAATCCTTTCATATGGGCTTGAATTATCTTACTAGCCAATTTGCTTGCATTTATTTGCATTTTGGATATGACTAATTCCTCTTGGTTTTTACTACTAGTATAATAAAAAAGCCATGCTATGATAGAAATCAAAAACAGTGCTAAACCTAGATATAAACCTAAAAAACCGTAAAAAGTTCTTTTTTCCTCTTTAGTTAAGACTATATCCAACTCCTTTTATTGTTTTTATTATATTTTCTCCTAAGATTTTTCTGAGGTTTTTTATATAAGTTCTAACAGTTGAATTTGTTGGAATGTCTTCATATGCCCAAATATTGCAACATAATTCATCTACAGATATTGTTCTGTTTTTATTTTTTATAAAATATTCCAAAATTTGTGATTCTTTTTTTGATAATGTAAATATTTGATCTTCTACATGTAAAGATAAATTTTGAAAATTGTATGAAATATTTTCAGAAATTTTTTCTACATGTAAAGATTCTATTTTACACAATCGTTTTATATTATTGATCCTGATTTCTAACTCTTCAAACTCAAAAGGTTTTTTAATATAATCATCACAACCACTTAAAAATCCCTCTTTTAAATCTTCTGTTTCATTAAGTGAAGTTATGAAAATAGCAGGAGTATTGATGTTTTGTTTTCTTAAATCCTTGAGCAATTCAAAACCGTTTATATTTGGTACATTGACATCAAGAAGTAGTAAGTCAAAACTTTTTGCATACAAAATATCTTGAGCTTCTTCCCCATCAAACAAACTCTCTACCTCATAACCTTTTTTTAGTAAAAAAGAGCTAATTATCTCATTTAAAATTTCATCATCTTCTAGTAATAGTATTTTCATAAAAATATTGTATCTTAACTTTATTTAGTTTTATATGTAAAGAATCATTGATTTAAAATTTGTTTTTTTGAAAGATACTCTTCTTCAGAAATCTCGCTGTTTGCAAATCTTTTTTTTAAAACATCTAAAGCATTATCTTCTTTTGGTTGATAATTATTGTTATTTTTAAAAAAACCAACCAATAAAAATCCTACTATTAAAATCAATATCCAAAACATAAATCCTCCTCCCATGAAATTTCCCATATGGCCCATGCCATCCCAGTTTCCTTGATTTAACATTTTATATCCTTTTCATTTGTATGACGAATTATATATTTTTAAGATGGAATAAATGTGGAATCTTTTATATAAAAATGATAAAATATCTTTTTACATGTAAAGGATATTTGTGAAGATTATATTGGCAAGTTCAAATCAAGGTAAATTAAAAGAGTTAAAAGCTTGGATGGAAGATTTTGATGTTTATGCTTTTAGTGAAGTGATGACTCCTTTTGAGATTGTAGAAGATGGAGATAGTTTTAAAGAAAATGCTCTTATAAAAGCAAGGGCGGTTTATGAAGCGCTTGATGATAAAAGTGCAATTGTTATGAGTGATGATAGTGGCATAAGTGTAAATGCGCTAGGTCATACTCCAGGGATTTATAGTGCAAGATATGCAGGAATTAATGCAAGTGCTAAAGATAATCTAAATAAACTTCTTGAGACATTAAAAGATAAGGGGATTAAAAAAACACCAGCTTATTATACAGCGTCTATTGGTATAATTTGTGATAGAGGTGAGTTTTGCGTGCATGGTTGGATGTATGGAAATGTTATTGATGAAGCTAGAGGAAATAATGGCTTTGGATATGACCCTATGTTTATACCACTTGGATTTGATAAAACTATTGGTGAGTTAGATGAGAGTGTAAAAAAAGAGTTGAGCCATCGCTCAAAAGCGCTAGCTTTGGCTAGGATTATATTAAACACATTAAAATAAGGTGATATAGTAATGGGAAAAATTTTAATAATAGGTGCAGGTGGAGTTAGTAGAGTTGCTACGAAAAAATGTGCTATGAATAGTGATGTTTTTAGTGAAATTACTTTGGCAAGTAGAACAAAATCAAAGTGTGATAAAATTGCCAGTGAGATACAAAAAGAGCTTAATATAACAATAAATACAGCAAGTGTTAATGCAGATGATACTGAGGAGTTAGTTGAGCTTATAAAAAAGGTAAATCCAGATTTGGTTTTAAATGTAGCTCTTCCTTATCAAGATTTAACTATTATGGATGCTTGTGTGAAAACTAATGTTCATTATGTAGATACTGCAAATTATGAGCATCCTGATGAGGCGAAGTTTGAGTATAAGCTTCAATGGGCAAAAGATAAAGATTTTAAAGATGCTGGAATTATGGCTCTTTTAGGGAGTGGTTTTGATCCAGGAGTTACTAATGTATATTGTGCGTATGCACAACAATATCTTTTTGATGAGATAAATTACATAGATATACTTGATTGTAATGCCGGTGATCATGGATATCCTTTTGCTACAAATTTTAATCCAGAGATCAATTTAAGAGAAGTTAGTAGTAATGGAAGATATTGGGAAGATGGCAAATGGATTGAAACTAAGCCAATGCAGATAAAAATGGTTTGGGACTATCCTGAAGTTGGCCCAAAAGATAGTTATCTTTTATATCATGAAGAGATGGAAAGTTTGGTTCAAAATATCAAAGGACTAAAAAGAATAAGATTTTTTATGACTTTTGGTGAGAGTTATTTGACTCATATGAAGTGTTTAGAAAATGTAGGAATGTTAGGAATTGAGCCAGTTAAACATAATGGCATGGAGATAATTCCAATGGAATTTTTAAAAACTTTACTTCCTGATCCTGCTAGTCTAGGCCCAAGAACAGTTGGAAAAACCAATATAGGCTGTGTTATTAGTGGATTTAAGGACAATAAGCCTAAAAAAATATACATTTACAACACTTGCGACCACCAAGAGTGTTACCGTGAAACTGGAGCACAAGCTGTTAGTTATACAACAGGAGTTCCAGCTATGATTGGCTCTAAAATGATAATGAAAAGCATTTGGAGCGGCAAGGGAGTTTTCAATATGGAACAGTTTGATGCAAAACCATTTATGGAAGAGTTAAACAAGCAAGGACTTCCTTGGAAAATTATAGAAATGGATCCAGACGAAACCTACGAAGTAAAATAAAAATATGGGCTGAAATATTCAGCCCAATCTCCAAAAATCAATTATGTTATAATTTATAAAAAAAGGTACTACTATGAAAAATGAACTTATGGTTGTTTGGACGACTGATAATAAAGATACAATAAAAAACATGGTGTTTTTATATACTCTAAATGCAAAATTAAAATCTTGGTTTGATGAAGTCACTTTGTTGATTTGGGGAGCTTCACAAGAGATTTTAAAAGAGGATGAAGAACTTCAGGCTAAAATAAAAGAGATGATAGACGCTGGAGTGAAAGTTGTAGCATGTAAAAAGTGTGCCCAAAATCTTGGTTTGGAGGATAGCTTACTCTCTTGTGGGATAGATTTGTTTTATACAGGAGAGCTTTTGAGTGATTGGGCAAAATCTGGAAAACCTTTGATGACTTTTTGATGAATATACTTATCACTGGTTGCTCTTCTGGCATAGGCTATTTTTGTGCTAAAGAGTTAGATAAATGTGGATTTAATGTTTATGCTACATGTAGAAGTCAAGAAGATGTTGATAGATTGCAAAGGGAAGGTTTAAAAGCCCATAGACTAGATTTAAACGATTCAAATAGTATAAATGAAGCGCTTGATTGGATAGTTAAAAAGAGCAATTCAAAAATCGATATTTTATTTAATAACGCAGCATTTGGTCAGCCAGGAGCCGTTGAAGATTTAAGTAGGGAAGTTTTAAAAGAGCAGTTTGAAACAAATGTTTTTGGAACACAAGAACTTACAAATCTAGTAATTCCAATAATGAGAAAAAATGGTTTTGGAAGGATTATTTATAATTCATCAGTTTTAGGTTTTATATCGATGAAATATAGAGGTGCATACAATGCAAGTAAATATGCAATTGAGGGTTTGTGTGATACACTTAGATTGGAATTAAAAGGAAGTGGCATTGATGTTGTTTTGATTGAGCCAGGTCCAATTAGAAGTGCTTTTAGAAAAAATGCATTGCAAAAATTTAAAGAAAATATCGACATAAAATCAAGTGTACATGTAAAAGTGTATGAGCAAACTTTAAAAAGATTACAAAACAAGGGTGATGCCCCTTTTACTTTGGGAGAAAAGGCTGTTTTTGAGGTACTATTAAAAGCTATAAATTCTAAAAAAGTTAAACCAAGATATAGAGTAACTTTTCCTACAAAGTTATTTTGGTTTTTAAAAAGGGTGCTAAGTTCAAGTTTTTTAGATAAAATTCTATATAGAATTGATTAAATAATTAAAAGGATAAAAATTGACTAGATATGTAGAAGCTTTGAGCGATTTTATATCAAAAGAGTCACTAAGTGGACTTTTGCTTTTTGGTGCAACTTTGCTTGCAGTGATTGTTGCTAATTCTCCTTGGTCTCAAGAGTATTATGACCTTTGGCATATGCATCTTGGTGTTACTCTTGGAGGTGCAACCGTATCTATGAGTTTAACTCAATGGATAAATGATGGTTTAATGGCACTCTTTTTTCTTATGGTTGGCTTGGAGATAAAAAGAGAGTTGCTTATTGGTGAACTATCTAGTGTAAAACAAGCTTCATTTCCAGTCGTAGCAGCAGTTGGAGGTATGGTAATACCTGCATTGATTTATGTAGGTCTTAATGCTTCTAGTCCAATAGGCTTTGGAATACCAATGGCTACTGATATCGCTTTTGCGCTTGGAATACTTCTTTTGTTAGGAGATAAAGTAAGTCCTACTTTAAAGCTATTTCTTGTTTCTTTGGCTGTGGTAGATGATTTGGGTGCAGTTTTAGTAGTAGCGACTGTTTATACAAGTGAAATACATAGTATTTATTTTCTACATGTAGCAGTTATTTATGGGATTATTTGGGGTATTAAAATAAAAGGCGTTAAATCTCTTTGGCCATATATGATATTGGGAGTTTTCCTTTGGGTATATATACACGCTATTGGAATACATGCAACGATTGCCGGAGTATTGCTTGCATTTGCAATTCCTATAAAATCAGAAGTTAAAGAAAGAAATTTTATCAAATTTACAAAAAAAGCACTAGATGAATTTGAAAAAAATATAGATGAAATACCTATACTAAATCATAAGCAAATTGATGCGCTTGAAACTATCGCTACTGGCTATGATAAAGTTCAAAATCCATTAGTAAGATTAGAGCATCTGCTTCATGGTTTTAGTGCATATTTTATTATGCCGGTTTTTGCATTTGCAAATGCAGGAGTGATGATAGATTTTAGCTCAGTTAGCGAGCATATATTTGTTGTTCTTGGAATCTTTGTAGGATTGGTAGTAGGAAAACCAATAGGCATAATTGGTTTTACATATATCATGTCTAAACTAAAGATAGTTAGCAAACCAGAAAATATATCTTGGAATGAAGTTATAGCAGTTGGATTTTTAGCTGGTATTGGATTTACTATGTCTATTTTTATAACTAGCCTTGCTTTTGCAGATGAGAGTTTAATCGCAGCTGCTAAAATCGGCATCTTTGGAGCATCTTTTGTAGCAGCTATCATAGGAGTTGTTATGCTTAGTAGTGTTGCTAAGAAGAAGAAATGAAAACACCATATTATTTATGTGAAGAAAAGCTTCTTCGCAAAAATTTAGAACTTTTAAAATATGTCAAAGATGAGAGTGGAGCAAAGATACTCCTTGCTTTAAAGGGCTTTGCATTTAGTGGCTTGGCTGATTTGGTAAGCGAGTATCTAGATGGTTGTACATGTAGTGGTTTGCATGAAGCTAAATTTGCAAAAGAGTATTTTAAAGGAGAAATTCATACTTTTTCTCCAGCTTTTAAAGATGATGAAATAGATGAGATAGATACACTCTCGCAACATGTTGTTTTTAACTCTTTTTCGCAGTTAGAAAGATATAAAGATAAGATACAAGGCTCAATCGGTCTGAGAGTGAATCCTGAAGTATCATCAGCACCTGTTGATTTGTATAATCCTTGTGGGCTTTACAGTAGGCTTGGAATTACAAGAAAAAATTTTCAAAAAGATAAAATTGAAGGAGTTGAAGGACTTCATTTTCATGCTCTTTGTGAACAAGATGCAAGTGCCTTAGAAGAAGTTTTAAAAGCTTTTGAAGAAAAATTTGGTGAATTTATACCAAAAATGAAGTGGATAAATTTTGGAGGAGGGCATCATATAACAAAAAAGGGCTATGATGTAAAAAAACTTATAAAACTCATCAAAGATTTTAAAAGTAGATATGATGTACAAGTTTACTTAGAACCAGGAGAAGCTGTGGGCTGGGAAACAGGTTCGCTACATGCAAGCGTTCTTGATATCGTAGACAATGGTATGAAAATAGCCATACTAGATAGTTCAGCAGAAGCTCATATGCCTGATACTCTAGCTATGCCATATCGCGCAGAAGTAAGAGGAGCAGCAGAGCCAAATGTAAAAAAATACACTTATAGATTAGCTGGCAATACTTGTCTTGCAGGTGATATCATGGGGGATTATAGTTTTGATGAGCCTTTAAAAGTAGGAGATAAAATCATCTTTGAAGATCAAATTCACTATACGATTGTAAAAAATACAACTTTCAATGGCATAAAACTTCCTGATTTAAGAGTTCTTAGAGAAAATGGAGAAATTGATCTAATAAGAGAGTTTGGATACGAAGAGTATAGAAGGAGAAATTGAAACCCTCAAATCAATGAGGGTTATGTTTTTAGTTTTTGATTTCCATTATCCAGCTCTGTAAAGTTATATGAGCTTCAGCATTTGGTACTTCAAGAATACCCAATTCAAATTTATCTTCAAATTCACTTATTCCGATAGATCTAGGTTTTACAGCCATAATTTTACTTGATGGGATATCTTTACCTAAACAAAACACCAAGTTTTTTGCACCAATCAGTCCTTCTTGTGCAGTACCATTGTTTTTTTTACAATGTTCAAACTGATCAAATATAGCTATAAAAGTAGCAACAGGATTTTCTTCTATTTTGTTTCTTAAAAAAGTTATGATTTCATCTATGTGTTTATATTTAATTTCACTTTTTAGTACTTCTAATGTACAAACTGGATACTTTTCTTTAAATAACATTCTTTTCATAAAAAGCCTTTTTATAAATTTAAACTACAATTATATATTTTTATTATTATAATTATAGTTGAAATATATATTTATGAAAAAATTTTAAGAAAGAATACAAAGAGAAGTTATACTTCTCTTTGTATGTCAAATTTATTTGATATTGTCCTGACTTAGGACAAAAGCACTACATCAATAACCAAAAAATTCCTTAAAATAGGGCTATAATTTTTTAGTAAAAATTGTAGTGCCTAGTTATTATTGATAACTTCTAATATTTACTAAAATATGCTATACTTCTTTTTATGTTTATAAGAGTAAAAAGTACGCCGAATAGTCCAAGAAAATCAGTACAGATTGTTAATTCTCAGCGAATAGGTTCTAAAGTTAAGCAAAAGATTATAAAACATGTGGGAGTTGCACTTGATGATAATGAACTTCAAGAGTTAAAATCACTTGCTGTTTCCATTAAAGCAGAGCTGGAGTCTAAAAATCAACTGCCACTCTATTCTCCACAAGAGATAGAAGATATGGAGAATCGTGCTAGTGATAGAAAAGATAAAGAGTTTGCAAATAGAGAAAAAGAGGTCAATAGAGAAGATTACGATGTAAATCTTCTTGATATGCTAGAAGAGGATAGGATTATTAAAGGTATTCATGAGATATATGGAAAACTTTATGATGAAATCAATTTTAAAAGTATTATTCCTAATGCAACTAGACATGTTGCAATATCTAAAGCACTTAAAGAGATAGTATTAGCAAGAGTTGCAAATCCTGATTCTAAAAGTGCTAGTGTAGATATGCTTGCTTCAAAGTTTGGAGTGAATCTCAATCTAAAAACTGTTTACCGCATGATGGATATGATAGATGATAAACAGATAAAAAAACTAAATAAACTTGTACTTACTCAAACGAAATCACTACTTGATGATAAAATAGATGTTATCTACTTTGATGCAACTACCCTTTACTTTGAAAGTTTTAGTGAGGATATAGATAATCCAGAAGATGCAGAAGAGGCAATCAGAAAAAATGGATACTCAAAAGATGGTAAGTTTAATCAACCTCAAGTAGTACTTGCACTACTTGTAACAAAGCAAGGACTACCTGTAGGGTATAAAGCATTTAGTGGAGATACCTTTGATGGTCATACAATAATACCTTCACTTAAAGAGATAGAAGATGAGTTTAAAGTAGATAAGATTGTATATGTAGCAGATGCTGGAATGTTTAATAAAACAAATTTAGAAGAGTTTGATAAAAATAAAAATATGACCTATATCGTAGGTGCTAAAATAAAGACTATGGCAAAAACATATAAAGAGCAGATATTAAAAACTGATGATTATACAGAACTTAATGATGATACTAAAATAAAGACTCTTGATTATAATGGTAAAAAACTTCTTATCTCATACTCTAAAAAAAGAGCAAAAAAAGATAAGCATGATAGAGAAAAGGCTATTAGTAAACTCAAAAAGAGATTAGAAAACTCAAAGTCTGTAAAATCTCAATTATCCAATAATGGATACAAAAAGTATCTACAACTAAAGAGCAGTGATAAAAACAGGTCATGTGATTTATCTATTACCCTTAATGAAGAGAAGATAGCAGAAGATGCAGCATGGGATGGATTAAAAGGTATTATTACCAACAATGAAACTTTATCCAATGAAGAACTGATTCATCAATACTCAAATCTATGGCAAGTAGAGGAGAGTTTTAGAATCACAAAACATGATTTAAAAATAAGACCAATCTATCACTGGAAGCCTAGTCGTGTAAAAGCTCATCTTGCTATATCTTTTATGGCATTTACACTAGTTAGATATTTAGAATACAGAATAAGACTACAATATAAAAAACTATCCCCTGAAAAAATACGACAGATACTTCTTAGTATACAAACATCTATACTGTATGATACTGCTACAGACAAAAAGTTCGCAATGCCTTCAAGGGTATCTGACGAAGCTAAAAAAATTTATAAACTCATGGAAGTTCCAATAACAACTAGACCATCAATATTAAAATAATCAATCCAATGTAGTGCCTAAAATAATTTTCAAACTCCGTAATATAGGCTTTTCTTTGGAATTTATGTCCTAAGTCGGGAGGAGGGCATCATATAACAAAAAAGGGCTATGATGTAAAAAAACTTATAAAACTCATCAAAGATTTTAAAAGTAGATATGATGTACAAGTTTACTTAGAACCAGGAGAAGCTGTGGGCTGGGAAACAGGTTCGCTACATGCAAGCGTTCTTGATATCGTAGACAATGGTATGAAAATAGCCATACTAGATAGTTCAGCAGAAGCTCATATGCCTGATACTCTAGCTATGCCATATCGCGCAGAAGTAAGAGGAGCAGCAGAGCCAAATGTAAAAAAATACACTTATAGATTAGCTGGCAATACTTGTCTTGCAGGTGATATCATGGGGGATTATAGTTTTGATGAGCCTTTAAAAGTAGGAGATAAAATCATCTTTGAAGATCAAATTCACTATACGATTGTAAAAAATACAACTTTCAATGGCATAAAACTTCCTGATTTAAGAGTTCTTAGAGAAAATGGAGAAATTGATCTAATAAGAGAGTTTGGATACGAAGAGTATAGAAGGAGAAATTGAAACCCTCAAATCAATGAGGGTTATGTTTTTAGTTTTTGATTTCCATTATCCAGCTCTGTAAAGTTATATGAGCTTCAGCATTTGGTACTTCAAGAATACCCAATTCAAATTTATCTTCAAATTCACTTATTCCGATAGATCTAGGTTTTACAGCCATAATTTTACTTGATGGGATATCTTTACCTAAACAAAACACCAAGTTTTTTGCACCAATCAGTCCTTCTTGTGCAGTACCATTGTTTTTTTTACAATGTTCAAACTGATCAAATATAGCTATAAAAGTAGCAACAGGATTTTCTTCTATTTTGTTTCTTAAAAAAGTTATGATTTCATCTATGTGTTTATATTTAATTTCACTTTTTAGTACTTCTAATGTACAAACTGGATACTTTTCTTTAAATAACATTCTTTTCATAAAAAGCCTTTTTATAAATTTAAACTACAATTATATATTTTTATTATTATAATTATAGTTGAAATATATATTTATGAAAAAATTTTAAGAAAGAATACAAAGAGAAGTTATACTTCTCTTTGTATGTCAAATTTATTTGATATTGTCTTCAAAATGATCAATATTTATAGAGACAAATTTGTATGATACATATATCAAAACTGGCCAACTAGCGTACCAAATCATTCCAGCTGTGTAACTTATAGGTTCCATTTTTTCTCCTTAATAGTGATGCTTATCTGATTGGATTTCTTCAGATGTAATCTTTGTTTTATCCATAGATCTCCATACTAGGATGATGTATCCTAAAACAATAGGAACCATGAGTGAAACATAACTCATAGCACTTAGCGTGTAGTGAGAGCCTGAACTGTTTTCTATGCTTAGTGAGCTTTGGATGTTGCTAAGAGATGGATAAATAGCTGTATGATTAAAACCCAGTAAACAAAATAGACTAAGTACAACTAAGACTGTTCCAATTCCACTAAACCAAATGCCTTTTTTACTCTCTTTGAACAAAGACACAAAGATAGCATATAAAACCATCAAAGTTCCGGCTAAAAAGAGTAGAAGTAAAATTGGGTTTGCTAAAAAATTTAATAAGAATTTATATTTTTCTATAAAAAATCCACTTTCATTATATGAAAATCCACTCATCATTAAAAGCATAATAGCAAGTAAGATAAAAAATCCTACAAAAAATATAGAGTCATATCTTAGTTGTTTTCTAGTTTGATTTTCTATGTTAGCATCGTCTATATTGTTTAGAAAATATATACTTGCTTGAACTCTTGCTAGGAAAAATACAGTAAATCCAAATACAACATTAAAAGGATTTAAAACTGCTTCTAACCCTCTACTTGAAAGTGTCCATGAGGATAAATTTAACTCATTTACTATAAAATTTCCTCCGCTAAAAAGTGTTCCCACAGCTATTCCTATGAGAATTATGCCTAAGCTTCCATTGATATAAAGAAAAGTTTCAAAAGTTTTTTGACCTAGAAAATTATCTGGTTTTTTTCTATATTCGTAAGATACAGCTTGAATCACAAAACAAAAAAGTATAGCCATCCAAACATAGTATGCTCCTCCAAAACTAACAGCATAAAAAAGTGGAAAAGCAGCAAATAAAGCTCCGCCAAACATAACTAAAGCAGTAAATCCAAGCTCCCATTTTCTTCCTAGCGATGCTACTAGCATATCTTTTTGTTCTTCATTTGTTGCAATTTTATTAAGAAGTGTTTGTCCTCCTTGAACAAATGTAAGAAAAACAAATAGAGCACCTAAAAGTGAAACTAAAAACCACCAATATTGTTGTAGTGTTAAATAAGATAAAGTTTCAAACATTTATGACTCCTTGTAACCAAGTTTTATCTGTGTTATCATTATCTTTATTTCTGCTATCAAAAGGGCTGTAAATACAATCGCAAATAAAGACATTGTAATAAGAACAGATGTAGTATCTAACTGAGAAGTTGCAACACCTACTGGGAGCATTTCTTCTATAGCCCATGGTTGTCTTCCAACTTCAGCAACTATCCATCCAACTTCTCCTGCAAGATATCCTAGAGGTATTGAAAATATAGCTGCTTTGAAAAGTAGATTTTTTCCTTCTATTTTACCTGTCATTGAAAGATATAATAGCAATAAAAATAGACCTGCAAACCAGCTACCTAGTCCTACCATTATGTGAAAGCTATAAAAAGTAATTCCAACAGGAGGTATAATTTGTTCTGGTTTTTTTAAGTAACCATATCCCAAATATTTTTCATAAGTTCTAAAATCTTTTAAAGCAGTTTTAGAAGCTTCTAAATCATTTTTTTGTTTTGCTTCTTTATAAGCTTTAAGAGAGTTTATTGCAATTTTACCATTTTTTATTTTTTCATTTGCTGGAAGTATGTTGTGCTTTTTATCTCCTAAAACAAGTTCATTTATACCAGGAACAAAAGCATCTATATTTCTAAAGCCTAAAAAAGAGAGAGCATATGGAATTTCTATCTTCCAAACAAATTCATCTTGTGTTGTATTGCCTATTTTTTTGTCTGTATTTAACTGACCAATTGCAACTATGCCAGCTCTTTTATGGCCTTCATATAGACCTTCCATGGCTGCAAGTTTTGTCGGTTGTTTTAGGGCAACTTCGTGAGCTGATTCATCTCCTGTTATGATTAAGAAAATAGATACCAAAAGTCCAAATGAAGCACCAACAATGATACTTCTTTTAGCAAACAATACATCTCTTTTTTTAAGTAAAAACCATGAACTAACTCCAACAACAAAGAGTGAACCCATGACATAACCACTACTTACAGTATGTAAAAACTTTGATACAGCTACAGGGTTGAAAAGAACATCAAAGAAGCTTCTCATCTCAAATCTTGCAGTATCTACATTAAACTCCATACCAACTGGATTTTGCATCCAACCATTTGCTACTAGTATCCATAAAGCAGATAGGTTTGAGCCAATCGCAACTAACCAAGTAGAAAGAAGATGGATTTTTTTTGAAACTTTATTCCAGCCAAAAAACATAATGGCAAAAAATGTAGATTCCATAAAAAATGCCATAATTCCTTCGATGGCTAAAGGAGCTCCAAAGATATCTCCTACTATCCATGAGTAGTTTGACCAGTTTGTACCAAACTCAAACTCCATGATAATACCAGTTGCAACACCGATTGCAAAGTTTATAGCAAAAAGCGTCATCCAAAACTTAGTTATTTTTTTCCACTCAGGATCATTAGTCTTAACATATAATGTTTCCATGATAGCGACTATGAATGACAATCCTAGTGTTAAAGGAACAAACAACCAATGGTAAAGTGCTGTTAGGGCAAATTGACCACGTGAAAGTTCAACTAAAAGTGAGTTATCCATGGTATCTCCTTATTTTGTTATGTTTTCAATGACAAAGTTTGCTCTATCTTCGTCATTTGAAAACTTTGTTTTAAGAATATCTGGAAAGAAAAACAGTTTTAGTATAAAGAAAAAAACAAAAAGTTTTATTCCCACAACTAACCATAGTTTCTTTCCAACTTTCATACTTTTAAATCCGCTAATATAAAAATCTAGAATTTTTTTAAAAATATTCATTTTAATTATGAGAACAAGTTCCTTGTCCCTCTAGTTTTTGTAATTTTCCATCCAAAAATAACTTTATACTATCTTGTACAGTTGGGCTAACTTGATCAAAATATACATCAAGTCCTGCTTCAGCAAATCCTTGTGCAGGACGCCCACCAATGCCTCCAACAATTAGTGCATCAGGGTTCAAGCTTAAGATATTTGTAATAGCATTGCTACAAGCTCCAGTTGTATGACCTGGGTTTTGTACGCCTTCAACATTTTTTATAATACCATCTTCGATTGTCACGATTGTGTAAAATCTTGCTTTACCAAAGTGTGCTCCTCTTTTACTTAAATACCCTTCATTTTCATTTGTTGGAAAAACCAATCTCATTTTATCTCCTAAAATTGTAATTTCAATTCATTGTTTTTATAAGCTTCATAAGCCTCTTTAAGACTCATACCACCAGCACCTATGTACATTTTCACATTTGATTTACTTAATACTTGTAATGCTTTATCTCCTGCACCATTGCCTGTTATGATAATGTCTGGATTTAAATCAAGAACTTTTTTTGCTATTTGAAGTCCTGCTCCATGTCCCATATCTTTTACTTCTGCGTTAGAAACACCTTTAAGACTGCTATTTTCTTCATCAAATATGACAAACATTTCACATCTTCCAAATCTCTCATCAATCAAACTATCCCAAGTTTCACCTTTTGCGGTAAACACTATCTTCATGCTATTTTCTCCTTTATTTTATTCCAACTATTTTTTATTAAATTTGATAGATTACTATCATCTTTTAATTCTACTATCGGTTTTGCTTTGCTTAAAGCTTTTGTAAAAGTTTCATCATATGGAAGTTTTTCTATCACTTTTACATTTTCTTTTTCTAAAAAATCTTCTATTTTTTTACTCATATCAACATTTAAATCAAATTTATTTATGATACAAACTGCTTCTAAGCTAAAAGTTTTAATAAGTTTTAAAACTCTTTGTAAATCGTGAAGTCCGCTTACAGTTGGTTCAGTTACTAAAACCACCAAACTTGCTCCTCCAAGACTAGCAATTACAGGACATCCAATACCTGGGCTTCCATCTGTTATAATTATCTCTTTATTTTCATTTTTTGCTACTTCTTTTGCTAAAGTTTTAACTCTAGCTACAAGTTTTCCTGAGTTTTCTGCTCCAAAACCAAGTTTTGCATGAACCATTTTTGCATCATTTTTTATTTTAGATATAAAAACATCTCCTGCTTTTTGAGTCTTCATTTCAATTGCATGAGTAGGACAAACTCTACTACAATAGTGACACCCCTCACAAGAAATTGAATCAACTATATGTTGTCCATCTATAACGTCAATTGCTTCAAATCTACATACTTCAGCACATTTTCCGCAATTTATACAAATTTCTTGGTCTATTAGAGCTACTTCACCACTATAAAAATCTTCTTGGTTATCAAAATTTGCATCTAAAAGTAGATGCATATTAGCAGCATCAACATCACAATCGCAAATAATTGCATTTTTACCTTCAAGATATGCAAAAGAAGCACTTATGGAAGTTTTTCCTGTGCCTCCCTTTCCTGAAATTACAACTATTTCTTTCATTTTATATCTCCTATAAATGAAACAATTTCATCCAGAGATTTTTGAAAATGTTCAATTTTATTATAAATTAATTCGCCTTTTGAGTATAGTTTTGCAACTTCTTTATCATTTTTTATTTTTGTAATTATTGGTATATTTTCTCTTAAGCAATACTCTTCAACTTTATCATCACCAATTCCATGTCGATTTATAACAACTCCAAAATTTTTATCTAAAACTCTCATTGTCTCAACGGCAAGTTCTAAATCATTTAATCCAAATGGTGTTGATTCAGTTATGAGTATGACAAAATCGCTCTCTTTTGAAGCTTCTATGACAGGACAGCTAGTACCAGGAGGCGCATCATATATTTTTAGATAATCATCAAATCTTTTATCAACGTATTTTATTACTCCAGATATAAGAGGTACAGCCATTTCTTGGCCCAAATCTAATCTACCCTCAACAAAAGGGAAATATTCTGTTTTAAATTCTCTTATTTGACCAATTTTTGTAGGATTCATAGGAAGTGAATTTGTAGGGCAAAGTTCGCTACAAGCATAACAACTATGACAAAGTTGCTCAAAAGTTAAAATTTCACTTGGGAGTGCAACTATTGCATTAAAAGCACAAACTTTTGCACACTCTCCACATAAAGTACAACTTTCTTTTTCCCACTTTGGAACCATTTTATGAAAATCCATTTCTTCAACAAGTTTGCTTTCTAAAAACAGTGCAGAATTTGGCTCTTCCACATCTAAATCAGATAATACAACTTTACTTCCCATGGAAAATATATAAGATGTTAAATTTGTGGAAATGGTGGTTTTTCCAGTACCACCTTTTCCACTAGCTATTGTGATTTTCACTGAAGAGCTCCTCTTCGATTAGCTCCTTTTCCTCTACCATTGCCTCTTCCATAACCTTCGCCATTACCTCTACAAGGATTTGGATTTTGGTTTCTACCACCTCTTTGACCCATTCCTCTACCGTCTAAAAAATTATTTTGTCTTCTTTCATTCCTGCAACCATTTCTCATTTAATTTCTCCTTATCTTGATTCTACTTTCAATAGTTTTTGATTTAACAAAGCATCAGTTACTTTTTTTCTAGCTGATACAACTAACCTCGAAAAAGTAGTTCTAGATATATTCATTTTATCAGCACAATCTTGTTGATACAATGACTCAAAATCAGCCAATCTAAGAGCCTCCATTTCATCATCGTATATGGTTATGCTTTCTAGTTCATCTCCTTTTATACCACATGGCTTAAAGCAGATTTCTTCATGATTTGCATCTATATTTCTACTCTTTCGTTTTCTTCCACAGCATTTCATGAAATACTTCCTTATATGCACATATGTTCGTAATTATATCGCACATATGACCATAAAGTCAAGAAAAATATGAAAAAATTATAGTAAATATAAATTTATTTTATAAAATAGTTAGGTTGATTATATGCTAAACTTAGTAATTTTTAAAATGAGAGTTTTTTTAAGAGGTATTTTATTTGTAGTTAAGTATTTACATGTAGAGATTTTCTCTACATGTAAAAAAGGTTTACTTAAGAGTTACGTCTGTTTCTATTTCTATCGTTTCTATGGCGAGAAGAGTGGCTTCTTCCACCGCCTTCACGTCTTGCTCTAGGATTTCTTCCATAGCGTCTATTGCTTTTACTTTTTTCTTTTTCTGAAAATCTTTTTAGTATATTGCTTAGAGATTTTTTATCAAAACCAATTTTATCAGGCCCAGCAACTGCATTTTTATCCATCAAAATTGATATGAGTTTCAGAGCAATTTGAGCCATGTCCATATCATTTTCAAGCATATTTAGTATCTCTGTTGCATCATCATTTAATTTTGTATTTTTTATATCATTTGCTAATTTTTCTAATCTAGCTTTATTTACATCTTTTACAGTTGGAATGAATTTTTGTATTAGACTAGTTCCTACTTTTTTTGCAATTCTTTGCATTGAGTGATATTCCATCGGAGTTAGGATTGTAATTGCTGTTCCTTTTTTACCAGCACGTCCTGTTCTTCCTATTCTGTGAACATAACTATCTGGATCAAAAGGCATATGAAAGTTAAAAACATGACTAATATCGCTTACATTTAATCCACGAGCTGCAACATCTGTTGCTACTAGGATTTCTATTTGTGAGCTTCTAAAAGCTTTGATAACGCTTTCTCTTTGGTTTTGCTCCATATCTCCATGAAGACCTTTTGCTCCATATCCGACAGCTGTTAATTGGTTTGAGAGTCTATCAACCTCTTTTTTTGTTCTACAAAATACAATAGCTTTTTGAGGAGTCGTAGCATCAAGAAGCCTAATCATAGCACTATCTCTTTCGCTTTCATTTACTACATAGTAAAGTTGTTCAATATCTTCATTTGTAGTGTGATCTTTTGGAGTAACACTTACATATTTTGGATCTCTTAAAATCTTTTTTGCTAATCTTTTGATGGGTTCAGGCATAGTTGCACTAAATAAAAGTGTTTGTCTATCTTCAGGTAGGTATGAAAAAATTTGTTCAATATCATCTAAAAATCCCATATCAAGCATTTCATCTG
Source organism: Sulfurospirillum sp. 1307 (assembly GCF_054408545.1). NCBI lineage: Bacteria > Pseudomonadati > Campylobacterota > Epsilonproteobacteria > Campylobacterales > Sulfurospirillaceae > Sulfurospirillum > Sulfurospirillum sp. 1307. The sequence continues at coordinate 2,070,086 of NZ_CP176011.1, read as the reverse complement.
CCTCATCAAGTACTATGATACTTGGTTTGAAATTTTTTAATCTATTGTTTTTTAAAAGATCAAGTAATCTTCCAGGAGTTGCTACTACTACCGAAGCTCCTTTTTCAACAAGTGAAATTTGTCTAGTATATGAGCTTCCACCATAAATTGTTACAGTTCTAATGCCTCTGTATTTTCCTAGAGTATAAAGTTCATCACTAACTTGAGTTGCAAGCTCTCTAGTTGGAGTTACTACTAAAATTTCTACCTTATTGTTAGGTTCAATCATACTCATAGTAGATAGACCAAATGCTGCTGTTTTTCCTGTTCCTGTTTGTGCTTGAGCAACTATGTCGCTACCTTGCATGACTAGAGGAATTGCTTGTTCTTGTACTGGGCTTGGCTCTCTAAAGCCAGCTTCTTTTACTGCTTTTAATATATCTTCGTGCAGTCCGAATGATTCAAATGTGTTCATGTATTATCCATGTAATAAATTTTTAAAACTTCCATTACATGTAAAGGCAATCTTTACTACATAAAAATTTTGAGTTAATTATTTGTGGGTAAAAACTCGGTAACTAGTATGTAAAAACCTACATACTTGCTCGGAGATTTCCAAATCTTGGTAGGTTTTGTGAAGTTCATAAGAAGTTCTAAATTGCGCTCATTATACTTAGTTTTACTTAATATTAGCTTGGGTTGGTTTGAATTATGAAATTATTGATGCCATCGATATGTTTATATTCTAATTTCATACCATGTAATTTTATAAGATTTATAGTAATAAAAAGTCCAAATCCTAAACCTCTGGAGCTTTTTTGTTTCTTGCCTTCTAGAAAATATGGTTGCGCATATTTTTCCAAAGAAAACTCTAAAGGTGGGGCTTCATTTCTTATGATTATTGTATCTTTTGTAGAAATTACTTCTACTTTTTTATTGTAAGAATAATTTATACCATTGTCTATTAGGTTTTTAAGAGCTGTGGCAAATAGTTCAAAATCAACCATTAGACTCATTGGGGCAATTTTCAAGTCTACTTTTTCTTTTTCATGATTTATCAAATCAAGACTAAAATCAATTATGTCTTGAAGTGAGTATTTCTCTTTTTTCAGTTCAAGTTCATTTGCATTTAGTTTTTCAATCCTTGCAAACTCTTCTATAAGATTTTCTTGTCTTTTAAATGCATTTTTTAAAGTTGTTTGATAAATCGATTCTTCTATCATTTCACAAGCTAGTTTGCCTTTTGTTATTGGAGTTTTAAGCTCATGCATTATATTTCTTAAAAAAAGTTGTCTTGAATCTCTAAGCTTTTTAATTTTTTTAACGCTTTTGTCAAACTCATTAGCAAGTATTGCTATTTCATCTTTTTTATCACTTTTGCAGTTAATGTTATAGTTTCCCTCCGCAAACTCTATTACTTTTTTTCTAAGGTCATAAAGTGGAAGAATACTTTTTATGATAGTTATATATAAGATTAAAATTAGTACAAATGCAACAATTGGAAATATAGTAGTCAAATAAAATTTTTTCTCATATGGTGCTTTAAAAACTATTTTATTATTTATGATAGTATAAATATCGCCATGAAAAGGCACTGTTTTTATCTTGATTGAACGTTTATTGGCAAAATTTTTCATACGTTGTTGCATAAAATCAGATGTTTTATCTTTTAGTATCCTATCTTTTAACTTATCATCTTTTACAAGAATATATCCTGCACTTTTTAGAGTATCAAAATCTACTGAACCTTTGGCTCCTACTAATGCTCTAGTATATCTTTGGATATTATGAATTTCGTTAAACATAGTATGTGATTTTATGGAGAAAAAAATTGCTCCAATTCCAATGAGAGCTATAACAAAAACAATAGTTATTTTAGATATTAAAGAGTTATACCACTTCACGCTTGTAGCCTATATCCAATCCCTCTTATTGAGTGTATATGTTTTTGCTCTTTTGAGTTCTCCCCTAGTTTAGTTCTAATTCTGCTTATTAGAACATCTAAGCTTCTACTGTCACTCTCGTCATTTAATGATGGTGCATTTCCTATGAGTTCACTTCTAGGGATTACACGTCCCTCTTTTTTTAACATATAGGATAAGACTTCATACTCTGCTCTTGTAAGATTTAGTGGTTCGTTTTTAAAAAATATTATTGATTTATTTTTGTCTAATGTTATGTCATGATTTTCTTCAGTATGAGTGGAATTTGTTCTTTTAAATCTTCTTAAAACGCTCATAATTCTAGCATATAACTCTTTTGGTTCATATGGTTTTGGCAGGTAATCATCAGCTCCAAGTTCCAAACCTACAATTTTATCCTCGATATCACTTCTAGCACTTGAAATTATGATAGGTATATCACTTTTTTCTCTTACTTCTCTACAAATTTCAAGTCCATCCATACCAGGAAGAGACAAGTCTAATATCAATAAATCATATTTGTTTATACTAAGAGCACTTATGCCCAAAAATGGATCATCAAAATTTTCGACTTCAACATTGTATTTTTTTAAAAAATCAATAAGCATCTGAGCCAATTCACAATCATCTTCAATCATAATAATTTTTGGATTCATACTTTTCTCCTTTGAAGATTAAAAAACTCTAGTTTAAGTTTTATATCAAATTTTATCGGTTCTTGGGACGTTTATTTGTGCAAGGATGCACAAATAGTCCGAGGCCTCGGAAAAAATGCAAGGATGCATTTTTGAGAATGAGATAAAAATTGATATAAAACTTAAACTTAAATTGTCGTAAAATATTTTAGCAAGTTAATGTGAATGATTTGTTAATTCTACTCCAAAACAAAATAAAATTTTCTCTTTCTCTTTTTCTAAAGGAAGTTTGTATGTGAGGAATTTTTTGTGTTGATTTTTATCATCTATATAAGTTTCTGTATGTTCATGTTTACTCTCAAAAAAAGCTTCCCTATCACTTTCTTGAATCTCTTTTGCAATTTCTTTAGTAAATAGTTCTTCATCTGTTTTATTTATGAAAGATTGAAATCCTAATAGTTTTTGATAGTAAAGATTTGCATAAAGATATTTGCCTGATTTATCTTTGATGTAAAAAATTGCTGGTAAATTTTCTATAAAGTTGGTATGTAATTCATGATGCATTTTTAAACTCGAAATTTCTTCTTTTATCTGTGTTACATCTCTTAGCGTACCGTAAACTTTTGTTATTTTGTCATTTTTACTAAAAACTCCTTTACCTCTCATATTTAGCCATTTTTGTTTAGAAGAAGTTTTTAACCTATAATCAATATTTATAAAATCAGAACCGCCATTTATATGAGTTGCTAAAGCTTCATTTACTTTTGCTATATCGTAGGATTCAATTATATTTAATAGTTCTGACATTGTTTTTGCTTCAATTTCATCTTCGCTATACTCTAGTAGTGTTTTTGCTTTTTTGGATATTTTAATAAAATCAGATTTCACATCCCATTGCCAGTATCCATCTTGGCTACCATCAAGTGCAAATTTGATTGATTCATAGTTTTCAAATAATCTTTTTTTGCCTTTTTGTATCTTGCTAATATCAACGATAACTCCCACATCCCCCTCTAAAAAGTTTGAATAATAAACGATTGATGGTTTTCTTATACCGTTGTCATAGAGTAGTTCACATTCTGTTACAGAGGTTTTTTGAAAAGAATCTAACTCTTTTATGATTTTATTTTTGCAATCTTTAAAAGCAATTTCGAAGGCTTTGTTGGCATTTTTAAATTTATGGTTTTCATCATGTGTAAAAATTGGAATATTTATATTGGACAGTGCCTTTTTGTAATTTTCTAATTCTATTTTAGTTTTTTGATTATTTTTGTGTTTAAAAAAATATAAAATAAGAAGTAAAAGGTTTGAACAAATTAATACAAGTTCTAGCATAATAATCCCTTTTTGTTATTGCTACACCAACAAATTATCTCAATTATTGAGTTGTTTTGTTGGTGTCATAATATCTATATTATAAAACAAAAAGGTTTTTATTTTAATAATTCTTTTTCGTTTACATAAAAAGGTACACCTTTTAGTCCAGCATCAAAATAAGCTCTTCTTTGAGCTTCTTCTGCTTGAACCTCTTCATCGCTTACTTTTTCATCTACACTTGCAGTTTCACTAAAATATTTTTTTATTATCTTAATTTTTTCTTCTGTACTTTTTGCATCTTTTGTTTGTTTTTCTATAAGGATTGCTTTTTCCAATGAGCTTTTGTCATGAACAGGAGTAAAAATATACTTTAAGTTATATTTTTTTAATTTTTCTTCTATGTTTTCTACTTCTTTTCTACAAAATGGACACTCAGGATCAGTAAATTTTACTAGAGTTTCTTTTTCTGGATCATTTCCTAAAGTAATAATTTTATCTTTGTTTTGGTTTTTATAAAGCTTAGCTAGTTCCATAGCAAGCTTTTGTTTATCTAATTTATCTTTTATACTACCTTCTTTGATTGTAATGACATCAGGAAAAATCAAATCACCTTGAGTAAAAACTGAAAGCTTTTGAGTTCGTGAACCATCACTTAAATTAAGTGAAACATAATCCATACCTTCAATTTGTTGTATAGGGATTCTAGAAGTAACTTTTACAGTTACTGTTGGTACAGGAATTTGAGATTTAAAGTACTTCACTATTTGCTCATCAGTTGCAGCATTTAAAGAGGAGGCAACTAAAGAAGCCATTAATAAAAGTTTATATACATTTTTCATAAATTAGCCTTTACATGTAATATGTTTTTGATTTGTGTTATTATACAATTGCTAAGCAAATATATTTTAAACAAGATAGGTAAATATGAACAAAGAAGAGCTTATAAAAGAAATAGAAAAAATGATAGAATCAGATCCAAATGCCACACCAATGGAGTTAAGTGTACTAGAGTTTTTGAGTGAAGATGATTTAAAATCTGTACTAAAAAACCTATATAAATCAAAAGAAACTAGAAGTGAGCAAAATGAAGAGTGGTTTAATGAATTATGTAAACAATAAATGTTATTATACTTTTATATAATTCATGAGATAATATGTTTTAAAAGGTAATTTTTAGAGGTTTTTATGATTCAAGATTTTTATATAGCAAAACAACCGATTATTGATTTAAATAACCAAGTTTATGGTTACGAATTACTTTTTAGAACAGTAGATAGCAGTGGAGATTTAAAAGCTGTTTTTAAAGATGATTTACTAGCTACTGCAAAAGTACTAGTAAATGCATTAAATCACTTTGGAATAAACTCTTTAGTTAACAATAACATAGCTTTTGTAAATATGGATCAAGAGTTTTTACTTGATCCTATGATATTTAGTATTCCAAAAGAGCGTTTTATTTTAGAAATATTGGAAAATACAGTTATAGATGAAAAGACTATCAAAAGGGTAGTGGAGTTAAAAAATCTTGGTTATAAATTTGCTTTAGATGATGTGCATTGTAATGATGGTTTTATAGAGAGATTTAGTCCAATATTTCCTTATATTGATATACTTAAACTTGATGTTTCTTTGATAAAAGAGAATACGTTAGAAAAGTATTTGGATGGTTTTAAAAAATACAGTTTTAAAATGCTTGCAGAAAAAGTTGAAACTCAAAGAGATTATGAACGGTATAAATCCTATGGCTGTGAACTTTTTCAAGGCTACTATTTTGCAAAGCCAGATATTGAGCAAAAAAAATCTATCGATCCAGCCTTTAAAAAAATATTTCAGCTCATTAATCTATTAGATAATGATGATGTTGAACTTATGGATTTTGTACGCGAATTAGAATCAGAAGTTGAGCTTACGATTCAGCTTTTAAGATTTATAAATTCAAGTTATGTTGAACTTAGAAAAGAGATAAAATCAGTCCAACAAGTCGTTATGATGTTAGGTAGAAAGCCATTGAAACAGTGGCTACTTTTGATTGCATTTTCAAAGTCAATGCAAAATGAATCAATGATAGAAAAAAATCCTATATTAGTACTTGCTCAAAATCGTTCAAAAATTATGTCATCTCTTGCTAAAGCTATGAATAGTAAAAGTTGTGATATTCACGAAGCATCTTTTGTTGGTGTTTTGTCTTTGGTTGACGCGCTTTTAAGAATGCCAATAGATATTATCTTAGATGAGATAAATGTTGATAATAATGTTAGAGACGCTTTGTTGGAAAAAACAGGAGAGCTTGGAAAACTGTTGGAGCTTGTAATTGCTATTGAAAGATTTGATATGCCAAAGACTGATGAGCTTTTAGATGATTTAAAACTCACCAATCTTCAGTTAAGTAATATACTTCAAAATAGTTATATTAATTAGTTAAAAACCTTTTCATACCCTCTTTTTTTACATCATCATACATATCTAAATAATCCAAATATGCTACAAGATACTTTCTACTCATATCATAATGTGCTCTAAAAGAGTTGATATCAACACTGCCTTCATTTTTCATAATTTCTCTAAGTCTTGTCATTATAGTACTTAGATTTTGAGATGTAACGAAAAGGTTGTGAGCTAGACGAACTACTTTTTTGGCTTTAGTTAGCCTTTTTAGAGCATCATCTCCCATTTTTCTATCGATATCTAGTTCATCATATATATTATAAGGAGCAGTTGGAGTGTAGCCTTCATCTTGCAAGATAGAATATATTTTGTCTTCTATAACTTTATCTACATTATCAACATTGATATTAGGGTTTTTATATATACCATCTTTAAATTCTAATTTTCCTTCTTTTACTAAATCTTCTAAAACTTCTTTTAAAAGAGTAGCACTTGCCCACTTGATTTTCAAAGATAAAGAGTTTGAAGACAAAAGAGCATATTCATTTTTTTTATAAATTGCTTCAATTTTCTCTTTTAATTCATCTTTTATGCTGAGTGGGTAAAGAACTAAACCATTTTCATCAATAAAAACATTATCAATCTGTTTTGCTATCTCGATGGCTTCATCATGATTTAATCCAAATCTTTGATTTGAAGAGATAAGTCCAAATCCTCTTTTATGGATATTTACTAAAATTTCAAATGCACTTTTAAAATCCTCATCTTTTAAAGCTTTTAGTAATTCTAGTTTTACTTTCTTTTTAATAGGGTCATTGATAGGATTAATTACTCTTCCTCCACCTATTGTTCTTCCACTAGCACATAGGATAAAAGGTTCATTATGAACCAAAAAAATCTTTTGTTTAAATTGTAATCTAGCAAATCCTTTTTCTGCTTCTTCGTTGTTGTTGTAGAGTAAAACTTTTGCTTCAACTTGCTTTGTTCCTACAAATAGTGAAAGTGTGGTATTGTGTTTTATCTTGTGGTTTGAAATTCCCTCAACCCATACATCAACACTCTCAAATCCTCTAATGAAACCTTTTTTGCAAAGCAAAGTCCCTTTTTTTAAAGCAACTTTTGGATTTTGAAGGTTGATTGCTGTTCTTTGAGAACTATATGCTTCTTCAACATCTTTTTCGTGAACTTGTAAATTTTTTACAACTATTTCCTTGTTAAGTTCTGGTGCAAAAACTTTATCTCCAACCTTGATAGTGCCATCTAAGACAGTTCCTGTAACTACTGTTCCAACTCCAGCTAGACTAAAAGAGCGATCTATATAGTATCTAAATAGACCATTACTAGGTTTTGGCTCAACTGGTATTGAAAAAAGCTCATTTTTTAACTTTTCAATAGAGTTTTTATCATAAATACTAACAGTAATGATTGATTTTAACTCCAAATTAGAAAATGTTTTAAAATACTCATTTATCTCTTCTGCTCTTTTTTCTATCGTTTCATTATCAGCTAAATCAGCTTTTGTCAAAGCTACAATGATATGCTTTACATGTAGAAGATTTAAGATTTCAAGATGCTCGTTTGTCTGGGGCATAATCCCCTCATTTGCATCAATCACAACCATACTAGCATCAAAACCAAATGCTCCAGCAATCATATTTTTAAGTAGTTTTTCATGGCCTGGAACATCAATGAAAGCTACATTAGTATCTTCATTAATGAGATTTGAAAAACTCAAATCTATAGTAATCCCTCTTTTTTTCTCTTCTTCTAGTGTATCTCCACTAAATCCTGTAAGTGCTTCAATGAGTGCAGTTTTTCCATGGTCAACATGACCAGCTGTTCCTACTATTATGTAATTCATTAGACTATCTCTTTTATTGTTTTTATGATTGTTTCTTCATCTCTTGGAAGTATACTTCTAAAATCTATCAAAAATTTATCATTTTCAATTCTTCCAATCAAATATTTAGACCTAAATTTTCTCTCTAAATCTTTTGCTTTTCCCTTGACATGTAAAGCAACAGTTGGAAACTCTCTATTTGGAAGAGTTCCTCCCCCCATAAATGTTTTAGTGTGAATTATATCACATTTATCTGACCCTACTTTTTCAGCCATATCTTTAACCCTAGTTTCTAAATCCGATATATCTTGAAAGAGAAGCCAAAGAGTAGGAATAGATTTTAAATCATCTTTTAGATATGATTTTATGGTTTCTTCCAAGATACTTAAAGTTATCTTATCAACTCTTAACATCCTTAAAAGTTGATTCTTCTTAAGTTTTGAAATTAGCTCTTTTTTGCCTGCAATTATTCCTGCTTGAACACTTCCAAAGAGTTTATCTCCACTAAAACTAATAAGTGATGGATTGTATTTTAAAATTGTCTTTAATGAAGGCTCATTATTGCTAAGGTTGTAAGGAAGCTCTGGGATATATCCACTTCCCAAATCATAATAATCTATTAAATTGTTTTTTTCACAAAGCTCTTTTATATCAGCATAGTTTGTATCTTCACTAAAACCTTCAATACTAAAGTTGGATTGATGAACTTTCATAAGCATTGAAGTATTTTCATTGATGGCATTTTCATAATCACTTTTTTTAGTTTTATTTGTAGCTCCAACCTCTTTAAGTATAGCTCCACTTTGTTTCATTACTTCTGGTATCCTAAAACTTCCACCTATTTCTACAAGCTCACCCCTTGAAACTATTGCTTCATGGTCTTTTGCAAAAGTATTTAGTATTAAAAAGACAGCACTTGCATTATTGTTCACTATCAAGACATCTTCTACATGTAAAAGATTTTTCATGTGGTTTGTTACATGCTCATACCTCTCTCCACGGCATCCTTCTTTTAGATTATATTCTAGGTTTGAATAGTTTGTTATAACTTTTGAAGCTCTTTTAAGCAACTCTTCATCTATCAAACTTCTTCCCATATTTGTGTGGAGTATAACTCCAGTCGCATTAATTAGAGGTATTAAAGATGGTTCAAAAATTTTTTCGTAACTTTTTTTAACTTCATCTTCAAGCTTTTCTATATCAAAAGATTCAATCTCTTTTGATAAAAGTTTTGCCCTTACATCTTCAATCTTTTCTTTTGCAATTTGTGTTATCAAATTTGTATTTAATCCACTGAATTTTTCACTTTGAATAAATTTGTCAATTTTAGGTAAATCTCTTAATGAGTGTTTCATCTTTTACTCCGGCATTGGCAGTTTAGTTTCATCAAAATAGTATTTTCCATTTTGTATCTTTGTTAATATCCCTTGATCACTTAAACTTTTAAAAAGTTTTATAACTGTTGGTTTGCTTACATCTACTCTTTCCATTATTTCACTGTAAGAATAATTTAGTATGTTTTCATCATCTAAATTTTTTATGATAAATCGAATCAAATCAACTTGCTTACCATCAGTTACTGCTGAAATTGTTTTAATGATATTGTATGATTTATCGATTTCTCTTTGTTGAATTTTTGGCATCAATACATCATGCAAGGAATTTAGCAACTCCTTAATGTTGATAGGCTTAATGATATAATTTTCTACCTTTAGCTTGATTGCATCTAAAAGGTGTTCTGTATCAGTATGAGCGGTTGTTAATATGGCAGGAATGTCAATGTTTAAATCTTTTTTTAAATGTCTTAAGAAATCTATGCCATTTTCATTTTTTAAAAGTATATCAGAAATTATAACATCAATATGGTGTTTATTGATGATTTCCATAGCTTCATCGCATGTGCTTACAGGAAAGATATTTTTAGCAAAATCTTCTAAAACTGAAGTAGTATGCTTCAATAAATCAGCTTCATCTTCGATATAAAGGATATTAAAACTATTTAATAAATCAAAATCTCTTTTATTCATTACTTTCTCCACTTGTGAGTTCTTTTTTAGGAATTTCTATAGTAAACATGGCACAATCATACATCTTTTCTTCACTACCTAATTTATGTTTTATATTTTTACAAGCAATTTTTCCGCTCATGTGCTTTTCAATCATCTGTTTTGACATATAAAGCCCAATACCTGTTCCTACACTTTTGTGTTTGGTTGTAAAGTATGGATCAAATACTTTTGGCATTATATCGCTTTTGATTCCACCTGCATTGTCTATTACATTTATTATAACTTCTTTATTTGTGTTTTTTACTATAATTTTTATATATTTTGGATTAATTTTGCTAGATGATAGCGCATCTTTAGAATTATTTATAAGATTTAAAATAACATGAGTTAATTCATTTTCAAAGCCATAAATTTCTATGTTTGCATTTATTGAAAAATCAACCAAGACAGCTTCTTTTTCAAGCTGATATTTTGTCAAGTCAATTGCTTTTTGAATAACATCTTTTATTTTGAATTTTTTGTGAGTTTTATTTGGATCAAAAAAAGTTCTAAAATCTTCTAAAGTTTCACTCATATTTTGTGCTAACTTTCTAGCATCTTCAACCCTTGATTCTACAAAATCTTCTGTTAGTTTACCTGCTAAAAACTTAGATTCAAAACTTTGTATTATCATCATCAAAGCTCCTAGAGGCTGTCGCCATTGATGAGCTATGTTTTGAAGCATTTCTCCTAAGCTAGCAAGTCTTGCTTGAGCAAACATGATTTGATCTTTTTTTCTACTATTTTGAACCTCTTTTTTTATTCTTTTTTCTAGAGAGCTATTTAGAGTTTTTAGCTCTTTTGTTTTTTCCTCAACTTTTTCTTCAAGCGAATTGTGTAACTCTTTGAAGTGATTTACAAGTATTGCAGAGATTATAATGCTTAGAAAGAAAACTAAACCAATGAGTAAAAAAAGCATATATATACTTGTATTGAAAATTCTATCATTTCTATTTTTTTCTGCAATAGCATCTTTTAGATGCGAATTTATAAGGCTAGATAAGTAAATATTTATAGAGTTTATTTCTAAAAATATATCATTTATTTTTGCTTCTATTTCAAATCTTTCTTTCTTATTTAAATCTTTTATAATTTGTTCTAGTTTGTTATCCAAGCTTTGCATTTTTTGTTCAATTTTAAACTTAACTCCCTTTTGATAGTAATTTTTACTTGGCAGACTTTGGGACAATAAGAAGAAATTTAGCCAGTCACTAGCAAATTTTGTAAATCCTCCTATGTTTGCTTGTACAGCTTTATTATAATTCCCCCATTGTGCTTTTATGATAGTCCTTGCAAGATTTAAAACTTCTGAAGCATTTTGCATATCAATATTTTCTTCTTTCAAATCATACAAGGTATCATAAATATTTACAGTATATATATCTTTTATATCTTCAAGTCCAACTTGTGGAATTGTTCTTTTTTGATATAGCGTTTCATAGTCATACTTAATTGCAAAGATTGATATAAGCATTAAAAATCCAATCATCATCATACTAAGAGCTATAACAGAAATCAGTAGTTTAGTTTTATTTGTAAAAGTAATTTTATTTAAAAACTTATTTATTGTTTGATTAGATGTCATTTTAAATTCTCTTCAATTTGCTTAAACTTCCCTTTTTCATAGACACTCAGATAGACCTTATTTAAAAGTTGAGTATTTTTATACTTAATAGGTATGTTTTCCAATAAGTTTTGAGGAAGACTTTTTAATTCTTGTAAAAATCTTTTTCTATTAATACTATCTTTTATTTGCCATAGAGCTTCTACAACTAGCTTAGCAGCTAGAAAAGATTCAAAAGAAGTATATGTTGGCTCAGCATTTGGATAATAAAAATTTAATAGCTTGAGATACTCTTGAGTAATTTTATTGCTTGAATCATTATAAGGAGGAACAGTTTGCGAAAATATTATATTTTTTCCATCTCCATTTAACTCATCCATCAAAGCATTTGAATTTACAAAAGATATTGGTGCAAATATAACATCAGAAAAACAACACTCACGTGCTTTTCTTATAAAATGAGCACTTGGTTTATAAGCACCTACTATAATAACTGCTTCAGGTTTATTTGATTTTATTTCGTGTATGGCGTGCCTGATTGATAGGGTATTTCTTTTGTATGTTCCTTCACTTGTAAGTTTTAAATTACGTTTTTTTAATGCCTCAATTGTTGCAATATATCCTTCTTCTCCATAATCATCATTTTGATAAAAAATTGAAAATTTATTAAGTCCTTTTATATCATGCAAATAATTTATAATTTTTTCAATTTCCTCTTTATATGAGCTTCTAAAGTTCATTATGTTTTCATTATCACTGTTTCTTAAAAAAGAAGCTCCAGTATAAGGAGCTATAAAAGGGATATCAACATCATTTATTATAGGTAATATTGCTTTTACTGTAGGAGTTCCAACAAAACCAAATAGCGCAAAAGATTTATCCTCATTTATAAGTTTTTTTGTATTTCTTATTGTATTTTGTGGTTCATATTTGTCATCATAATAAATAAAATCAATGTGTTTACCATTTATACCACCTATTGCGTTTATATGAGAAAAGTAACTATTTGCTCCTTGTACTATCTCTTTACCTAATTCTTTATTAATACCACTTATTGGGATGGAAGAGCCAAGTACAATTTTGTTACTTTCATTTTTATCTAAAAATTTCAACAAGAAAAATACCAAAACTATAACGGAAAAAAATAGTAAAGCTCTCTTTATCAAGCATAATCCTTTAAAAATATTTAAATGGCCATATGAGATTATACTCAAAATATACTAAAACAAGCAAATTTTTTTTAATACAGTTAACAAGTATTAACCAGTAAAAATGAAATATCAGCAAAATGTATCAAAAAGTAAAAAAATAAAAAATTATATTTTTATAATAAAATTAAATATGTAAATTTTACATATTTAATAAAAGCCTATAAATAGGCAAGTATATCTTTCCTTATTGATAAAATTTATCGACTAAAGTAAAAAATACTTAATTTTCTTGATGATTAATTTTTTAAATTAAGTATGTTTTAATATATATCTATTTACAATAACGGTAAATAAGTATTGACCACTGCGAAAGGTAGAAATGCAAAAAGAGTATGTGTATTATGACCAAAATGGCATAGACTTTCCTTTAGATGATAGTATAGAAGTTTTGCAAGATATTAGTAAAAATGACGAATACCTAATATCAAATTCAAAAGAAGTAAATTCTACAATCTTAGCTAAAGAAATAAATTTTTATATAAAAAATACTAAAGATGATATATCAGAGCAAATTCAAAATATAAAAAAACTTTACGACATAAGGGCTACAAATTTTGACTTAGCACAGGATTTGGATTTTTCTTGTGAAGTTGGAGATAAACTTCTTATAGTTTCAGATAAAGATGAAAGTCAATTAGAAAATCAAATGAGCAAGTTTGGGTTTACTTGTGTTGTACTAAATCCTATAAATATAGTAGATGTAAATGGGCAAATTGGTAAGTTAGTTGTTACCATAAAAAAAGAAGAGGATTTTTTAGATTTAGAATGTGATCAAATCATTTGGGAAGATGCTCCAGGTTATGCAATGAAACAAAGTGGTGTTTATGATCCAAAGATAAAAACCTTAGAAGCTGTAATGCAAGAGGTTAAAAAGAATCTTGGAGAGTATAGATACAAAAACTTTGTAAAGTATGATTCTAATATTTGCCAATATCATGAAAGAAATACAGAGATTTGCGGAAAATGTGCTGAAGTTTGTCCAACAGTAGCAATACTAAAAGATGATAAAAACAAACATTTGGAATTTTCTCATGTTGATTGCCATGGTTGTGGAGGATGCATTAGCGTATGCCCTAGTGGAGCACTAGATTATGCACAAATGCCTAGAGTTGCCTTTTATGAAGTATCAAAGTTTTTTAAAAATCACACTGCTCTTATAATCCCTTCTAAAATGGAGTTAGATTCTTTACATGTAGAACTTCCAAAAGGAGTTTTGCCTTTAGCGATTGAAGGAGAAAAGTTTTTACACGAAGCTCATCTTTTAAGTCTTCTTCAAACAAGTGGAAATCAAATTGTTTTTTATACAGATTTCATTTCAAAAGGTACAGGGGATGTAATTAGGGTATTAAATGAAATATTTGAAAAAAAATATCAAAAACCAGCCATTTTAGTAGCAAAAGATGAAGATGAATTAACAGATGCATTAGCTAATCTTGAATCTTTAGAAGAGTGTATGTATGGAATAAATGAAGATGGACTTAAAAAAAGAGAAATTTTTTCAGCTCGCCTTTCACATTTAGTAGGTGAAGATGATTTGGGAGTAGTAAAAACTGGAGAGCATGTTCATTATGGCAATATAACTATCAATCAAGATACATGTACACTATGTTTAAGTTGTGTTGGGGCTTGTAATGTGAGAGCTCTAACTGCTCATCCAGAAGATAATACATTAAGATTTAATCCATCAATTTGTACGAATTGTACCTATTGTGAAGTTGTTTGTCCTGAACCAAATACTCTACATGTAATAAAAGATGAGATATCTTTAAATCCAAACTATTTTAAACAAAATATTATGGCACATGATGAACTTTTCAAGTGTGTTGAGTGTGGAGTTGAGTTTGCAACAGTTAAATCAGTTGAAAAAATAGCAAATATGATGAAACCTATATTTGGTAATGATGAAGTAAAAATTAGAACACTTTATTGTTGTGCTGATTGTAAGCCAAAAGTTATGCTTCAAGCGCACCTTAAAGAGAGGAATAAGTAATGATAAATAAAGAACAGTTAAATCCAGCAAGATCACTTTATTATGGTTTTTTTAGCAAAATGTTTGTTTTTAGTGAAAGTGAAGATAGATTTGCAGGAGTTAAAGAAGCACTTGAAGTCATGATTGAAAATTCTTTGGATGATAATTCAAAAGAGGCACTAAAAGAGATAAAAGAGTTTTTTGAACTTGGTGGAGAGCAAGTTTTTATTGAAGAGTATGATGAAATTTTTCATAATCCTGAAACCAAGATAGTAAGAAACACAGCATCATTTTATGATGAAGGACTAGAAAGTGGTAAGAAAAGATTAGAAGTTAAAAACTTTTTATCGAAAACTAGAATTAGAAGAGATGAAAAAAACTTTAAAGAGAGCGAAGATAGTGTTGGATTTTTAGTAACTTTTATGCACGAATTGATTGAACTAATCATCAATGGAGAAAAATCATACGATACTTTACAGCACTGTTTATTTAGTGAAGTTATAAATGAGTTTATTGATGAGTTTATAAGTGAAGTATATAATCATAAAAAAGCTAATGCATATAAATCAGTAGCTGTTGTATTTAATGCATTTATTGAGTTTGAAAGATTGTATTTTGATGTAGCAAAACCTGCTATAAAAGAAAGACCAGTTAAAAAAGAAACAAATGAATGTGAATTTATCAGTGATGAAGAAGCAAAAAGAAGAGCTGAAAATAGAGCTAAAAAAGCTGCTGATTCACTAGTTCAAGCATGTTCACTTGAAGAATCATATTCTGAAGGTGAAGAAGAGGGCGATTTATAACAGAGCCTATAAGGGCTCAGGGGTAAATTTTAATAAAAAGTTTAAAGTTTAGCCCTGACCCCTTTTGTAAGAGGTTAAATTCAAAGCAAGGAGGATTGTATGAAAGAATCTAGACGTAGTTTTTTGAAAAAAGCTGCAGTTGCGGGCTCTGTTGCAGCAGTTAGTACTGTAGCAGCTAGTGCAAAAGATGAAGCTACATACAGTTCAAATGGCGTTGTTGTAGGGCATTCTCCAAAGAAAGAGATACTTTACAAGAAAACTAAAGCTTGGGACGACTTTTATCGTTCAGCTCAATAGAGAAAAGGAGAGTTGAGTATGTCAAATTCTACTCAAAATGCTCTTTCTACTAAAATAGGACGTCGCTCGTTCATGAAAATGGCGGCAGTTGCTGGTGCATTTGGGGCAACAAGTGCATTTGCAAGTTCTAAAGTAACAAGAGCAGCAACAGAAGATGAGGTTAAAAACCCATTTCCTGGATCTAAGAAAGTAAGAACAATTTGTACTGCATGTTCAGTAGGTTGTGGAATTACTGCTGAGGTTCAAAATGGTGTTTGGGTTAGACAAGAAGTAGCACAAGACCATCCTGTTAGTAAAGGTGGCCATTGTTGTAAGGGTGCTGATATGATCGATATGGTCAGATCAGAAGTAAGACTTAAGTATCCAATGGTAAAAGAGGGCGGTAAATGGAAGCGTATCAGTTGGGATACAGCTTATGATAGAATCGCTAAAAAATTAGATAGTTTAAGAAAAACAAGTGGACCAGATAGTACAATTTTCTTAGGTTCAGCAAAAATGAGTACAGAGCAAGCTTACTACTTTAGAAAGTTTGCTGCAATGTTTGGAACAAACAATATAGATCACCAAGCTAGAATTTGACATAGTGCAACAGTCGCCGGTGTGGCGAATACATGGGGTTATGGCGCTATGACTAACTCACTTGGAGATATCCAAAACGCAAAAGCAATTATCATTTTTGGTGCGAATCCTGCGGTAAACCATCCAGTTGGTTTTCAGCACTTTCTAAAAGCAAAAGAAAGAAATAACGCTCAAATTATCGTTGTAGATCCTAGATTTACAAAAACTGCTGCAAAAGCTGATCTTTATGCACAAATCAGACCTGGTACTGATATACCTTTTATGTATGGTATGCTTCATATTATCTTCAAAAATGGTTGGGAAGATAAAAAGTTTATCAAAGATAGAGTATATGGTGTAGAAGATATCAGAAAAGAAGCAGAAAAATGGACACCTGAGAGAGTATCTGATGTAACTGGTGTAAGTGTAGAAAAACTAGTGCAAATTACTAGAGCTTATGCTAAGTCAACTCCAGGTACATTAGTATGGGCTATGGGTCTTACTCAACACTCAATTGGTTCATCAAATACTCGTATGGCTCCAATCTTACAGCTTTGTCTTGGAAATATGGGTGAAGAGGGTGGTGGAACAAACATCCTTAGAGGACATGATAATGTTCAAGGCGCTACTGATATGTGTTGTTTATCTCACACACTTCCTGGATACTACGGGCTAAGTGAAGGTTCATGGAAATATTTTGCTAAGAGCTGGGGAGTTGATTATAATTGGCTTGCTGGAAGATTTAAAAACAAAAAAATGATGAGTACAAAAGGTTTTACCCTTGCTAGATGGTATGCTGGTGTACTTGCTGGAAAACCAGGTGAAGATAAAATTCACAATGCTGGAACTAATCTAAAAGCTCTATTTGTTATGGGTAATGGTATAACTTCTATTGCTCAACAAGCAAAAGTAAAAGAAGCTCTTGATAACTTAGAATTGATAGTTCTAGCTGATCCATTTGTAAATGAAGCTGCTGTTTTAACTGATAAGAAAGATGATGTATTCTTACTTCCAGCTGCTACTCAGTTTGAAACTAGTGGTTCAGTTACTGCTACAAACCGTTCAGCACAATGGAGATATCAAGTAGTAGAGCCTATGTATGAGAGTAAACCTGACCATGAAATCATGTTTGAGTTTGCAAAAAGATTAGGTTTTTACAAAGAGTATACTAAAGGTATGCTAATTCGCGATAACAAAAAAGATTTCAAATGGCCTGAAGATGCTACTAATGAAATCGCTAGAATTATTAAAACTATTGGTCTTACAGGATGGACTGCTGAGAGAATCAAAAAGCATACAGACAATTGGCATATGTTTGATGAAGTAAGTCTAAGAGGTTTTGGTCCTATGAAGGGCGAATACTACGGACTTCCATGGCCTTGTTGGACTGAGAGTCATAGTGGTAGTCCAATACTTTATGATATCCATAGACCAGTAAGTGAAGGTGGTATGGGCTTTAGAAATAGATTTGGACTAGAGCATGATGGTGTTAGCCAGCTTGCAGGAGAGGGTTCAGCTCCTAAAAATTCAAAAGTAAAAGGTGGTTATCCTGAGATTACAGCTGCCAATATTGAAAAAGTTTTAGGCATTAAATTAACAGCTGATGAAAAGAAAAGAATTGGTAAAAACTGGAAAGTTGATACTAGTGGAATCATAGCTCAAAAGTGTATGGAAGCTGGAGTTGCTCCTTATGGAAATGCAAGAGCTAGAGCAAAAGTTTGGACATTCCCTGATCAAATTCCAATGCACAGAGAACCACTTCATTCTCCAAGAGCTGATCTTGCTAAGAAGTATCCTTCTTATAAAGATAAAGCAAATCATTATAGAGTTGATACTCAGTATATATCAAGACAAAGCAAAAAAGATTGGGCAAAAGATTTCCCTATCAATCTTGTAACTGGTCGTTTAGTAAATCTAAATGGTGCAGGTATGGAAAATAGAGCTAGTAAATATCTTGCAGCGCTTACTCCTGAGATGTTCTGTGATATCAACCCAGGTCTTGCTGCAAAATATGGTATCAGAAATGGGGATATGATGTGGATTCACTCACCAGAAGGTACTAAGATAAAAGTAAAAGCTAAGTATTCATATACTGTTAGCGAAGATAGAGTATTTTTACCTATGCACTTTGCAGGACACTTCCAAGGTGAAGATTTATCAGGAAAATATCCTGAGGGAACAAAACCATATGCAGTTGGTGAGAGTGCAAATACTGTTACTAACTATGGTTACGATATTATTACTCAGATTCCTGAAACAAAAGGCGGATTATGCCGCATAGAAAAAGCGTAGGGGGGTGAGAAATGAGTAATAATGAAATGTCAAGAATGAAATTTTATTGTGACGAAGAGAGATGTATAGAGTGTAATGGTTGTAGTGTAGCATGTGCTGATGCTCATGAGCTTCCAACAGGAGTTTCAAGAAGAAAAGTTGTAACTCTTAATGAGGGTATTGAAGGAAAAGAATTTTCAACTTCAGTAGCTTGTATGCACTGTACAGATGCTCCATGTGAACAAGTTTGTCCAGTTGATTGTTTTTATATCAGAGAAGATGGAATTGTTCTTCATGATAAAGAGATTTGTATAGGTTGTGGTTACTGCTTGTATGCTTGTCCTTTTGGTGCTCCACAGTTCCCAAGAGATGGGGCTTTTGGAACAAAAGGTGCTATGGATAAATGTACAATGTGTGCAGGAGGTCCAGAAGAAACTAATAGTGCAAAAGAAAGAGAACTTTACGGACAAAACAGAATTGCTGAGGGAAAAGTTCCTGTGTGCGCTGCTATGTGTTCTACTAAGGCTCTTTTAGTTGGCGATGCTGAAGATGTATCTAAAATTTACCGTGCAAGAATTGCAGCAAAAGGCAAGGGTGTTCAATCTGCTCCTTATGGCTGGAGTAAAGCTTACGGTGGATGATAAAAGGAGCAAGGTTATGAAAAAATATTTGTTTATCCTTGTTTCAACTTTATTGTTGGCATCAGTCGCTTATGCGACTGATAGCCAGATATGGGGAGAGGCTAGAATACGAAATATCTTTGGATATGGACAGGCAGAATCACTGAAGCTAGGACCGCTATTTACAATGTTACAGGCAAACTATTTTGCTCAGATATTTTTAGCATTATTAGTAGGTGTTCCAACTGTTTTTTTACTTCATTATATTGCAGTAGGACCAAAGGTCTTTTCTCATGATGGTAAAAAGGTTTATGCTTTTAGTATTTTTAACAGAATTGTTCACCAAGTAGCGGCTATATCTTTTATAGCTCTTGTTCCAACTGGGTTTATCATGACTTTTGGAGATGAATTTGGTGGTGGCGAATTTGTTAGAATGATGAAAGATTTACATGGACTTGCAACTATAACTTTTGCTATCGTTGTAATTCCAATGTTTTTGATGTGGATAAAAGATATGTTACCAAGTTTTGATGACATAAAATGGATGCTCATACTTGGGGGATATTTATCTAAAGTTAAAAGACCAATTCCAGCTGGTAAGTTTAATGCTGGTCAGAAGATGTGGTTTTGGTTAGCAACTATTGGTGGTATGATCATGATTTTAACAGGTGCTGCTATGTACTTTTTAGATTTTGATATTGCCATGGTAAAATCTATTACTGGATTATCTCAGATAGATTTATTAAGACTAGCTGCTATTGTTCATGCTTTTGTTGGTATGGCTGTTGTAGCTCTTTTCTTTACTCATATATATATGTCAGTATTTGCAATCAAGGGTGCAATACATAGTATAATTACAGGGTATAAAGAAGAAGAAGAAGTTAAAATACTTCATAGTTCTTGGTATAAGAAGTTGAAAAAGCAGGGCAAAGTTTAAACTTCTTAAAATTTAGCCTATAACATCTATTAAGGTGTTGTAGGCTATTATTTTGTATTAAAATATGCCATTTTAGCATATTTATAAATGGAGAAAATCAATGAGCATGGTTTTTAAAACTAAAGTAGTTAAGATAAAAGATGGAAAAAAATTTGAAGTTGAAGATGAAGTAATAAGAGAGATAAAGCTTACAATTTTTGTAAATGGCAAAAAAGTTGGGGCTTTGATGAGTGTTCCTCTTGATTTGAAAGAATTAGCAGTTGGTTTCTTGATGAGTGAGAGTATAATCGAAGATGTAAATGATATAAAAGATATTGAATTAAAAGATATAGATACAAAAAATTTTGAAGTTTATATTGATGCAATTGTAAATGAAAAAAATATTGAAAGATTAGATTTAGAAGGGGTTATAGTTAGTGGTTGCGGAAGAGGAGTAAGCACTCAAATCTCTAAAATTGCAATTGATGCAGCTATTATGAAAGATGAGTTTAAAATCAAAGCTGACTTACTTTTTAAAGAGATGGCAAAGTTTTATACCCAGTGTCCTTTATATGAGCAAACTGGTTGTGTTCATACGGCAAAAATTTATTTTGATGAAGATACTTACTTCATAGGAGAAGATATAGCTCAACACAATACAATAGACAAAGCTGTTGGAAAAGCAAGATTGGCTGGAATTGACGTTAGTAAATGTTTTTTAATGGTAAGTGGAAGATTAAGTTCAGAAATGGTAGCAAAAGCAGTAACTCACCAAATACCAATACTAGCATCTCGCACAGCTTCTACATGTAGAGGTGTAAATATAGCTGATAAATTTGGATTGACTCTTATAGGATTTGTAAGGGGTGAGAGGATGAATATATACAGAAATCCACAAAGGATAGAGATATGAAATTAAAAGATTTTATTAGCGAGTATCTAAACGAGGAAGGCAAGCTTGATTGTAAGGATGCCTATAAGATTTCTGCTAAAAGTAAAACTCCAATTGGCGAAGTTGGAGCTTGTGCAAAAGATATGGGAGTGCGAATAAGTGCATGTGAACTTGGTCAATTTGGAAAGTTAAAAGGAACTGGAGAGTATTCAAAAGAGGCTGAAGATAGATTAACTCCACTATTAGATGAAAAAAACAGAGTTACATGTAAAGAAGCAAGAGCAAGTGCAAGTGGTTTAGGATTAAAAAAGATAAGAGGAACTATAAAAGAGAAAAACTTTGATGTAACGTATTGCGAACTTGGATGTTTTACCAAGAAGAGACGCTCAAGATTGTATCTTAAAACAAAAAGTTGGATAGAAAATGAAAATGGCGAGCTGTTATTTGGTAAAGGAAAAACTGAGATATTAGAGCTTATTGAACAAGAAGGATCCATTGCAAAAGCAGCTGAAAAACTTGGAATGAATTATAAAAAAGCTTGGACTCATGTAAAAATTTTGCAAAAAAATTTAGATGATGTTTTGGTTGAATCTCATAAAGGTGGTGGAGAGCAAGGAGGAAGTAAACTAACTCCTAAAGCAAATGATTTTATTGAAGGTTTTAAGCAACTTCAAAAAGAGGTTGAAGAGTATGCAAATGAGAGATTTAAAGAGCTTTTTTTAAAGCCCCGTAATAAAAGAGAATTTAAAGATTTAAAAGAGGAGAAATAAATTGAAAAGGCTAATTGTAGCATTTGGTTTAATAGCAACACTAGGTTTTGCAAAAGATAAGATAGTTGTTTTTCACGCAGGAAGTTTAAGTGTTCCTTTTGGAGAGATTGAAAAAGTATTTGAAGCAAAATATCCCCAGTTTGATGTTTTAAGAGAAGCAGCAGGAAGTAGAGCATGTGCTAGAAAGATAACAGATGTTAAAAAACCAGCTGATGTTATGGCAAGTGCAGATTATAAAGTGATTGATAATCTTATGATTCCAAATAATGCAAAATTTAATGCACAATTTGTTACAAATGAGATGGCAATAACATATACACCAAAGTCTAAATTTGCAAATGAAATAAATGAGAAAAATTGGCCAAAAATATTTTTAAGAGATGGAGTAAAAGTAGGTCATTCAAATCCAAATATGGATCCTTGTGGTTACCGCTCAATGTTAGTTACAAAATTAGCAGAAAAATTTTATAAAGAATCACATTTTTATGATAAACTTTTTGGTTATGGCGAAAGTTATACAAATGGAGAAGAAAACACTAAAAAAGTAATTGTAAGACCAAAAGAAACTGATTTATTGGGGCTTTTAGAAGCTGGTATGTATGATTATCTTTTTATATACAAATCAGTTGCAGCTCAACATGGACTAAAGTATATAACATTACCACCAGAAATTTCACTAAAAAGTGCAAAATATAAAGATATTTATAAGCAAGTTAGCTTTAAAATCAATGGCAAAAAACCAGGAACTTGGATTACTAAAAAAGGCTCACCTATGGTTTATGGCATAACAGTTGTACAAAACGATAAATCTCCAATCAACAAAGATGGAGCTGTAAAATTTGTAAACTTTGTTTTAAGCAGTGAGGGACAAGCCATCATGAAAAAAAATGGGCAAGGTGTTATAAATCCTCCAATCATTACAGGCGATGCCTCGATATTAGATAACTAGGTATCAAATGAGTCTATTTGAGATAAATAATTTATCATACAATCTTAAAAATTTTTCTTTACAAGACATAAATTTTAAAGTAAATGAAGGTGAATATTTTGTTCTTCTAGGGCAAAGTGGAAGTGGAAAAACTCTTCTTTTAGAATCTATTGCAGGGTTTAATAAAATAAAAGGTGAGATAACTTTCGATAACAAAGTTATCTCAGATTTACCACCAGAAGATAGAGAGATTGGTTTTGTGTATCAAGATTTTGCTCTATTTCCAAATATGAGTGTAAAAGAAAATATTATGTTTTCTGCAAAATATAAAAAGATAGAAAACAAAGAAGAAATACTGCATGATTTGGCTGATTTTTTGGGACTTATGCCCTTGTTAGATAGAAAGATTGATAATCTCTCAGGTGGAGAAAAACAAAGAGTTGCGATTGCAAGAGCTCTGTTTTCTAAGCCTAAGATTTTACTTTTGGATGAGCCATTAAGTGCTATTGATCCTACTTTTAGAAATTCTATTATGAAGTTTTTAAAAGAAATCCATAGGAAATACAATCTTACAACTATACATGTAACGCACAATTTTAGAGAGGCTAGTTTTTTAGCTGATAGGATTGCGATAGTAAAGAAAGGTAGAATTTTACAAGTTGGAATTACAAGCGAAGTTTTAAATGCTCCAGCTAGTATAGAAGTGGCAAAATTTTTAGGATTTAAAAATATACTTCCAAGTTCAATTTTAAATGAAAAAAACGATAAACTTTTTAGTGTAGATCCAAATGCGCTTTTTATCTCAAAAGAAAAACCACCTACTGATTTTGTATTTGAAGGAAAACTAGAAGATTGTATGGGCATTATCGATCATTATAAAGTATTTGTAAGAGTTGGAAATGAACAGTTTTTTGCAAAAATTTTAAAAAGAGATTACCAAGGTTGTTATGCACATAGAGGTGAGAATGTGTATGTAGGTTTTAATAAAACAGATGTGAGTTATTTATGATAAGAGGTTGGTTTTTATATATTTTAATGTTTTTAGGGATGATAATCCTGCTTTTTTTGTCAGTTCCTTTGGTAAAAATAATATTCGGCAGTGATTTGGCTATGCTTTTAGAAGCTTTAAAACAAAAAGATGTGATTGGCTCAATTTGGCTTACTATGAAAGTCTCATTTTTTGCTATGATTTTTGTTTTATTTACTGGGCTTCCTCTAGCTTATATCATAGCTAGAAAAAATTTTCTAGGTCGCTCTTTTATAGAAGCTCTTATTGATATTCCTATCATGATACCTCATACGGCAGCTGGAATTGCTCTTTTGATGGTTTTTGGACAAGGAAGCATTGCTAATGCATTTGAAAAAATTGGCATTACATTTGCAGAAAATGAGATGGGCATAATGATAGCTATGATGTTTTTATCTTCTACATTTCTAATAAACGGTGCAAAAGAGGGGTTTAAAAAAGTTGATATTAAGCTTGAAAAAGTTGCACGCACTCTTGGAGCAAATCCTTTGCAAGTTTTTTTAAAAATCTCAATTCCAAATGCCAAAAAAGATATCATAAATGGTGCATTGATGATGTGGGGAAGAGGACTTGGAGAGTTTGGTGCAGTTGTGATTTTGGTATATCATCCTATGACAGCTCCAGTTTTGATTTATGATAGGTTTACAACATATGGTCTTAGCTACTCTGCACCAGTTGCAGCTTTGATGATAATGCTTTCAATCATTGTATTTTTAAGTGTTAGGTTTGTAAATAATAGATTAAAGTAGTATAATACGAATAAAAAATTGTAAGGGTTGTAAAATGTTTGTTAAACTAAATGATAGGGCTTATTTAAATATCGATAAGATAACACGCCTTAAAATAGATGAGGTGCAAGATGGTATTAGAATTCGTTTTTACGAAGGAGATAAACAAGTTGCAAAATCTCAAAAATTTTCTTCTGTTAAAGAAGCAAATGATTGGATTGAAAATAATTTAAACAAGTAAAAGGTAGCTCAAGTTTAAGTTTTATATCAAATTTTATTTCATTCTCAAAAATGCTTCCTGCATTTTTTGCGAGGCTTCGGACTATTTGTGCATCCTAACACAAATGAACGTCCTTAGAACCAATAAAATTTGATATAAAACTTAAACTTGATTAAAATTTACCTTACCCCCCTCTTTTTTAGACTCTAGGATAGAGTAACAAAAACTACGAGATAACTCGCATACAAAAAACATATTGGAGTAAAAATGAAAATAGATTGTAGAAATCTGGCTTGTCCAGAACCAGTAATTCAGACAAAAAAAGCGCTTGATTCACTTCCTGATGATTCAATTTTAGAAGTTTTAGTAAATGCTAAATCATCAGTAGAAAATGTAGAAAGATTTGCTAAAAAAGGTGGCTTTACAGTAAGTTATGAAACTAAAGGCGAAGATACCCTAATCACAATTGTTAAAGGTTTTGCTTGTGGCATACCTACTAAAGAAGATAAATCAGAGTTTTTAGATAAAGTCGTATTTATTAAAGATGATAAGGTAGGAGAAGGCGAGCTTGGAAGTAAACTTGTTGTTGGTTTTATAAAGAGTATATTAGAACTTCCAAAACTTCCTAAAACCTTGATTTTTGTAAATAAAGGTGTACTTTTAACAACAGCTGATGAAGATAGTGAAATTATAAATATTTTAAAAGAGATAGAGCAAAAGGGTGTTGAAATTTTTTCTTGTGGTGTTTGTTTGGACTTTTATAATGTAGCAGATAAATTAAGAGTTGGGATGGTTGGAAATGCTTATGGAACTGTTGAGAGTTTAGTAAATAGTGAAGGAACTATATCGTTATAATGGATAATAAACATAAATTAACCAAGTTTGTCAAAGCTGCAGGTTGAGCAGCCAAGTTGGCTCCGGGTGAGCTATCACATGTAATTGGTGGGCTTGATTGTAGTGATGATAATCTAGTGGTAGGAATTGATACAAATGATGATGCTAGTGTTTACAAGCTAGATGAAAACAGAGCATTAGTTCAAACGGTTGATTATATAACTCCTGTTGTGGATGATCCTTTTGTGTATGGTCAAATTGCAGCTGCAAACTCTTTAAGTGATATTTTTGCTATGGGAGCAGATGTACTCACGGCTATGAATTTAGTAGGCTTTGATGGATGCAATCACCCTAAAGAGGTTTTAGGTGAAATTTTACATGGAGGATTATCCAAAGTAAAAGAGTGTGGAGGAGTTTTGGCTGGTGGTCATACGATAGAAACTCCTGAGATGACTTATGGTCTTAGCGTTAGTGGATTAGTACATCCTGATAAAATCTTTAGAAATAACACACCAAAAGCTGGAGATGTTTTAATCCTTACTAAGCCATTAGGACTTGGGATTTTAACAACTGCAATAAAGGCTGATATGTTAGAAGATAGCAGTGTAGAAAAAATTGCTCAAATTTTAGCTCAGTTAAACTTCAAAGCATCATTAATTGCAAGAGATTTCAATGTAAGTGCTTGTACTGATGTTACAGGTTTTGGTCTTGCCGGACATGCTTATGAGATGAGTGGAGGAAAGTTTACTTTAGAATTTGATTTTAACTCAATCCCAATTATCGAAGAAGCTAAAGAGATGGCAAGTATGGGTATAATCCCAGCTGGAACTTATGCTAACAAAGATTATGTCTCTTTACATGTAGAGGCAAAAAAAGAGTATGAAGATGAAATCCTGTTTTTTGATGCACAAACATCAGGAGGACTTTTAATCTCAATAAATCAAAAAGAAGCACCAGAGCTTTTAAAGAGATTGAAAAATGAAGGATATGAAAACTCTTCAATTGTTGCAAATGTAAAAGAGTTTGAAGGAAAGTCTATCAAATTAGTATAACTTAAGCTGTTATTGCACCTAAGATATATTATAATAAGCGATAATATTATCAAAAGGAGCAGTAATGGCTAGGATTCTTTTAACATTTTTTTTAATGCTTTCGTTTACTTTTGGTGCAAATGTTGCGATAGTAAAAAAAGCAAATGGCGAAGTTTTTGCTAAAAGAGGCGAAAAGTTAGAGAACTTATCTGTTGGAGATAAGCTTCAAAATGGAGATATACTAATCACTAAAGCTTCAAGCAGTATAGGTGTTTTATTTGATGATGGCACAGCACTTTCTCTTGGTTCAAACAGTTTACTCTCAATTGATAAATATATATTTAAACCTGCAAAAAATGAGTTTGATTTTGATATAAATATGAAAAAAGGTTTAGCATCTTTTGAATCAGGTAAGATTGGAAAACTAAAACCAAGTGCAGTAAAGTTTAGAGTTCCTGAAGGAACTATTGGCATAAGAGGCACTAAATTTTATGTGGAGGTGAAGTGATGGAAGTAGCAGTTATTGGAACATGGATAGTTATGTTAGTAGCTTCACTTTTAAATAGTGAACCAAAAACAACTGTAGTTTTAGTTGATAATAACAAAGATCACAATGCTATAGTAGTACAAACAAAAGCTGGTTCAGTTGAGATTGATAAAGTTGGTGGGTATGTGAGTCTAGACTCCAAAGATAAAGCTCCAAGTGAAATCAAAATCATGAGTAAAGATGAGATAAATAAAAAGTTTGATAGTGTTATAAAAGCGGCTGCTCTTCCTCCTGTTGAAGTTAATCTGTACTTTAAAAATAACTCAAATGAATTAACTGATGAATCAAAAAGTAGATTGCCTGAAATCCTTGATATGATACAAAAAAGATCTCCTTGTGATGTAAATATCATAGGACACACTGATACAAAAGGCTCAAGCAGTTTCAATGAAAAACTTGCTTTAAAAAGAGCAAAATATGTAAAAGATTGGATTTTATCTTCTGGGGTTAAATTAAATAACTTAAAAGCTGAATCCTATGGAGAAAATGATCTTTTAGTACCAACAGCAGATGATGTATCAGAGCCTAAAAATAGACGAGTTGAAATTTTTATAAAATAAATATAATGAAAAATACAAAAGTACTCTTTATTTTACTGGTTGTACTAGTATTGAACATTTTTTTATTTCGAATGATAGAGTACTTTGATTATAAAACATATGATATTTTAAGTAGTTTTGACAAACAACAAAAGGGCAATACAAGTTCAGTAGTTATCGTAGATATAGATGAGAAGAGCTTAGTTAGGCTTGGACAGTGGCCTTGGTCTAGAGTTATTTTGACTCAGCTAATCAATGAAATAAACAGTGCAAATCCAGCAGGTATTGGACTTGATATTTTATTTCCGGAGAGAGATAAAACATCTCCTTTGGTTCTAAAAGAATTTTATAAACAATATTTTAGTTT
Organism: Sulfurospirillum sp. 1307; assembly: GCF_054408545.1. Taxonomy (NCBI): domain Bacteria; kingdom Pseudomonadati; phylum Campylobacterota; class Epsilonproteobacteria; order Campylobacterales; family Sulfurospirillaceae; genus Sulfurospirillum; species Sulfurospirillum sp. 1307. The sequence goes on along the minus strand of NZ_CP176011.1, from coordinate 2,041,868 downwards.
AAATCTTGATATCAAAGGACTTCCTAATAGTCTATTTGATAATGATATGATTTTTGCTCGCGCACTTAAAAATGCAAATGTTACTTTGGGAGTATATTTACAAGATTCAAATCAAAATAAATCTGAGTGTGATTTGAGTAAAAATCGTATAAAAGTGATAGATGATTCTTTTGTAACATATAATTCAAAAAATATTCTGTGTAATCTAAGTGAAATTCAAGCTTGTGCAAATACGATAGGTTTTATAAATTCTTCAGTGGATAAAGATGGGATTTTTAGAAGAGTACCTTTGTTTATAAAATATTTTGATAATGTTGTACCTACCTTAGGATTAGCAACACTATCAAGTCTAGAAAATATAAAGCTTGATAAAGATAATATTGATTATCTTGGCAATTCCCTTAAAATTGGTCCAAATTCTGAAGTTTTGTTGAAATTTTATGATAAATCTTGGTACAAGAGAATCTCAGCAGTAGATATATTTACTGCTGATGTTGATAAAAAAATGTTATCAGGTAAATTCATCTTGATAGGAACATCAGCAGTTGGTTTACATGATAGATTTATAGCAACTGGCGGTAGAAAAATAGCTGGTATTGAAGTTCACTCTACACTCATAGACAATATCATTTTAAATGATTTTAGACATGAAATTAAAAATTTAAAACTGTTTAATTTTATCTTAGCAAATATATTTTTAATTTTATTATTTTATCTTTTATACAAAAAACGCTATATTTCATTTTTGAGTACTTTTTTATCTATACTTGTAATTTTTTCTTTTATTTCATACATGTATATAGTAAAAAATGTATATATTTCATCTGCATATTTTTTAGCTCCATTTGTGATAGGCTTTGCACTTATGAATTTGTTTTCTATCATTATGAGTTATGTAGAGAGAAAAATATTTGATAAAGAGATTATGAAAGCTCACTCTTCAGTACTAGATAGTATGTCACTGGTTGCAGAGAGTAGGGATGCTGAAACAGGCGCACATATAAAAAGAACAAAAGAGTATTCAAAGCTTCTTGCAAGTTATTTAAAGGATCAAGGTATATATACTGAGATTATCAATGATGAGTTTATTGAATTGATTTATAGAGCAAGTCCTCTTCATGATATAGGTAAAGTTGGTATCCCAGATAATGTACTTAAAAAACCTGGGAAGCTTACATATGAAGAATTTGAGATAATGAAAGAGCATCCAGTAATTGGTAAGAAAATTTTGGATAACGCATTAATAGAGCAAAAAGATAACAAATTCTTAAAGATTGCAAAAAATATTGCATACTATCATCATGAAAAATGGGATGGAAGTGGCTATCCCTTAGGCTTAAAAAAAGAGCAAATTCCACTAGAAGCACGCATAATGGCACTATCAGATGTATATGATGCTCTAATAAGTAGAAGAATTTATAAAAAAGCTTTTGATTATGGGGAAACTGAAGAGATTATCATAAAAGGAAAAGGAACACATTTTGATCCACTCTTAGTTGATGCATTTTTTCAAATAAAAGATAGATTTAAACAGATTGCCGATAGAATCAAAGAAGAGTGAGTTTATTCTTCTTTGATATATTTAGTTAAAAGAAATGCAGCTGGTATACATCCTAGAGCTAAAAGAGTAAAAACACTGTAAGTTGTATCTAACCCAAATATATCTCCCATACCACCAACACAAAAAACTACAAGGGAGCTAACTCCAAAATTTATACTCATATACATACTGTTCATAAATGTAGGCATATTTGATTCTGTATCTTGAACTGATGCCATTAAAACTGGACCAGTTGAGAGCAAAAATAGACCTATAAAAGAGAGTAAAAATATACTTTGAAAGTATAAAAATGCTCCCATACTTATAACAAGCCCTATACTAGATATCAAAAGAGTATTTTTTCTTCCAATTTTATCTGATATATTTCCAGAGACCAAAGTTCCTAATACTCCAAATCCTTGCAGAATACTTAGTGAAATTCCAGCATACCAAAGAGATTCTCCATGATTTACCAAATAAACAGGTAGATAAAGTGTAAGTGCACTTTTAAGTCCAGATTGAAATAGTATAAATGAGCCTAAAACTATAAAAAAAGGTGTGAATTTTTTTAAAAGTTTTTTCGTATCACCTTTTTCTTTTGGTTTTCTAGGAGGTCTTGTTGTTTCATAATCTTTTAATTTTACATAAAGTATCAATGAAGCAATTAATCCAAGAGGAAGAAGTTTATAGATTCCTTCTAATCCCCATAGTGAAACCCCAGCAGTTGCGATTAAAGGTCCAAGAGTTCTAGCTAGCTCACCTCCAACCATAAAAAAGCTCATACCAGTGCCTGTTTTATCTCCAGAGCTTTCTTTGATCATAGTGGGACTTGGTACATGAAAAAGTGCAGCACTGATTCCTGCTACAAATAACAATATAAAAAGAACTATATATGAAGTTGTTAAACCAACTAAAGACATACTAAGAGCAGTGATAAAAGGGGTTAATATTACAAAATATTTAACACCGGTTTTTTCAGCAATCAGACCAAAGAGTGGATTTAAAAGAGATGGTACTCTTCTTGCTATATCTAGTAGAGCTGCGCTTGATAGACTCATACCAAGCTTCTCTATTAAAAGTGGAAGTAGAGGGGCTAAAAAAGATGAGTAAATATCATGTGCAAAATGTGCAAACGAGATGGTAAATACTTTTGATTTTTGAAATTTTTTATTCATACGGTATTATATCTTATTCTAATGATAATTTACTTAAATACATTCAAGAAAATTTTAAAAAATCACCATACATTAGGAAAGTTTTAGGATATAATTGCACTTAAAAAATAAGGTTTAAATATAGCTATGCAAAAATCACAAAGAACTACACAAAAATTTATCATAAAGTTTTTTTCAGAAATCATGGTTAAAGGAAATACAGCTAGGAAACAAATTACTGGTCATTTATACAATAATATTATTGATATGTTAAGAGTAATATCTAATGAAATGCAGTTTAAAAAATTTTCTGACAAAATCGAAGTTGTATGTCCAATTGAGTTTGTAGTAGAAACAAGGCAAAAACTCTTAAATACTCCAGGAATTGAGCTATTGCTAGAGGCATTACAGTTTGATGAAGTTACTTCATTGGATATGATAAAAGAGATAGTTAATGAAAATATGAAGCATACTATCCAAAATAAGTCATTTGTTATTAGAGCAAAGCGTACTGGTAAACATGACTTTAGATCTCCCGAGATTGAACAAACTGTTGGTGGCTACATGCTAGCCAAAAATAAAACAAGTAGAGTTGATTTGCATAATCCAGAAAAAACTATATATATTGAACTGATACATAATCAGTTAAATATAATAACCCAAAAATATAAAGGTTTAGGAGGATATCCTCTTGGTTCTCAAGGTGAAATTTTATCTTTGATGTCTGGTGGGTTTGACTCAACTGTTGCTAGTTATCTTGCTATGAAAAGAGGTTTAAAAACTCATTTTATATTTTTTAATCTAGGTGGAATTGCACATGAAATTGGCGTGAAACAAGTAGCATATTATCTTTGGGATAAGTTTGGATCTTCTAGTAGAGTAACTTTTACAACTGTTCCATTTGATGATGTAGTCACAGAGATATTTCGCTCTACCGGTGAATCTTACATGGGCGTAACTCTTAAAAGGCTTATGCTAAAAGCTGCTCAAAGCATTGCAAATAAACTTGGTATAGATGCTCTTTTAACAGGAGAGAGTATTGCTCAAGTTTCAAGCCAAACTCTTCGTAATCTTGCACTTATAGATAAATCAGTAGATATGCTTGTTATTAGACCACTTGCAACTATGAATAAATCAGATATTATTTCTATAGCCAACGAGATAGGTACTAGTCGTTTTGCAGAAAATATGCCAGAGTATTGTGGTGTAATTTCTAAAAATCCAATCACACACGGCTCTTTTTCTAGGATGGAAAAAGAAGCTGAAAAATTTGATTATAGTGTTTTAGATAAAGCAGTGCAAAATGCTGTACAGATAAAAGTTGATGAAATAGTAACTGATATTAAAGATATAGGACAGCTAGATATTGTAAGTGATGTTTCAAGTGGAGATTACACAATCATAGACATAAGAGCAGAAGATGAGTGCATAAAAGCCCCATGTGAAATTATAAAAATACCTTTTTATAAACTAAAGAGCGAATTTTTAAAACTTCCTCAGAGCAAAGAGTATCTTTTTTACTGCGAAAAAGGAATTCTAAGCCAACTTCACGGACAGTATCTAAAAGATGAATTTGATTGCAGTAATATAAAAGTATATAGGCCTTGATTAACAAGCTCTTTAATTTCTAAAGTAGTGGAAAAATTATAAGTATTTTGTTAACTTAAGACTGATACTTTTTTTGAATTTGAATAAATTCGTCTATATTTTCAAGAAAAAGCTCGGTCATTTCAGGATCAAACTGTTTTGCTTTTTCCTTTTCAAAATATTTTATAATCTCTTTAATTTCCCAAGCATCTTTATAGCATCTTTTGTTATAAAGTGCATCAAATACATCAATAACACTTATTAGTCTTCCAAAAACAGATATCTCTTCACCTTTTAATCCATTTGGATAACCATTTCCGTCCCATCTTTCATGATGTTCTAATGCAACAATAGAAGCGTGATTTAGAGTAGGTTTATCTGTGCCTTTTAATATTTCATATCCTATTGAGGTATGAGTTTTAATAACTTCAAATTCTTCTTTTGTAAGTTTTCCTGGTTTTAAAAGGATACTATCAGAGATACCAATTTTACCAAGGTCATGCATTGGAGATACTGTTTGCAAACATTTTGCCTCTTTTTCACTCAATCCATATTTGGTAGCTAATAAGTATGACATTTTAGAAACTCTTTTGATATGATAAGGATCATCAATATAGCGTTTTTCAACGGCATCCCCAAGTATTTCGATTAATGATCTTTGTGTTTCAAAAATATCCATATTTAGTCTTATGTTATCTAGCCTTGTGCTAGAATGTTTAAAAAACATTTCAATTAAACTTTTATCTAGGGCACTTAATGTTTCGTAATTTTCTATATATATGATATTTGATGTATTATCATCAATTTTTAAAAAACCAACAAAGATATTATCTTCAAAATAAATTTCCTTATTTTTAATAACCAAACTGATTATGTTTTTTGTATCTTCTTTTATATCATCAAAGTTATTTAATTTGCTAAATTTTCCAGTTGATTCTATGATATTGTATTGTGCATTTTTTTTCTCAATATTAAGACCATTTAAGTGTTCAACTACAATAGAGTTATGATTTATCTTTAAAAGTGATATGATTTGAGTTAAAATCCCTTTGATAAAAAGTTGTGATGAGATTATATTTTGTGAGTCGTCTGAAGATTTAATCACTTTTTGTAAGCCTTTTTTTGCTATTTCTAAGGCATTCAGAGTTTTATAAGTCCTAAGAGAAGTTACAATAGTAGTAATAAGTTTTTTTGAAGTAAGTTCAGTTTTTTCTTTGTAATCATTGATACCATAGTTTATAACAACTTCAGCTTCAGGAGCAGAACCAGGTTGTCCTGTTCTTAGAACAATTTGAATAATATCGTTTTTTAACTCTTCTCTAATAATTTTAACTATATTTAATCCTGCATCATCACTATCCATAACAACATCTAGTAAAATAAGAGAAATATCTGGATTTTCTTTCAAAATTTTTATGGTTTCTTCTGTGTTAAAAGAGCTTAGAAATTCTAATGATTTTCCATCATATCTAAAATTTTTCAAAACCGATTTTGTAAGAGTGTGGACATCTATCTCATCATCAGCTATTAAAACCTTCCACCTATTTGAAGGTAATGTAGTTTTATTTTTACCTTTTTTTATTAAATTAAGCTTAGCCATTTTTTGTCCTTATTAAACATCTTCTTCTTTAAACTTGATAGTAAAGGTAACCCCAGCACCAAGTTTACTTTCACATTTTATCTGTCCGTTAAGCTGATTTACTATTATATTATAAATAATATTAAGCCCCAATCCTGTTCCGCCTTTTTTTCTATTTGTCGTAAAAAATGGATCAAATATTTTGTTTATTATTTTTTTATCAATCCCTTTTCCATCATCTTTGTAGATTATCACTACATCATTCAACTCTTTTTTTATCTCGATACTAATAGTTCCTTTTTGATGTTTATCATAGGCATGAGTAATTGAATTTATTATCAAATTTGTAATAATCTGAGAAAGTGAACCAGGATATGTTGTTACATGTAAAGAATCTTCACATATTATATCAATAGTTAAGTTTGTCTTTTTTAGGATGTTATTTAAGCTAAAAAGTATCTCTTGCATATACTTATTTATATTTATTTCTCTTTTTACATCATATGATTGATCAACTGCTATTTGTTTAAAACTACTAACTAAATTGGCTGTTTTTTTAAGATTTGTATTTATAAGTGATGCAATTTCACTTGAATCTTCTATGAAATTTTCAAAATCCTCTTCGCTTAGAGAGTCTTCATCATATTTTTTTTGAAGATTTTTAACTTCACTCAAAAAATGTGTAATTCCAGTTAAGCTAATACCTACAGGAGTATTTACTTCGTGTGCAACACCAGCAACCAATGAACCCAAAGATGCCATTTTTTCAGATTCTACTAGTTTATTTTGTGTATTTTTCAAATCTAAAATTGTTTGTTGTAACTCTTGTGTTCTTTGTTCAACCTTTTCCTCTAAATGAGTATTTAAAGTATGCAATTCTTTTGCTAATTGTTTTAGCTTTGTTATATCAAAAATAACTCCAATTATACCTGCAACTTTTCTGTTATCATAAAAAAGGTTTTTATAAAAAGTTAATTCTAGCTCTTTATTTTCACCTATTGGGTGTCTATTTTCATATTTTATACCTTTTTTAAATTTTATAAGCTCTCTATCTTTTTTATAGTGAATATCTGCTAGGTCATTGTCTAAAAAATCATACGAAGTTTTACCAACTATATCTTTTTTATCTTTATTTAAAAAAGTTTCAAAAGCCTTGTTGCAACCCAAATACATACCATTTAAATCTTTATAATAAATTGGAGCATTTACACTGTCTATTAAATCTTGTTGAAAGGCTAATTGTTTTGCTATTTCTTTTTCTGCTTTTTTTCTGCTTTTTATATTGATGAGTAAAATAATTATAAAAATCAATAATATAAAGATAAAAGATATAATGGCTATAAGTTGTTTTTTGTATTGTTCTAATATGGAAAAAGGTTTGTTTATGATATATGAATCTTTTGGTAAGTCATTTAGAGCGATGCTATGTTTTTTAAGCTGGCTATAATCGAACATATATCTGTTTGGACTATTATAAACTATGGGGATATCGTTTATATTTGTTCCATTTAAAACTTTTTTAGCCATTTTAGCAACTGTTTTACCTTGAAAGTACCCGCTTGTTAAGTACCCTCCTATTATGCCATTGTCTAAACTAAAATCCCAAAGTCCATACATTGGTACTTGTGAAATATTTGATATGATTTTTGTTGCTTTATCGTACTTTAGATATATACCATCTTTTGTTCTGAAAAAAATTGTAAAAAGTATAGCAGTATTTTTAGGTAGATTTTTAACCTTTGATTTTAATTCTTTTAATGTAACATTACTGATAAATTCAAATTTAATATTTTTATCTTGAAAATTTTGTATAGCTTTTTTTAATGCTTTTTTTATCTTTCTTCCCGTTGTAGTAGAATCTACAATAAGGTATATTTTATCTACATTTGGATGAAGCTTTTTTATAAGCAAAAAGTTTTTTGCTATATCAGCTTGTTCGTTTACACCCGATATATTACGTAAACCTTTTGTTTGCTGTTTTTGCAAGAAATTAACACCGCAAAAAAGAAACGGTATGTCTTTAAAAGTTATTTTTTTTAGCTCTTTTACAAAATTAAAAGCATTATCATCACTTGCTATTATGAGGTTTATAGGAATTTGTTTGTATTTATTGATATAAAATTTTTTTAAATTGTTTAAATAAGTTTTTGAATAAAATCTTTTAGTATCCATATACTCAATGTAAATGTGAGCATTGTTAAGGCTCAAAAACTCTTCAGATATTCCTTTTTGTATGTCACTGGTCCATTTATATGTAGAATCATATGAATGAAGAATTAAAATATTTTTGATGTTTCCAGCAAAAGCGGAGTAATTGAAAAAAAGAATGAATAAAATATAAACCAATTTCATAGTTCTATCTCCATTTCCCATTCTATCAAAAATAAATATTTGATAACCTGAATTTAAAAATAATTTTTTGTATAGCAACTAAAACTGTTAAATTTTGAAATAATGACTCTAAAAAAAGAAAAAGCAATAGCCCTAGTACATCCTAAAAATAGTGCTTCCATAAAGTGTATAGAAAAACTTGGACTTAGTTATGTAAAAGCTATCCGAAGTAATAGAGGTGAAAGACTAGTTTATTCTTTAGAATTTTAATTTATTTGGTATTAATACACGTGAGTGTGTAGAAAATGGCGAGAAGGTGTAGGAATCGAACCTACCTTCAGACGGTCAACCGCCCAAACATCGGGTTTGAAGCCCGTGCTGCCCACCAGGGTCAGATACCCCCCATTTGAGGATTTTAAGGTTAAGACAAATTTTTAGGTTAGTCATACCTAATAATTGGTTAAGAATTGTATTTAAAAATTACTTATATCTTGTTAAAGTTATAAGTAATTTTTTTATTTTTACAAAGTCCAATTAAATCCTGTCTTTTCTTCAGATATACTCCAAAGTTTTTTTGCTACTTCTTTATCTAGTGCAATAGGTAGTAGGGTTGATTTGCCTATTGGTCTAATTGTTTCAGATCGTTTTGTTGGACCATAAAATATTTCATCTTCTAAGCCATCTTCAGTGGTACACAAAACTTCAGGCCAAGATCCTTTTTGCGCTGATTGAAAGAAATGGAAAATCAGTTTAAGTGCAATTCTTGTTGCAAGTGGAGCATCTTTTCTAATTAGAGTTGTTTTTGAAGAACCAGGGTGACAAACATGAATTTGTACATTAAGATTTTTATCTTTGATTCTTCTTTGTAATTCATATGCAAATAGCATTAAAGCTAATTTACTTTGGCTATATGCATTGTTTGGATGATAGTTCTTATCAAAATTTAAATTTTCAAATTGGATTTTTTTTAGCCCCATCTTGTACGCTAAGCTACTTACCAATACTATTCTACCTTTGGATTTGTTTATTTTATCAAACAGTAAACCACATAAAATTACTATAAATGAAATAGCAAAATATGCAAGTATGAGTATACCAAGCTTACATAAAAACTTTAAAAAGGCAACCTCATTATCTCCAATGCAGTTTGTAAAGCAACTAAGGTTGCATAATGCACATTCTTTATTGTTGGAAGGTTACAATGTAAGTAGTGCAGCTTTTGAATCAGGCTATACAAATTTTGCACAGTTTAGTAGAGAATTCAAAAGATTGTTTAGATATTCTCCAAGGGAGTTAAAAATAGATAATTCAAAATTTTAAGACTTTGTATTGTAAGAGTTACATCAGTAATTCACTAATCTACCTTGTTTTAGATGAAATATATTTTCTTGTATTTTTCTTATCATAAAACTTTTTTTGTCATAGTCCATATCAGAATTTTTCACTCTTTTAAATTCTTCATTATAAAAGTTTATTAAAAAGTTTAACATAGAAGCTGTAAATTCACTTTCACCATAAACTTTTATATCATCTCTTAAAAGAATTTCTCTAAGTTTTGGATGGTCTTTTTGATTTTTTAAAAGAGCGTCAAGTTCTATTTGATGAGTTTTAAACATTTTAGGGTTAATTGTGTCTAAAAGTGTATCAATTAGGCTTGGTTTTGTTAATAGAGTTTTTATAATAGTTAGTTCTAAGATATCTTCAAATACTCTTTTATTGTTTTGTAAACGAGAAGAATTGTGAGTTTGAACTTTTATAAGATTTTGTGAGATATTTAACTTAGCAGCTACAATGCCTGTGTATTCTTCATTTATCGTTGCTGGTAGAGTTTTTAAATAAGCACTTGTTTCTTCAAGAGCTTTTTGTTTTTCTATAGGATTTTTTATGTTGTATTTTTTTATTATATGTGTTATTACAAACTCTACAAAAGCAGTTGGTTTGTTAAATAGTCGATTTAATTCTTCTATTTGTCCATTTTTTACCATATCAGCCGGATCTGCTCCAGCTCCAAATATAACAACTCCACCATCTACACTCATTTTACTAAGCATTAAAGAGGCTTTTAGAGCTGCGGCAATTCCTGCACTATCTCCATCATAAGCTAGAATTACTCTTGGATTTGTTTTTGTGATCAAAGGTAAATGCTCTTTTGTAAGAGCAGTTCCTAGAGTTGCAACAGCAGTTTGAAAACCTGCTTGATGAAGCATAATAACATCTAAATAACCTTCTGTTATGATGATGTTGTTTTGTTTAAATATATTTTCTTTTGCAAAGTTATATCCGTAAAGCAGATATGATTTGTTAAAAAGTTTTGTTTGTGGAGAGTTTATGTATTTTGCTGGGTGATTGTTTATGGTTCTTCCGCCAAATCCTACTATTTTTCCACTAGCACTTTTTATCGGAAACATTATGCGTTCTATAAATCTAGCATAAGTGCCACCCTCGCCACTTCCTAAAATTCCTAATTCTATGGCTTCAGATACGCTATATCCATGAGAGCCTAAAAAGCTTAAAGTTTCTCTTGAACTAGGTGCATAACCGATTTCAAATTTTTCAATACTCGCTTCTCCAATACCTCTTTTTGTTAGGTATTCTTTTGCAAAAGTATTATTGTCCAAGTTTTTTTTATAAAAATTATTTAAATTTTCTAATAGTTTTCTATCTTCTTGTTTTTTGCCATTTTGGCTTGTATAAGTTAGTGAAAAATTGTACATATTTGCCAGTTTTTCTATGGCTTCTGGATAGCTTAATTTTTCATATTCCATAACGAACTTTATACTATCTCCACCAGCTCCACAACTAAAGCAGTGATAAATTTGTTTTGATGGGCTTATTACTAAACTTGGATTGCTATCATCGTGAAATGGACATACACATTTAAAATTTGCCCCACTTTTTTTAAGCTCCAAATAGCTTCCAACTACATCAACAATATCAAGTCTAGTTTTAAGATTTTCTATGGAATTATTATCTATCATAAAGCTATTATACTAAATTTGGTATAATGAATCGCTTTATTGAAAAGGAGATATTTTTGGACAATTTTTTTATAGAATATCGTGATCCACTTTTTGGGATTTTAGTTCTATTTGCTATCATTTTTGTTATTTCATTTGTTAATTATTGGTGGGGAACTTATAAGAGTAAAGAAGAAAAAAATGATATTGCACAATTTATCAAAAGATTTGAGATTATAAGTGATGAAGATGCTTTTAAAAATCTTCTAAAAGACCACTCTATCCCTATTGAGTCTTTAGTGCTTTTAGCCCATACTTATTCTAAAAATGGTGATTTTGAAAAAGCAATTGGACTTTATCTTTTAGCTTTAGAGAGAACAACGCATAGAGAAGAGAAAAAGTATATATTAAGCGAGCTTGGAAAAACCTATTTTAAAGCTGGTTTTCTAAGAAGAAGTGAGGATGTTTTTTTAGAATCACTAAAACTCCACCCAAGAAACTCTGAATCTCTTAAATATCTTAGTGTTACATATGAAAAATTAAAAGAGTATGACAGAGCAATCGAAGTTTTAGATTCACTAGAAGAGTTGGGTGCAAAAGTTATAAAACAAAGAGATTATTTAAAAGCATTAGCTATAAGGTATAACTATAAATTAAGTGATTCAAAAAAATTAAAAGAGTTATTGAAACTTTTGGAAAATGCAAAGTTTTTAGAGAGGATGATTTTTGAATTTTTTACACAAAATTCACTTGAGATTGATAAAGCTTTAGTAGAAAAATTTGATCATTCAAAAATGATTGATCTTCTTTGGCATTGCGATGAGGATGTACTTGTTACTTGTAAAGCCCCAATGGCTTTAGAGATTGCAAGCGCAAGGGGTTTAAGAGAGCCAATAAATTTATATAAATATTTTGAATTTGAAGTTTTGGCAAAATTAAATGCCATAGGATACAAAAAGGCAACATTAAATTTTGAATATATGTGTAGTGATTGTAAGCATAGTTTTCCGGTTCATTTTTATAGATGTCCAAATTGTCAAGCAGTTGCTAGTGTTAAGATAGAGCCTATAATTACAAAAGAGTTTTATGAAGAAGATTTATCTTTTCAGTGATGGCTCAAGCCTAGGCAACCCTGGTCAAGGTGGTTACTGTGCGATTCTTAGGTTTGGTGAGCATGAAAAAGTAATTAGCGGGGCTATTAGAGATGCAACAAATAACCAAATGGAATTATTAGCTGTTATTGAGGGATTAAGAGCTTTAAAAGAGCCTTGTGAAGTTGAAATTGTAAGTGATTCTAGTTATGTTGTAAAAGGCATAAATGAATGGCTTGAGAATTGGAAGCAAAAAGAATTTAAAAAAGTGAAAAATCCTGACTTATGGAAAGAGTATGTAGAGGTTTCAAAACCTCATAAGATAAAAGCTACTTGGGTTAGAGGTCATAATGGGCATGAAGAAAATGAGAGGTGCGATAAAATCGCCAAAGAAGAAGCTCAAAGTTTGAAAGGATGAATAAATGTTAAAAGAGTTACAAAAGCGTTTGGATTATCAGTTTAAAAATCAAAATCTGATAATCGAGGCACTTACACATAAGAGTTATAAAAAACCATACAATAATGAAAGATTGGAATTTTTAGGAGATGCTGTACTTGATTTGATTGTTGGAGAGTATTTGTTTTTTAAGTTTCCAAATGTTCCAGAAGGTGATTTAAGTAAATTAAGAGCATCTTTAGTAAATGAAAAGGGCTTTGAAAAACTAGCTAAAATTTTAGATTTGGGAAATTGTATCTATCTTTCTGTGGCTGAAGAAAATAATAAAGGAAGAGAAAAACCTTCTTTACTATCAAATGCTTTTGAAGCTGTTATTGGAGCTTTATATTTGGAAGCTGGACTTGAAAAAGCAAAAAACGTGGTTGTACCTATACTTGAAAAGGCTTATCCAATCATTGATTTGGATACTATATTTAAAGATTATAAAACGACTCTTCAGGAGTTTACCCAAGCACACCAAGGTATAACTCCAGAGTACAAATTAGAAAGTTCAAGTGGTCCAGATCATAAAAAAGAGTTTGAAATTTCAGTAAATATTCACGGTAAATTAATAGCAAAAGCAAAAGGAAAGAGTAAAAAAGAGGCTCAGCAAAACGCAGCCAAAATTGCTCTTGAAGTTTTAAGTAAGGAAGTATAAGTATGTCATCGAACAATTTTGGGAAAAAGTTTAGTTTTACAACATTTGGAGAATCTCATGGAAGAGCTATAGGATGTGTTATTGATGGCGTACCAGCTGGTTTGAAAATAGATGAAGATTTTATTCAAAGCGAACTTGATAGAAGAAAACCAGGGCAAAATAAATTTGCAACTTCTAGAAAAGAGGGTGATAAAGTAGAAATTCTAAGTGGAGTTTTTGAAGGGCTTAGTACAGGAACGCCCATAGCACTTGTAATTTTTAATGAAAATCAAAAAAGTAAAGATTATAATAATATAAAAGATATTTTTCGTCCAGCTCATGCTGATTTTACATACTTTCATAAATATGGTCTTAGAGATTATAGAGGTGGAGGAAGAAGTAGTGCTAGAGAAACAGCAGCAAGAGTGGCAGCAGGAGCAATCGCCAAACTTATGTTAAAAGAGCTTGATATACATGTAAGAAGTGGAATCTATAGTATAGCAGGGATTGAGGCTCAATCAATTGATTTTGATTATGTTAAAGATAGTGAAATATACACACTTGATTGCAGCGTTGAAGAAAAACAAAAAGAAGCTATTTTAAAAGCAAAAAATGCCCATGATTCAGTTGGAGGAGTTGCTCTTATAAAAGTACAAAATGCTCCAGTTGGACTTGGCGAGCCAATTTACTATAAACTAGATAGTATAATAGCAGAAGCTATGATGGGGATCAATGGTGTTAAAGCTGTTGAGATTGGTGATGGCATGAACTCTTCTTCATTACTTGGTTCACAAAATAATGATGAAATAAGTAAAGATGGATTCAAATCAAATCATAGTGGCGGAATTTTAGGTGGTATAAGTAATGGTGATGAAATAGTTGCAAAGGTATATTTTAAACCAACTCCGTCAATTTTTATTAATCAACAAACAATAGATACTAAAGGAAATGAACAAACTTTTGCTCTAAAAGGTAGACATGACCCTTGCGTTGCTGTTAGAGGAAGTGTTGTGGCTGAGAGTATGATGGCTTTAGTTATTGCTGATATGCTTCTTTTAAATATGAGTTCAAAAATACAAAATGTTAAAAAAGTATATAGTTAGTCTATTAGTTCTTGTTTTAGTAATTGCTTCATATTTCATTTGGCAAAACAATAAACAAGAAATTAAACCTGTAAAAGAGGCGAAAACAGAACAAATAAAAAAAGACTTTAGATACAGAAAATATCTACATGTAAAGAGCTTTTATAAAAATATAGCAAAAGATGCTATCGCTATAGGTTTAAAATACAATGTTCCTCCAGCTGCAATCTTAGCGATAGCTGGAGTAGAATCAGGATACGCAAGAGGGTATGTTGCAAAAATTACGGGCAATATTATGAGCCTTGGAGCAAAAGAAAATGAGGCTGAGCTTCCCGCTCTTTATCTTCCAAACTTAAAATCAGATAAATCAAAAATTCTTTATGGAAGTAAGATTAAAAAATATTATGAAGACGACCTAGAATGGAAGAAAAGACCTAAAAGCTTAAAAAAAGATTATAGACCAAAAAATATCGCTGGAACTACCAAAGAACTAGATTATTTTGATAGGCATCAAAAAGAAAAAATAAAAGCAAATCTTAAATGTATCGAAGATTTTGCAAAAAACTGGATAAGTAAAAATAAAAAATTTGAACCATTTGTAAAAGCAAGAGAGTTTTTGGATGAACAAGTAGCTAAAAATTCAAAAGATATTTTATTTGATAAGGATTTAAATGAAAAATTTATTTATATGATAAGTGGTACAAAAAATTCATTTAACCATCGCAAAACTTGGGCTCCAAAGGTAATTAAAGTTATGCAAAATGTTGGTTTAGTTGAACTTACAAAAGCTCTACATGTAGAGAAAAAAGATTTTGATGAGGTTTGGTAGGAGAAGTCATACTCCTACCAAAAAAGGTTTTTATTTTTGAGTACTTAAATAAGCGTGGATTGCTTTAGCAGCATTTTTACCTTCACCTAAAGCTTTGATAACAGTAGCAGCACCACTAGCAGCGTCACCTCCAGCAAAGGTTCCTTCAACACTTGTCATGTGATTTTCATCTACTATAATAACACCATTTTTATCTCTTTTGATTTCAGGAGCTCTGTCTAAAAAGAGTCTATTTGGAACAGTTCCAAGTGCTTCAATAACAGTATCAACTGCCATGTAGTAATTACTTCCTTCAATTGGTTGAGGAGACAATCTGCCATCTTCTTGTTCAACAAGTTCCATTTTAATAAGTTCCATATAATCAACAAAACCATTATCATCACCATGAAACCTTACAGGATTTACTAGTTCATGGAAAATAATTCCCTCTTCAAGTGCGTGATGTAGCTCTTCTTCTCTAGCAGGTGCATACTCTTTTGTTCTTCTGTATATAATGTGAACTTCTTTTGCTCCGAGTCTAAGTGCAGTTCTAGCAGCATCCATTGCTACGTTACCAGCTCCAATTACTGCTACTATATCTCCAACTACTATTGGAGTATCCCACTCTGGAAATTTGTATGCTTTCATTAAATTGGCACGAATTAAAAATTCATTTGATGAGTAGACACCATCAAGTGGATTTTCCCCAGCTATACCCATAAATTTTGGAGCTCCAGCTCCCATTGCTAAAAATACGGCGTCATTTTGACTCACAAGTTCATAATAATATATATTTTGTCCCACAGTATGGTTTAGCTCAATCTTAACACCCATTTTTTCTAATTTTTCAATCTCTGCATCAACGATATCTTTTGGTAGTCTAAATTCTGGTATACCATATTGCAAAACACCACCAGCTTTATGAAGTGTTTCATAAATAGTTACAGCATATCCATATTTTCTACACTCAGCAGCACAAGCAAGTCCAGCAGGACCAGAGCCAACAATAGCAACATGTTTGTCTTCATTATCAGCTATTGCTTGTTCTACTTCTACTTGATGCTCTCTTCCCCAATCAGCTATAAAAGCTTCTAGTTTACCAATAGCAATAGGCTGATCAAATTTTTTCAAAATACAATCACCCTCACATTGATTTTCTTGTGGGCAAACTCTTCCTGAACATGCTGGGAATGTATTGTCCTCTTTAACCAATAGATAAGCCTCTTTAAATTTTCTTTGAGAAATTAAAAGATTCATCTCTTTTATCCCAATATTAACAGGACATGCAGGTTCACACTTTGGTTTTTTACACTGTATACATCTAGCAGCTTCTGCAACTGCCTCATCTTCAGTGTATCCATAAGGAACAGATTTAAAATTTTTAATACGCTCTACGACAGGTTGTTCTTTTACTGGTACTCTTGGTTCTATTTTTGGCATTGTCCACATCCTCCTTTGAGACCTTTGTGAGCTTCATAATAGTCATTTGCAATTTTTTCTTCTTTTTTAAACATACTATATCTTTTCATAGCTCTTGTCCAATTGATTTTTCTACTATCAAACATAGGTCCATCAACACATGCAAGTTTCATTTCTCCATCAATATAAACTCTACAAGCTCCACACATACCTGAACCATCAACCATCATTTGTCTAGTAGTAAAGAGATTGTCGATATTATTTTTCGCTAAAACAGTAGAAACAGCTTTCATGGTAGGTAGCTTTCCCCCACCAAAAACAAAGTCTATTTTTACTCCATTATCTATTAGTTTTTGAATTACAGGAACATAAGTCCCAGCTTCTCCAAAAGAGCCATCTTCAGTGGTAATAATATGTTTGTCTACTAGATTTTTTGCTAGATAATCTTCTGGATATACTTCTTTTTTACTTGGAAAAGTTTGAATTGATATGATTGAATTGCCTTCAATCTTACTAAGAGCTTCACATATTGCATAGTTTTCAGCATGACCACATACAGCATCTGATACAACTATAACTGTTCCATACTCTTTTTCTTCAATGCCATGTCCCAAAGGTCCAATAACATTTTCAAAACTAGTAAGCCCATCTCTTAACTCTTTTGATGTTTTACCAAGTTTTCTTATAAACATGCTAATAATTCCATCTTCTGTGGTTTTCATAACTGACATAGGAATTCTTTCTCCCTCTTTCCTTGTCATTAGCATTACGAATTGTCCGGGATGAAATCTCTCAGCAACTTCTGGTGCTTCTACTTCAACTAAATAGTCAATAGAATCAAGGTCCATCATCTTTGTTATTTTAAATGACACACACTCCCCCTTCAAAATAATTTATTTGTATAATCTTAGAGCAATAAAGCATATATGTATAGAAAATTACATAATTTATACATAAGTTATTTTGATAATAATTATTTTGTGTAAAAATGTAACAGAAAAAAAAGAGTTTTATTATCCTTAAATCTGATAAGCTTATTAAAAAAGAGTTGGTTCTCTAAGGCTTTTTATTTTGAAACTTTTTCTATGAATTGAAGAGTATCCATGCTTTGCAATTTCTTCTACATGTAAAGAAGTGACATAGCCTTTGTGTTTTTTAAATGAGTAGTTTTTATAGTCACTACTTATTGAGTACATGTATCTATCACGACTTACCTTTGCGAGTATACTAGCAGCACTTACTTCAGGAATTTTACTATCAGCCTTTATCATAGTTTGAATTTCACTTACCCCAAAAGAGCTATTGCCATCCATTAGTATTTCGCAGTCTTTAAAGTTTTCTTTTATAGTTTTAATAGCATCTTTTAAACAATAACTAAGCCCACGTTCATCAATTTGTTTATTTGAATAAAAAAGAATTTTATATCTTGCATTTTCTTTGATAATATCAAACAGTTCTTCTCTCTTTTTTTCACTCAATTTTTTTGAATCATTTAATCCTTGTATTTTGTTTTTTATAACAACACCAGCAACAACTAAAGGACCAGCACAACATCCTCTACCTGCTTCATCTATACCACATAACATATTAAATCCTTTGTGGGATTTTAGTTAAATTTTCATAAATCCTCAATACTAACTGTTGTATCTTTTTTAAATTTATGGTCTTTTTCTGGAAAATCCATTCTAAAGTGAGCACCTCGACTTTCTTCTCTAAGAAGAGCAGATTTAGCTACAGCTTTTGCTACAAGTAGTGCATTTTTAAGTTCTAGCATAGATTTTATAGTAGCAGTTTGTCCTGAAAATTTTTCATCGCTGGTTTGTTCCAGATTTTTAAATTGTATAAAAGCTTTATTTAAATCATCACCATTACGAATTATACCTAAGTAATCAAAAAGAATTTTTCCTATTTCATTTCGTACTTCATTTGCATTGATATGTTCTGCTTCTTTTTTAAGCTCTTCTATATAATTAATATCATTCATAATCTCATAATAATCAACACCATTAAATTTTTTCATTCTATTTGCAAATTTTATAGCCTCATAAGCTGCAATTTTACCAAAAACTGCACCTTGAGACAGTGAGTTTCCTCCAAGCCTATTTGCACCATTTACACCATTGTCTCCAGCTTCTCCTACTACAAATAAACCATTTATTGATGTTCTTCCGATAGTATCAGTATTGATACCTCCCATAGTGTAGTGAGCAACTGGAGAAATTGGAATAAAATCTTTTGTTATATCTAACTTTTTAAGCGTTTTAACTCTTTTTTTTATGCCTATTAGTTTTTCGTTGATCACTTCTCCTGGAATTTGTGTTAAATCTAAATAAACTTTTTCTCCAGCACTTAATTTTTTATATATGGCTCTTGTTACAAAATCTCTTGTATTAAGCTCATCAACAAATGGTTTTCCATCTTTATCAACCAATCTTCCACCTTCTCCTCTAGCGGCTTCACTTATGAGGAAATTTGTTCCATCTAATACTGTTGGATGAAATTGTACAAACTCTAAATTTCTAGCTTCAAGTCCTGCTCTAAGACCCATAGCAATTCCATCACCAGTTGCATCTCTTACATTAGAAGTATAATTTTTATATAGTGAAGCAAAACCACCACTTGCTAGTATTAAACTTTTTGCTTCACAAACAAGAACTTTTTTAGTTACTTCATCGTATAAAGTTACTCCAGAAATAATGTTGTTTTTACTAATGAGATTTATGGCCATAAAGTTTTTTAGCACATCAATTTCATATTGTTTTATAACTTCGTAAAGAGTTCTCATAATTGCTGAACCAGTTTCATCCGCCGCATAAACTGTTCGTTTATATTTTGACCCACCAAAAGATCGCTGCGCAATTTTTCCATTTTTTAATTTTGAAAAATTGACTCCATATTCACTAAGTTCTCTTATGGTAGCTGGTGCTTGTTCGCAAAATATTCTAATAGATTCTTTATTTCCAATTCCAACAGAACTTTTATATGTTTCACTAGCATGCTCAAATATGCTGTCTTTATCTTTCATATTTCCCATAGCAGCATTGATACCACCTTTTGCCATAAATGAATTATTTGCAGTTGGTGAGCCTTTTGTGATTAAAGCTACATTTGCTCCTAGCTCTTTTGCTTCTATTGCTGCTCTCATACCAGAAATTCCACTTCCTATAATCACTACATCATATTTCATTTTGCACTCCTTATCATCATAATACAACTTTAAAAATAAATTAAAAATTAAACTATATGTATTTTATAAATATTTTGTTTATTTTAGAGCAATTTTTCTTTTAATTTATTTTTTATTGTTTTAAATAGTTACATTAACAAGTTCTTATAGCACCTAATAAAACTTTTCAAATCTGTTATAAAACTTATGTAATATACAATAAGTTACAAATTTTAACAATATTTAAGCTTAAAAAACACAATTAGTAACTTTATATAAAATAATAGATACTATTTAATAAAAAATTAAGCTTAATATATGTAGATTTAAGTATAGCTTAAATTAATTATGTTACGTTTAGTAACTATGAAATTAAACTATTAGGATGAGTTGGTTTAGATTGATTCATAAAATAAAATTTTGAAGGATTTTATATGGCCCAAAGAGCAATAAGAGAATATGATAGTAAGTTACTTTTTTCAAGGCATTGGGAAAAGTATTTTAGTGGTTTTAAATATGAATTTAAATCAGTTTTGGTTACTAGTGCAGAAGAGTTAATCAAAAAATCGAAAGAGCATGGTTTTGAATGGTTAAGACAAGAGCCACTTGTAGTGAAACCAGATATGCTTTTTGGGAAAAGAGGTGTTAATGGACTCGTTTTATTCAAAGATAAAGAACCAGGTGATGTAACGCTAGAAGTAGCAGCAAAATGGATAGAAAATAAGAGTTCATGTACAACTACTTTACTTAGTGGCCAACATGGTAGACTTACTCATTTTATAGTTGAGCCTTTTACTCCCCATAGTGAAGACCAAGAATATTATATTTCAGCCACAACAGTAGATGAAGATGATGTTTTATTTATGTCAACACAAGGTGGAATTGAGGTTGAAGAGGGGTGGGATGAAAAGGTTATAGAAGTTAAAATTCCTGTAACTATGGAAGATGCAAATATTGAGCATATGGTAAGAGCAAATGCTCCTATGAATCTTCCTACTGATAAGAAAGAAGCATTTATCTCATTTGCAATTAGTTTTTTTAAATTTTACAGAGATTTAAATTTTGCATATTTAGAGATTAACCCACTAGTTATGTTAGAAAACAATAATATGGCTATTTTAGACCTTGTTTCAAGACTTGATGATACAGCAGCTTACCTCATGGAGGATAAGTGGGGAGAAATAGAGTATCCAACTCCTTTTGGGATGGAGGATCAATCAGAAGAAGAGAAATTAATAGCAAAAGCAGATGCTAATAGTGGAGCTTCTTTAAAGCTTACTATTTTAAATCCTATGGGAAGAATTTGGACTATGGTAGCTGGTGGTGGAGCTAGTGTTGTATATGCTGATACTATTGCTGATCTAAGTGGAGATGTTTCAGTATTAGCAAATTATGGAGAGTATAGCGGTGGACCAACAACAAGTGAAACAAAGTTTTATGCAGATACTATTTTTGATTTGATGACAAGATTTGAGGACCCAAAAGGTAAGGATAAAATTTTAATAATCGGTGGAGCCATTGCAAATTTTACAGATGTTGCAAAAACATTTAAAGGCATTATTCAATCTTTAGAAGAGTATGCAGAAAAACTTAGAAATATAGGTGTAAAAATATATGTAAGAAGAGGGGGACCAAACTATGAAAAGGGTCTTAAAAATATAAAAGAGACTGCTGATAAATTAGGACTTTATATGGAAGTTTATGGCCCTGATACACATGTAACAGACATAGTAAGAATGGCTTTAGAGAATGGAGAATAAAATGAATAAATTATTTACAAGAAAAACACAAGCTATATTTTGGAATAACAACAAAAGTGCAATTCAAAGAATGCTAGATTATGACTACACGATAGGAAGAGATACTCCATCAGTTGCTGCAATTGTAGCTCCTACTACAAGTTCAAAATTTGATAAATACTTTTGGGGAGGAGAAGAAATTATGATTCCTCTTTATAAAAGTACTCCAGAAGCTATAAAAGAACATAAAAATGTTGATGTTTTATTAAATTTTGGCTCTTTTAGGACAGCTTATGATGTAGTTATGGAAGCTTTAGATTTAAATCAATTTAAGGTTATTATGGTCACTGCTGAAGGTATTCCTGAGAGACGAGCAAGAGTTATGAATCAAATTGCAAGGTCAAAAGGTGTTACTATCATAGGGCCAGCAACAGTAGGAGCTATTGTTCCTGGAGCTTTTAAAATAGCTAACCTTGGTGGTACTATTGAAAATATAGTAAACTCAAGATTAACAAGAGGCGGTAGTTGTGGATTAGTAACTAGAAGTGGTGGATTATTTAATGAGATGGCAAATATCATTTCGTTAAATGCTGATGGTATTGCTGAAGGAGTTGCAATTGGTGGTGATAGGTTTGTAGGCTCTGTTTTCATTGACCATCTTTTAAGGATGGAGAGCAACCCTGAAGTAAAATATATGATTTTATTAGGTGAAGTTGGAGGAAAAGAAGAGTATAAGGTAATTGAAGCTGTAAAGAGTGGAAAGATTACAAAACCAATTATAGCTTGGTGTATAGGAACAATTGCAAAATATTTTGATAGTGGTGTACAATTTGGACATGCAGGAGCTAGTGCAAATGCTGATGCTGAAACTGCTGAAGCAAAGAATAAGGCTATGCGAGAAGCTGGTTTTTATGTGCCTGATTCATTTAACAATCTTCCTTTAGCAATAAATGAAGTTTATACAAAGTTAAAACAAAGTGGTATCATAAGTGATATAGAAGAACCAGCAATTAAAGAAATTCCATCTATAAGAAGAGCCAAAAACTTTATATGTACAATAAGTGATGATAGAGGTGAAGAAGCAACATATTGTGGCATACCAATATCAAAAGTAGCAACTCCAGATACTGGTTTTAGTATAGGTGATGTTATGAGTATTTTGTGGTTTAAGCAAAGATATCCAAAATGGGCTGTAGATTTTATAGAAACAGTGTTAAAAACAGTTGCTGATCATGGACCTGCTGTAAGTGGGGCTCATAATGCAAAGATAACTGCTAGAGCTGGTAAAGATGTTGTAAGTTCATTGATTTCAGGTTTATTAACTATCGGTCCTAGATTTGGTGGAGCTATTGATGGGGCTGCTAAATATTTTAAGTATGGATACGATAATAACCTATCCCCAAAAGAGTTTTTATCATATATGAAAAAACAAGGTATTCCAATTCCAGGTATTGGACATAGAATAAAATCAGTAAAAAACCCTGATTTAAGAGTATCAGGTTTAAAAAATTATGCTGATGAATATTTTCCATCTCATCCATTACTTAATTACGCACTAGAGATTGAAAAGATTACAACTAGTAAAAAAGAAAATCTTATATTAAATGTTGATGGAACAATCGGTGTTTTAATGATTGATATGTGGAAAGAATTAGAGTATAATGACCAAGAAATTGAGCAATTAATAGATGCTGGTGCATTAAATGCATTTTTTGTTATAGGAAGGTGTATCGGATTTATTGGGCATGTATTAGATGAAAAAAGATTAAACATGCAGATGTATAGGCATCCTTGGGATGATATTCTTTATGATGTTGAAAAAATTGACATATAAAAATTAATTTGTTCTAAATTAAAAAGGGTATGTGATGAGTAAAAGTAAAGTATCTGTAATAGGTGTTGGTAATGTAGGAAGGGTAGTTGCATATTCAGTAGCTATGCAAGGACTTGCACATGAAGTTATTTTAAAAGGCAGAAATTTAGATTATGCTAGGGGACAAGCATTAGATATGAATCAAGCTTCAGCTGCAATGCGTTCGCACTCAGTTGTTAAAGTGGCTGAGAGTTATGAAGATTTAAAAGATAGTAAGATTGTAGTTATAACAGCAGGACAGCCTAGAAAAGAGGGAATGAGTCGTGATGATTTACTAATAGAAAATGCAAAAATTGTAAGAGAAATTACTGCTCAAATTAAAATTTATGCACCAGAGAGTATCATCATAGTTGTTTCTAATCCACTTGATGTTATGACTTATGTAGCCCTAAAAGAATCAGGATTTCCAAAAGAGAGAGTTTTAGGTATGGCAGGGATCTTAGATGCTGCTAGAATGACTCACTTTATACAAGAGAAACTTGGATATGGTGCTGGTCAAATAAGAGTTAGCGTTATAGGAGGACATGGAGATACTATGGTACTTCTTCCTAGGTTTACTACAGTTGCAGGAGTTCCTCTATATGATTTGTTAAGCGAAGAAGAGGTTGAAGAATTAGTTCAAAAAACCACTCATGGAGGAGCTGAGATTGTCAAGTATATGGGAACATCAGCATACTTGGCACCTGGAAAATCTGCAGCCATTATGATAGATGCAATTTTGAGAGATACTAAAAAAATTTACTCTTGCTCAACTTTGCTAGACGGCCAATACGGTCATAATGATGTAGTAAATGGAGTACCTGTTATGCTTGGTAGTAATGGGGCAGAAAAAATTATAGAATTTTCACTAGATAGGTGTGAAAAACAACAATTTGCAAAAAGTGTAGAGTCTGTAAAAAGTGTTATCAAAGTACTATATGATAAAAAGTTTTTTGATTAAAGTTATTTATAAATATAAACTACTTAGGAAATTTTATGTTAGTAATTGCAAAAGATTTTAGATTTAATATTTCTATGCTTTTTAATGTTAATGTGCTAAGTAAAGGTGAAGATGTAACTATAAACTATAGAGTCAAACCAAAAGAAAAACTTATTTCAATAAATCATTTAAAAGATGAAAAAGATACTTCAATTTTTGGAATGTGGAGTTATAAAGATATAGAAGTAGATAGTTTTGCAAGAGACTTAAGAACGGGTAGAAACTTTGACGTATGACACGGTAATAGACACTGATGTTCATATATGGGCCTTGAAGGGGAATCAGAAAGCTTATAATTGAACCCTCTGAACAATTAACACATTCTTGAAGGACTTTTAAAAGGTAAGATTGTAAAGATATTTTTCTAAGGCTTAGCTAAGCTTAAGTCGATGTAAAAATCTTTGCAAGATTGCTTTTTAAAAGTCCTCCCAAAGGGCAAAAGAGAGAATAAACTTTTGCTTCGTTAAAGATATTTGAAGCTACTAGTAGCTCCTTCATATCTTTGCCTCACAATAGTTCATCCTCTCTTTTGTCAAGAACGTGCTAATTGTTCAGAGGGTTCAATTTATATAAGTCTAACTCATGGATAAACTTTTGTA
This sequence comes from Sulfurospirillum sp. 1307, assembly GCF_054408545.1. NCBI lineage: Bacteria > Pseudomonadati > Campylobacterota > Epsilonproteobacteria > Campylobacterales > Sulfurospirillaceae > Sulfurospirillum > Sulfurospirillum sp. 1307. Next base: position 2,016,891 of record NZ_CP176011.1, on the reverse strand, counting down.
GATACCAATGATAAGTATTATAGAGTTGTCAGAGAGTTATATATATCTGTTTAAATCTTAATCCTGCAAAGTATAATTTCACAAAAGGAATTATGGATAATTTGGGATCTAAATATAAAAAGTTTAGTCAAAAAATCACTAAAATTTGCTCATAATATAATTTAAATAAAACAAAAAAGATAGGTGATTACCCCTCCCCAACAAAATTAGTTATCTTTGTAACTAATTTGTTACTTACTTAATATAAAATTCTTTTGCAAACAAAAATTTGAATCCAATAAAGGCTTTGATTTGACTTATACGGAAAATGTTGGTTCTCACATTGATATCATCTCTCTTTCGAAATCTTTTTGTGGAAAACAAGTAATATCAGATATTAATTTTACTATCAAAAAAGGAAGTTTTACTGTATTGCTTGGTCCCTCTGGATGTGGTAAATCTACAATGTTACGAATGATAGCAGGTCTTGAAGAGCCAGACAGTGGCAAAATCTTGCTCAAAGGAGAAGATATTGTACATAAAAGTCCTTCTCAAAGATCACTTTCAATGGTATTTCAATCTTATGCACTTTTCCCGCATCTCAGTATTAGAGAAAATATTATATTCGGATTGAAGATTAGAAAAGTCAAAAAACATTTGCGCGAAGATAAGTTAGCAAAAGTAGCTAAACTAGTTGGTTTGCAAAATATGCTAGATAAAAAACCGGGACAATTATCAGGGGGGCAAAAGCAAAGAGTTGCTCTTGCAAGGGCATTTGTTGCAGATCATCCACTGTGCCTTATGGATGAACCTCTTTCAAATCTCGATGCAAAACTAAGACATGAGATGAGAATAGAAATTAGAAGCTTACAAAAGATGCTTGGCATGACAGTACTTTATGTTACGCATGATCAGACTGAAGCCATGAGTATGGCCGATCATATTATATTGCTTAATAATGGAAAAATTGAACAACAAGGCACCCCTTGGTCTCTTTATCAAAAAGTCGCAACGACATTTGTAGGAAGATTTATTGGGACTCCCCCGATGAACATACTCAAGCTACACAAAACAAAAAAAGAACTATTTATCAACAATAAATCAATAAAAATAGATTCTCTAAACAGTTTCTTGGATGGAGAATTTTTTCTTGGTATCCGTCCTGAAGATGTGAAGGTTGACAATAATCAAGAAGGGATAGAGGGAACTGTTTTGTTTCAAGATTATCATGGATCAAATACAATTCTTGGTATTGAGTTAGATAAACAATCCAAAGAAAAACCATTTCTTGTACAAATTAGCGGACAAAAGCAGTACAGTGTTGGCGAACAAGTAGAAGTTGCATGGGAAGAAGAAAATATAAATATATTTGACTCCCTTGGCAAAAGAGTAGAAATTTAATATTTACGAAGGAATCGAAATGAAATTTATACATATAAGTGATACACACTTGGTGGCTGGTAGAAATGGACATTATGCATCAGATCCTATTTTGAAACTAAAAAAAGCTGTACAAAGCATCAATCTATATCAAAATGATGCTGATTTCGTTGCAATAACAGGAGATTTAACTGATAGTGGAAGTTTGGATGCTTATGAAGATTTAAGAGAGATACTTGAAGATTTGGTTATCCCTTACCATCTAATTATCGGTAATCATGACAATAGAGATAATTTTTTCCAAATCTTTAGTGATATCTATGACTATCAAAACCGATTTACACAATTTAGTCTTATAAAAAATGATATGCTTTTTCTTTTTTTGGATACAAAATTTGGGGATTGGCATGATGGTGGTTTTTGTGAAGAGAGATTTGAATGGATAGAGAATCAATTAAAAGCAAATTCCAAACTTCCAACTTACTTATTTATGCATCATCCGCCATTTCTTATAAATCATAAACAGATGGATGATATCGGATTTAGACAAAAAGAGAGATTTTGGGAGATTTTATCTAAATATCAAAATGTTAAACATATATTTTTCGGTCATGTTCATCTTTTGATAAACGGCTCATATAAAGGTGTAAGTTACTCGAGTGTAAGAAGTACAAATCATCAAGTTGCTCTTCTTTCACAAGACAAAGATCTTTATTTCAATTCAAACGAACAGCCTACTTATGCCATTATCAATATAGATAAAGATCAAGTAAACTCTATCGCACATGAATATCTAAATGAAGAGTTGATTTATCCAAGTTTTATCCCAATGCAAAATGTGTAATCAATCAAGGACTAATATGATTAATGGCGGCTCTATAAAGATAAGAAATCTCAAAAAAAGGTACGAAAACGGTTTTGTTGCTCTTAAAGATATAAGTTTAGATATAGCAAACGGAGAATTTTTGGTTATCGTTGGACCTAGCGGATGTGGAAAATCTACACTTTTGAAAATGATAGCAGGCTTGGAAGATATCCAAAAGGGAGAAATTTTGATTGATGAAACGGTTGTAAACGATCTCTCCCCTTCAAAAAGAGATATAGCTATGGTTTTTCAATCTTATGCTCTGTATCCACATTTAAGCTCATTTGAAAATATAGCAACCCCACTTTATATGAAACATTTAAAATTTTTCCAAAAACTCCCTATTTTGGGAAAATTTATGCCTGGTTTTAAAACAAAAAAGAGAGAGATAAGTAAGAAAGTAGAGCAAATTGCAAGAATTTTAAATATTGAAGAGTTACTAGATAAAAAACCTTCAAAACTATCTGGTGGTCAAAGGCAAAGAGTTGCTATAGGCAGAGCTATGGTGAGAAATCCAAAAGTATTTTTGATGGATGAGCCTCTTTCAAATCTGGATGCAAAGCTAAGAGTTCATATGAGAGCTGAGATTTCTGCCCTTCATAGAGAACTTGGTAGCACTTTTGTTTATGTAACGCATGACCAGTCCGAAGCTATGACACTGGGAAGTAGGATTGCTATGATGCATGAGGGAGATTTGTTACAAATTGATACTCCAGAGAATATATACAACAACCCTAGACATTTAAAAGTAGCAGAATTCATCGGAAGTCCAAAAATCAATACCTTAAAAGCAAAAATAGATGAAAACGGTTTAATAACACTATTTAATAAACCCATAGAAGTAAGATGTCAAAAAGCAAATCAACAAAATATTACAGTTGCTATCAGACCGGAAGCAATAAAGCTTGCAGACGATAATGACAACATTAAATGGAATGCGAAAGTTTATCACAAAGAAAATCTCGGAGCATATCTTCTATTTTATATCGAAATAGAAAAAAGTGAAAAAGCGGTTATGAGAGTAGGAATCAGCAAAGATTTTAATCCGGAAATTGGAGAAGAATTTTTAGTTAAACCAAAACTTAAACATATCTTTGTTTTTGATGAAGACGGGGAAAGGATAGAATGCAAAAAGGAAGATAGTCATGAAAATTAAATCAAACAGTTTCATACAATCTTTTAGTGCATACTCACTTTTTAGCCCGGCACTGCTGTTGATGATATTTTTTATCATCGGTCCAGTTTTGGTAGTTATATTTCTCTCTTTTACAGATTGGAATTTTGGAAGCAAAAGTATGAATTTTATCGGATTTAATAACTATATAAATTTATTTAGCGATGATGTTTTTAAAAGCTCTTTTACAAACACGATTGTTTTTAGTTTATTGGTAGTTCCGGCATCTATATTTTTGGGTATGTTTCTGGCAATTTTAATTCAAAGCAGTATGAGTTTGAGTAAATTTTACAGAGCGGTTTACTTCTTACCGGTTATGGCAACTACTGTTGCTATCGCTATAGTGTGGCAATTTGCCTTGCACCCAAGTTTTGGCATGGTCGGACATTTTCTATCTCTTTTTGGATTTGAAAATGTTGATTTACTGCAAAATAGACATACCGCATTGGCAACACTTGCAGCGATAACTATATGGCAGTTTACAGGATTTAATATGGTGCTTTTTATGGCAGGTCTTAGCTCTATACCCAAAGAGTTATATGATGCGGCAGATGTTGATGGCTGCAACTCACCTTGGCAAAAATTTCAGCTGATAACTTTTCCGATGTTAAGTCCGGTTACACTTTTTGTGGCGGTATATACCACTATAAGATCATTTCAAGCATTTGATTTGGTAAAAGTTTTAACCCAAGGAGGTCCTGGAAATTCTACTGAGATACTTGTTTACACTCTCTATAAGGAGGCATTTGATTTTTTTAGAACCGGATATGCTTCCTCTATAGCAGTAGTCTTTTTGTTGCTTATTTTGGCTCTGACAGCAATTAAAATGCTCTATTTCGAAAAAAAGGTTCATTACCAATGAGAAAACTAAACTTCATAAATTTTATTTTTAGACATTTTATTTTGATAACAGGAGCGGTTTTTATACTTGCACCTTTTATCTGGATGATATCTACTTCATTTAAGCCTGAAGATGAGATATTTAGCTCGACCATAAGATTATTGCCCCATCACTGGTATATTTGGGAAAATTATAGAGACGCTTTTACAAAAGAACCGCTTTTAAGATATATGATAAACGGTGTTTTTGTTACAGCAAGCATTTTCGTGCTACAAATGACTTTTGCGATTCCGGCAGCCTATGCATTGGCAAAATTAAAGTTCAAAGCAAAAAAGATATTTTTCTGGATGGTACTTTTTTCTCTTTTGATACCTCCACATGTAACAGCGATTCCTGTTTATTTGGAGCTTTTTAAGATGGGTGCTCTTGATACATATGCAGCTTTGATTCTGCCTTGGAGTATATCAGTGTTTAGCATATTTTTAATAAGACAGTTTTTAAAAACTATACCTGACGACCTTATAAATGCAGCAAGAGTTGACGGGATGGGAGAGATAACAATACTCTTTAGAGTTATAATCCCCTCTTCTTTGCCTGTTATCACAGCTTGCGGAATTGCATCCGTGATAGCTCACTGGAATGACTATTTTTGGCCATTAATCGCTATAAATAGTACAGATTTATATACACCTCCACTTGGGGTTACATTTTTCAGAGATGAAATCGCAGGAACTGACTATGGACCGTTGATGGCGGCAGCTACAGTGATTATACTGCCATTAGTCATAGGATTTTTGCTTGCTCAGGATAAGTTTATAAAAGGTATTTCCACACAAGCTGGAATAAAGTAGATTAGATATTTCGGGATATATCAGTTTTTTATAAAAGATTGATATATCCCGAAAGGGACAAAAATTTGCAGGAGAAAAAAATGAAAAAAATGCTTATAGCGTTTGGTCTGTCAGCAGCAGTTGCATCATCTTTACTAGCTAAAACAGTGATAGAGATAGCTTACCCGTATCCTTTTCTTTTTAAACATGTACATCAAGAGTTAAAAGAAAAATTTGAAAAAATAAATCCTGATATTGAAGTAAAGATAAGACCAGGAGCACAAGATTACGAAGATGCTACTCAAAAAGTTTTAAGAGATTCTATTACAAATAGAATGCCTGATGTCTCATTTCAAGGTTTAAATAGATTTAGAATTTTTGTTGACAAAGGTTTGGTGGTTGACTTAGCGCCATTTATCAAAAATGATAAACAAATGAGTGAAAAAGGTTTTAATGAAAGTATGTATGCAGCCGGAAGATTTGGCAAACATGTATATGGTATCCCTTTTGCGGTATCCTTACCAATAGCATACTACAATATGGATATAGTTAAAAAAGCAGGCTGGGATGTAAATCACCTTCCAAACACTTGGGAAGAAGTGATAGCACTTTCTAAAAAGATAAATGCTATGCATATAAAAAATACATACGGTATGGCTTTTCAGTGGGATATAACAGGCAACTGGTTGTTTCAGGCGCTTAATTTCTCACAAGGCGGTAAACTTCTTAGTGATGACGAGAAAAAAGTGGCTTTTACAGGCCCTATAGGCAGATGGTCTATGGCAACTTTTCAAAAGTTTTTTACAGAAGCAGGAATGCCAAATAGATTGAGAAAAGTAAACAGAGCTGACTTTATAAATGGTAATGTAGGAGTCATGTTTAATTCAACTTCAGATCTATTTAAAGTATCAAAATCAATAGGCGATAAATTTGAACTAAAAACACACCAATTTCCAGGAGTTATAAGTAGATACGGACATCTTCCGGCAGGCGGAAATGGTCCTGTAATGCTAACAAAAGATCCTGCTAAGCAAAAAGCAGCATGGAAAGTTATAAAATTCTGGTGTGGAACAGAAGGAGCAAAAGTAGTTGCTAAAAATACAGGTTATATGCCACCAAATCAGTTAGGTGCAAAAGAGTTAGTAAAAGAGGGATTTTATAAAAACAATCCAAACAACTATACTGCAGTTGAAGAGTTACCTCTTATGACAAAATGGTATGCATTTCCTGGAAATAATGCTTTAAAAATAACAGATGTTATATATAAAGCTATGCAGTCAATAGCAGACGGAAGTGAAAAAGACAGCGATAAAGTCATATATGAAATGGCAACTAAAGTTGAAAAACTTATAAAATAATAGTGTTTTGGAAGATGTTTTTTCATCTTCCAATTATTTTACAAATAACAATTTTTAAGGAAAATTAAAATGACACAAAAAATCAAAATGGTGTTTATGAGTTTAATTGTAGTAAGCGTTTGCTCTATATATGCTCAGGCAAAAACAAAGTTAAATATGTATTACCCTATAGCGGTTGGAGGTCCATTGACCAAGGTTATGGACGGTCTTGTTTCGGACTTTGAGAAAAAAAATCCGGATATTGAAGTAAATGCAATATATTCGGGTAACTATAATGATGCAAGAATCAAATCTTTAGCAGCTATAAAAGCTGGAGAACATGTTCAGTTGGCAGTTATGTTTTCTATAGATTTGTATGATTTGATTGAACAAGATGTAATAGTTCCTTTTACAGATCTATGTAAAACAGAAGATGATAAAAAGTGGCTTAACTCATTTTATCCAACTTTAATGGAAAACTCAAAAACACTTGGAAAAGTTTGGAGTGTTCCGTTTCAAAGATCTACGATTGTAATGTATTACAACAAGGATATGTTTAAAGAAGCCGGTTTGGATACTGAGAGGGCACCACAAACTTGGGATGAAATGGTTAGTATGTCTAAAAAATTGACTACAAAAGATCATTGGGGTATTATGATACCATCAACTGGTTATCCGTATTGGATGTTTCAAGCACTTGCAAAGCAAAACGGTAAAGTACTTATGAATAAAGATGGCAACAAAGTATTTTTTGATGATAAAAAAGTTATAGAAGCATTGCAATTTTGGAAAGATTTATCAACTAAATACCGTGTTATGCCAAAAGGTACAGTAGAATGGGGAACTCTCAGAAAAAATTTTTTAGAGGGTAAAACAGCAATTATGTGGAATTCTACAGGTAATTTAACAGCCGTTAAGAAAAATGCTACTTTTAATTTTGGAGTTGCAATGTTGCCTAAAAAAACAATGAGAGGAACACCTACAGGTGGAGGTAATTTTTATATCTTTAAACATACTAATCCAAAAGAACGAGAAGCATCTTTAAAACTCATCAAATTTATGACAAGTCCAGAAATTTCAGCTAAATGGTCTATAGCAACAGGTTATATGGGTATATCTAAAGCAGCTTACAATACTCCAGCGCTTAAATCTTATGTTGAAGGATTTCCATATGCAAAAGTCGCAAGAGACCAGCTAAATTATGCAACTGCAGAATTTTCAACATATCAGACAGGTAGAGTAAGAAAGTTACTCAATGATGCTATACAAGCAGCATTAACAGATGCAAAAACTCCTGAAAAAGCATTGATGGACGCTCAGAAAAAATCAGATATGATTTTAAGAAATTATAGATGAAAAAGAACAAGATAAATCAATTGCATGGATGGCTTTTGCTATTGCCTGCTCTTGTTTTATTAAGTATGTTTACATACTATCCCACCATTGCAACATTTATAAACTCTTTTTTTTCTAATAAAACAGTTATCAGGCCCCAAAAATTTGTGGGGTTTGATAACTACTTGTTTATGCTAAAAGATGAAGTGTTTTTAACAACATTGAAAAATACATTTTATTACGCTTTAGCAACAGTTCCCGCTTCCATAGCTTTATCACTTATCATGGCTTTATTTATCAACCATAATATTCGTGGTAAAGGTATAGTAAGGTTAGCATATTTTACACCTACAATTTTACCAATGGTAGCAGTAGCAAATATTTGGCTATTTTTTTATGCACCTGATATTGGACTTTTAAATAAAATAGTCCCATTTTTTGGCATTAATCCTGTAAATTGGCTTGGAAATCAAAAAACAGTGTTGGATGCATTAGTTGTTATGACTATTTGGAAAGAAGCAGGTTTTTTTATGATATTTTACATTGCGGCATTTCAGACTTTACCAAGAGAGCTATATGAGGCGGCAAAGATAGAAGGCGCAACATCTTGGACATCTTTTTGGAAGATTACTTTTCCTCTAATAATGCCGACAACATTTTTTATCATGATAAATGCACTACTTAATGCTTTTAAAACAGTTGATCAACTTTTTATACTTACAAAAGGCGGTCCTGACAATGCTTCAAATCTGCTTTTATATTATGTCTATGAAACGGCATTCTCATTTTTTGATTACTCTTATGCAGCAACGCTTACTATGGTTTTACTTGTCATTTTGATATCTATATCTTTATTTCAATTTTTAATTATTGAAAAACGAATACACTACAGATAAGGAAATAATATATTGAAAAATTTACAATCAATCTCGGCTTGGGTTTTGGCTATATTATGGGCATTTCCTTTTTTATATGTATTTTGGGCGGCATTTCATTTTGAAAGTAGTGCTACTCATTTTGATTTGAGTGCCCCTTTAACTTTGGAAAATTTTAAAATCGCGTTAAATCAAGCTCCTTTTATAAGATATATGTTAAATACTGTCATATTGGTAACTACAACATTAATTGTACAACTATTTCTTTGTACATTGGCTGCTTATGCATTTGCAAGGTATGATTTTTTCGGAAAAGATATAGTCTTTTTTATGGTGTTATTGCAACTTATGATAGTGCCAGAAGTTCTTATTATGAAAAATTATCAAACTTTGGCATCAATTGGTTTAACCAATACAATATTGGGTATAGGATTGCCATATATGGCTTCGGCTTTTGGTATATTTTTACTTAGGCAAACATTTAAAACTATACCAAAGGAGTTAGATGAAGCTGCAATGATAGAAGGGTGTTCAAAACTGTGTATATTGAGAAAAATATATATTCCACTTGCTAAACCAACATATATAGCATATGCTTTGGTGTCTATAAGTTATCATTGGAACAACTTTTTATGGCCATTGGTTGTAGCCAATTCTCAATCAGTTAGACCTTTGACTGTAGGACTTGCTATATTTGCATCACCTGAAACAGGAGTTTCATGGCCAATTTTATCAGCTGCTACATTGATATCGGTATCACCTTTGCTTTTAGCGTTTTTACTATTTCAAAAGCAGTTTGTCAAATCATTTTTATATTCGGGGATAAAATGAAAAATTTTAAAACAAATAAAATCAAATTTATAATCTTTGACTTAGACGGTGTATTTTATAGAGATTCTAAGCCTATACTTGGAGGCAAAGAGATTATACAAAAGTGTGAGGAAAATGGTATAGATTATTGTTTTTTAACGAATAATTCAAGCTATCCTCTCTCAGTTTATATAGAAAAACTTTTTCGATGCGGAATTATCATAGATGAAAGTAAAATAGTAACGACAACAATTTTAGTTGAACAATATCTTAAAGAACAAAAGATAGAAAATATATATGTTTTGGGAAGTTTAAACTTAAAAGAAAATTTATACACTAAATTTACAAAAACTGAGAAATATCCTGAGGCACTCATTCTTGGCATGAATGACAATATAACACTTTTGGAAATATCGCAGGCAATTAATATAATAAAAAATGATACCAAGATAATTGCAGCAAATCCAGATAAACTAATCCCAAAACAAAACGGTTTTGCATTGGAGTGTGGGGTGATCATAGATATCATCAAAGATGTAACCGGCAAAGATGTCCAAGTAGTTGGCAAACCTGATAGTTTTGCATACAACTACATACTCAAAAAATTTAATTTAGCCAACGAAGAAGTTTTAATGGTAGGAGATACCTATGAAACAGACCTATTGGGTGCAATTAATTCAAGTATAAATGCAGCTTGGGTAAAAACAGGAAATAAACTACCAAAAGAGATTAAAAAAAGTAAATTTATGAAATTTGACTCTTTATTTGATTTGATTAATTATATACGGTGAGATATAAAATTTTTTAGAAGACAAAACAAGTGATAAATTTATCAAATAGAACTGCCATTGTTGAAACTATTTTTATTTGTAACTTTAATCTTGCAAAGCCCATTCCCAAAAAGGAATGATGGAGCATTTGATATTTTTTAACCAAAATTCTCCATCATTTCCAACAGTTACAATTTCAATCTTGTTTATATTTAACTCTTGTACATGTGGTAAAATTTTTTGAAGTTTTAGCTTGATCATCTCTTTAGGTAAAAAAGGTATACAAAATATTGCATGTTTTTCTTTTGGTATATAGATGTCAATTTTATCAGTATAAAATATATATTTATCCTTTTTAATTAACTCTAAAAATACCATATTTTCAAACTTCTTTAAAAACTCTTTTTTGAAAGTAAGAGCATTTTTAAGTGCAAAATCGATGAGGTAGAGCTTTTTAGGGCTTCTAGGATGTGCATACTTTTGTATCAAAAAAATCATTTTTTCATCTTCTAGCTTTTTGATACTAGCATATAATTTATCTTTTGAAATTTTTATTTTATCTTTTAAAAGGTTGTAAATTTTAAATTGTGAAACTTGTTTGCTTTGAAATAAACTCAAAGTTTTAAAAATTTCAAACTCTTTTTCATCTTTTATCATTACATGTAGCATTTCTTGCATCGACCAATAAACACTATTTGATGAATTTAAGATAGTTTGAGGATATGAACCACTGTTTGCGTATATATTAAAAATATGCTCAATATTAGAGTGTCTTGACTCAAAAGAGATAAATTCTTCAAAATCTAAGGGATATAAATAAATAGTTTCAAATCCTTCAATTTTATCTTTACATGTAAGGATGATTTCTTCAACATTTGGCAATTCAAAAGAGTTGTCAAAGTTTTCTACAACAAGCAGTTTTATAGGTTTAGATTTTACAAAAGCAGATAAATTTTTTGCTATATCATTTTTTTCTACTCTTGTATCATTTAAATCAATGTATAAAACTTCTTCATGGTTAAAATTTGAAATATAATCAATAATCAAAGATGTTTTTCCTGATTTTTTTACACCCCTTATTAGGGTTCTTTTTGAAGTAATTGATAGTTTTCTTGTAAAAAAATGGTTGTTTTTATGTTTTATTTCATATAAAATTTCTAATGTTTCCATACTCGAAATTTTATTCTTTTCCTTATTAAAAGGAAATAAATTAGGAAAATATTTTCCAAAAAGCCCTAAACTGTTGACTTTTAAAGAAAATTTCAGTAAAATCACGTTCCTTTTAAAGTCATCATTATTAATTTTTATAAAGATTAATGCATAGGTGACAAGTTCTTTTTAGGGGTAAACATGGAAAAAATTAGACTTAAACTCAAGGCGTATGACCATAGAGTTTTAGACAGATCTGTTGCAGCAATTATTGAAGCTGTTAAACGAACTGGAGCTGAAATTAGAGGCCCAATTCCTATGCCGACAAAGATAAAGCGCTATACAGTGCTAAAATCACCACACGTCAACAAAAAATCAAGAGAACAATTTGAGATGAGAGTACATGCTCGTATGATAGATATCGTATCTGCTACGACTGATACAATTGACTCATTAATGAAACTTGACTTAGCTCCTGAGGTGAATGTCGAAGTTAGAGCTATGGGTAAATAGGGAGTAAATGATGGAATATATAGTAGAAAAAATCGGAATGAGCAGAACAATTGCAGTACCGAGTGTTCCTGTAACTTTACTTAAAGTAGTGGAAGCGAAAGTTTGTGAAGTAGATGAATCTAAACGTGCAATCGTTGCATATGCAAGTGGTAAGAAAATAAACAAAGCAATAGCTGGACAACAAAAAAAGTATGGTCTATCTGCAGAGTTTAATCGTTTTGTTACTATGGATGTTGCAAATAGCGAAGCTGGAACTCTTGATACTACACCACTTAGTGAAGCAAAGAATTTGAAAGTTACTTTTAACTCTAAGGGTAGAGGTTTTGCTGGTGTTATTAAAAGACATGGATTTGCTGGTGGTCCTGCAAGTCATGGTAGTCGTTTTCACAGAGCACCTGGTTCAATTGGTAATGCAGAATGGCCTGGTCGTGTTCAAAAAGGTAGAAAGATGCCTGGACACTATGGAAACGCAAAAGTTACAGTAAAAAATGATGTAGTTTCATTTGACGCTGAAAACGGCATTTTAGCGGTTAAGGGAGCAGTTCCTGGCGCAAATGGTGCAATGGGTAGAGTAAGGATAGTTAAATGAGTAGTGCAATAGTACTAAATGATAAATTTGAAAAATCGGGTGAGTTAGCTCTTCCTGAAAAATATGAAGAGATCAACTCTCACAACTTACACCTATATGTTAAATCTTATTTAGCAGCACTTCGTGCAAACACAGCTAGTACAAAAACTAGAAGTGAAGTAAGCGGTGGCGGTAAAAAACCTTGGGCTCAAAAGGGTCGTGGTGGCGCTCGTGCTGGTAGTAGAACTAACCCTGTATGGGTAGGTGGTGGTATTGCTTTTGGTCCTAAAGCAAATAGAAATTATGACCAAAAAGTTAATAAAAAGCAGAAAAGATTGGCACTAGAGTATGCACTAAATGAAAAAGCAAGCAAAGATGCTCTTTTTGTAGTAGACTCAATTAGTGTAGAATCTGGTAAAACAAAAGATGCGGCTGCTATTGTTAAGTCAATAGGCGCAAGAGATGTACTGATTGTAAAAGATTTAATTGATGAAAAAACATTTTTAGCATTTAGAAATGTTCCAAATGCATATTTAATTGAATCAAATGAACTAAATGCTTATTTAGCTACAGCATTTTATGCAGTAGTAGTAGAAAAATCAGTGCTTGAAACTATAGCAAAAGAGGGCTAATTATGGCAGATATTACTGATATTAAAGCAATACTTTATACTGAAAAGAGCTTAAGCCTTCAGGAGAGTGGTACAGTTGTTATTCAAACATCAACAAGAATGACTAAAAACCGTCTTAAAGAGGTGCTTAAAGAATACTTTGGAATAACTCCTTTAAAAGTGAACTCAATGAGGGTTCTAGGAAAAGTTAAAAGATTCAAAGGTATTCCAGGTAAGAGAAATGATTATAAAAAATTCTATGTTCAGCTACCAGAAGGTGCTGCACTAGAAAGCATAGGGGCGTAATATGGCAATTAGATCATTTAAACCATATACTCCAAGTCGTAGATATATGACAGGCTTGGATTCAAGCGATATTACAGCTAAAGCGAGTGTTCCTTCACTTCTTAAAAAACTTCCTGTAACTGCTGGAAGAAATAATAACGGAAGAATTACATCTCGCCATAAGCAAGGTGGAGCTAAAAGACTTTATAGAATCATAGATTTCAAAAGAAGAAAGTTTGGTGTTCCTGGTAAAGTTGAAGCAATTGAGTATGATCCAAATAGAAATTGTCGTATAGCACTAATTAGCTATGTTGATGGTGAAAAAAGATATATACTACAGCCTTCGGGATTACAAGTTGGAGATAGAGTTGAATCAGCTGAATCTGGATTAGATATTAAACCAGGTAATGCTATGAAGATGAAAAATATCCCAGTTGGTACAATTATTCATAACATCGAAATGAAGCCTGGTAAGGGTGGACAGATGGCAAGAAGTGCTGGTGGATATGCTCAACTTATGGGTAAAGAAGATAAGTATGTAATACTAAGACTTCCAAGTGGTGAAATGAGACAAGTTCTTGGCGAATGTATGGCAACAGTTGGTACAGTTGGATGTGAAGATTGGGCAAATGTTGTTATTGGTAAAGCTGGTCGTAACAGATACAGAGGAATTAGACCTCAAACAAGAGGTAGTGCTATGAACCCTATCGATCACCCACACGGTGGTGGTGAAGGTAAAACAAATTCAGGTCGTCACCCAGTTACTCCTTGGGGTAAACCAACTAAAGGTGCTAAAACTCGTAGAAAAAAAGCGAGTGATAAACTGATTATTTCTAGAAGAAAAGGAAGATAAATGGCTAGATCGCTAAAAAAAGGTCCTTTTGTAGATGATCATTTACTTAAAAAAGTAATGAAAGCAAAAGAAGAGAAATCAAACAAGCCGATCAAGACATGGTCTAGAAGAAGTACTATTACTCCTGATATGATCGGATTAACATTGAACGTACATAATGGAAGAAATTTTGTACCTGTTTATGTAACTGAGAATCACATTGGTTATAAACTTGGTGAATTTGCTCCAACACGTACATTTAAGGGTCATAAAGGCTCTGTTCAAAAGAAAATAGGTAAGTAGGTAGATTATGAGTAAAGCAGTATTAAAATTTATTAGATTATCTCCTATAAAAGCTAGATTAGTTGCTCGTGAAGTTCAAGGAATGAATGCTGAATTAGCACTTGCAAGTTTAGAGTTTATGCCAAATAAAGCAGCTAAAGTTATATCAAAAGTTATAGCTAGCGCAGTTGCTAATGGTGGTTATGAGCCAGAAGAAGTTGTAATTTCATCTTGTAGAGTAGATAGAGGTCCTGTTCTTAAAAGATTTAGACCTAGAGCAAGAGGAAGTGCAAGTGGTATCAGAAAACCAACTTCACATGTATTTGTCGAAGTAAGTAAGCTAGCAAAGAAGGAAGACTAAGATGGGCCAAAAAGTAAATCCAATTGGTTTAAGACTTGGAATCAATAGAAATTGGGATTCAAGATGGTATCCTGGAGCAAATTTAGCGGCAAATATTGGTGAAGACCACAAAATTAGAAAGTTTTTGAAAAAAGAACTTTACTATGCTGGTGTTAGCCAAATTTTGATTGAAAGAACTGCTAAGAAGTTAAGAGTAACTGTAGTTGCAGCTCGCCCTGGTATCATCATCGGTAAAAAAGGTGCAGATATTGAGAAGCTTAGAGTTAAACTTAACAAGCTTATCGGTAAAGATGTTAATGTAAATATCAAAGAAGAGAGAAAACCACAAGCTTCTGCTCAACTTGCAGCTGAAAATGTTGCAATGCAATTAGAAAGACGTGTTGCATTTAGAAGAGCTATGAAAAAAGTAATTCAAGGCGCACAAAAATCTGGAGCAAAAGGTATAAAAGTATCAGTTGCAGGAAGACTTGGTGGTGCTGAAATGGCTAGAACTGAGTGGTATCTTGAAGGTAGAGTTCCTTTACATACACTTAGAGCTAAGATAGATTACGGTTTCGCTGAAGCTCATACGACTTATGGAATTATAGGTATTAAAGTATGGATTTTTAAAGGTGAAGTTTTAACAACTGGAGTTCCATCTGAGTCTAAAGATGATGAGAAGAAACCAAGAAAACCAAGAAGAGGTAAGAACTAATGTTAATGCCTAAAAGAACAAAATATAAAAAACAGCAAAAAGGTAGAAATAGAGGTAAGTCTTACAGAGGTAATAGTATTGCTTTTGGTGAGATTGCTCTAAAAGCTACTGAGGCTGGTCGTATAGATTCTCGTCAAATTGAAGCAGCAAGGATTGCTTATACAAGACATGTTAAGCGTCAAGCTAAAACTTGGATTAGAGTATTTCCAGATAAGCCTTTGACTGCTAAACCTCTTGAGACAAGAATGGGTAAAGGTAAAGGTGCAGTTGATAAATGGGTTATGAATGTTAAGCCAGGAAGAATCATTTTTGAAATGGCAGGAGTTAGCGAAGAGTTAGCTAGAGAAGCTCTTACACTTGCTATGCATAAGCTACCTTTTAAAACCAAGATAGTTACGAAAGAGATCGAAAATGAAATATACTGATTTACAAGAAAAAAGCTTACAAGAATTAAATGAGCTGTTAAAAGAAAAGAAGGTGCTTTTGTTTACATTAAAGCAAAAGTTAAAAACAATGCAACTAACTAATCCTAACGAGATTAGAGAAGTTAGAAGAGATATCGCACGTATTAGTACGGCTATTTCAGCTCAAAATAAGTGATTAGGGGAAAGTAATGGCTTTAAAAAGAGAAATACAAGGCGTAGTTGTACAAAAAACTGGTGATAAAACAGCAACAGTTTTGGTAGAAAGACGTGTTATGCACCCTAGATATCGTAAAATTGTTAAGCGTTTTAAAAAGTTCCTTGTTCATGATGAAAGAAATGAAGTAAAAGCAGGTGATGAAATTATCGCTGTAGAATGTAGACCACTATCTAAAAGAAAGTCTTTTAGACTTAAAGAGATAGTGAAAGTAGGAGTTGAATAATGATACAAGGTTTTACGAGACTAGCTGTTGCAGATAACAGTGGTGCTAAAGAGATTATGTGTATCAAAGTATTAGGCGGTTCTAAAAGACGCTACGCAACTGTAGGTGACGTAATAGTTGCTTCTGTTAAAAAAGCTATTCCAAATGGAAAAGTTAAAAAAGGACAGGTTGTAAAAGCAGTTGTAGTTAGAACAAAAAAAGAGATACAAAGAGAGAACGGATCACTCATTAGATTTGATGAGAATGCTGCTGTTATTCTTGATAATAAGAAAGAGCCAATAGGAACAAGGATTTTCGGACCAGTTAGTAGAGAAGTAAGATACGCTAACTTTATGAAAATTGTATCATTGGCACCGGAGGTACTCTAATGGCTGTAAAATTTAAAATTAAAAAAGGTGATAGTGTTAAAATTATCGCTGGAGATGACAAAGGAAAAGTTGCAAAGGTACTAGCAGTACTTCCTAAAACTTCTCAAGTAATTGTTGAGGGTTGTAAAATAGCAAAAAAAGCTGTTAAACCTGATGACAATAATCCTAAAGGTGGATTTATTAACAAAGAGATGCCAATACATATCTCTAATGTAGCAAAAGTAGAGGGTGAGTAATGAACAGATTAAAAGCAAAATATGCTAATGAAATCAAAGATACTCTTGTAAAAGAGTTTGATATTAAAAACCCGATGAACATTCCTGCTATTGAAAAAGTTGTTATTAGTGTTGGTGCTGGTGATGATGGTAAAGATAGTAAAATTCTACAAAATATAGTAGATACAATCTCACTAATCGCTGGACAAAAGGCAGTAACTACTGTTGCTAAAAAATCTGTAGCAGGTTTTAAAGTAAGAGAAGGATATCCTGTTGGTGTAAAAGTTACTCTTAGAGATGAGAGAATGTATGCATTTTTGGATAAGCTTATAACAGTAGCACTTCCAAGGGTTAAGGATTTTAGAGGGTTGCCAAGAAATGGTTTTGACGGTCGTGCAAATTATAACTTTGGTTTACAAGAACAATTAATGTTTCCAGAAGTAGTTTTTGATAATATCTTAAAAACTCATGGTATGAACATTACAATTGTTACAACAGCATCTGACGACAAACAAGCTTTTAGGCTTCTTGAGTTAGTTGGAATTCCATTTACAAAGGGCAAGTAACATGGCAAAAAAATCTATGATAGCAAAGGCAGCAAGAAAGCCTAAGTTTAAAGTTAGAGGCTACACAAGATGTCAAATTTGTGGACGTCCTCATTCAGTGTACAGAGATTTTGGTGTATGTAGAGTTTGTCTAAGAAAAATGGCAAACGAGGGATTAATCCCTGGACTTAAAAAAGCAAGCTGGTAAGGAAAAATAAATGATTAATGATCTCTTAGCAGATGCACTAACAAGAATTAGAAATGCATCATTAAGAAAATTAGATGTAACTCAGTTAATGCACTCAAAATTAGTTGAATCTGTAATGGGTGTGTTTCAAGAAAAAGGTTATATCGAGAGCTATAATGTTATAGAAGAAGGTAACAAGAAATTTATCAAAGTTGCTTTAAAATATGACAAAAATGGTAATAGTGTTATAACAGAAGTTAAAAAAATCTCAAAGCCTGGTAGAAGAGTTTACAAAGGCAGTGATGAGATTAAAAGATTTAAAAACGGATATGGTACTTATGTTGTAAGTACTTCAAAAGGTGTACTAAGCAACGATAAAGCTCACGAGCTAAAAGTCGGTGGTGAAGTACTTGCAAGTATTTGGTAAAACAAATTTCTTTTATGGTATTCGATAACCAAAACAAGAAAACGTCTTATCGTAGACAAGTAAAGGAAATATATGTCTAGAATTGGAAAACAACCTGTAGTAGTTCCAGCTGATATTAATGTTTCAGTTGATGGAAATATTATTGTGTTTAAAAAAGGTAATGTATCTAAAGAATTAGATACTAAGGGTAATGTTTATGTAAAAGTAGAAGGCAATGAAATCGTATTTTCACCAAAAAGTGAAGATAGATTTGATAAAGCCTTCTGGGGTACATATCGTTCTTTAGCTCAAAACGTTATAATAGGATTGACAACAGGTTTCCAAAAGCAATTGGAAATCAATGGTGTTGGATATAGAGCTGCTGTTAAAGGAAATATCCTTGAGCTTCAACTTGGTTTTTCTCACCCAATTAACTATGAAATTCCTAAAGGAATTCAGGTTAATGTTGAAAAGAACATAATTACTATTAAAGGTGATGATAAGCAAGTTGTTGGTCAAGTTGCTGCTGAAGTTAGAAGTTTTAGACCACCAGAGCCTTACAAAGGTAAAGGTGTTAAGTATGTTGATGAGCATATTATCCGCAAAGCCGGAAAAACTGCTAAAAAATAGGGGTAGCAAATGAGAGCAAATATTTTAAAAAGAAAACTTGCACTTAGAATTAAGCGTAAGAAAAGAGTAAGAGCGGATATTTCAGGAACGGCTGAGCGTCCAAGAGTTTCTATCTTTAAATCAAATAGATATGTTTATGTTCAAGCAATCGATGATGTAAATGGAGTAACATTGGCTAGTGCTGATGGTGCTAAATTAGGTTTTAAATCAAGTAAAGAAGGTGCAAATGCACTAGCTAAAGTTTTTGCTGAAACTTTGAAAGAAAAAAACTTGACAAATGTTGTATTTGATAGAAATGGTTATCTTTATCATGGCGTGGTTGCTGCTTTTGCAGACGGCTTAAGAGAAAACGGCATTACGCTGTAAAAAAGGGAAGACAATTCAATGGAAAAGTATAATAGAGAAGAATTTGAAGAAGTCATCGTTAACATCGGCCGTGTAACTAAAGTTGTTAAGGGTGGTAGACGTTTTAGATTCACTGCACTTGTAGTTGTAGGAAATAAAAATGGATTGGTAGGCTTTGGCTTTGGTAAAGCTAAAGAGGTACCAGATGCTATTAAAAAAGCAGTTGATGATGCATTTAAAAACATTATTAGTGTTAATGTTAAAGGCTCAACAATAGCGCATGATATTGAAGTTAAGTATAATGCAAGTAGAGTTTTACTAAGACCTGCTAGCGAAGGTACAGGAGTTATTGCTGGTGGGGCTACTCGTCCAGTTGTTGAACTTGCTGGAATAAAAGATATTTTGACTAAATCACTTGGTTCAAATAATCCTGCTAACGTGGTAAGAGCTACAATGAAAGCTCTTAGTATGTTAAAAGCTTAAGAAGGAGTTATAATGGCATTAGATAATCTAACTCCTGCTGCTGGCTCAACTCATAAAAGTAAAAGAGTTGGCCGTGGTCAAGGAAGCGGTATGGGAAAAACTGCGAGTAGAGGTTGCAATGGCCAAAAATCTCGCTCAGGTTACAAGATCAAAAGAGGATTTGAAGGTGGACAACAACCTCTTCAAAGAAGACTCCCAAAAGTTGGATTTACTTCTCGTGTAACTAAACCTTATGTAATAAATGTTGAAAAAATAAAAGCGGTTGCAAATCTTGAAGAAATAACTATGGAAAGTATCAGAAGTATTCACAAGATTCCTGGAAGTGTTAGTAAAGTGAAACTTATCGGTGCAGGAGCAAAAGATCTTGCAAGTAAAATTAAAGACGATAATATAACATTTACTGGTAAATAAAATGAGTAATGATCTTACTAAAAAGATTTTGATTACTCTAGGTTTTATTTTTGCGTACAGGGTTCTGGCATACGTGCCAGTTCCTGGCGTAAACCTAGATGTTATCAAAGAATTCTTTGATTCTAATAGCTCAAATGCTTTAGGTATGTTTAATATGTTCAGCGGTAAAGCTGCACAAAGATTTAGTATAATTTCATTAGGAATTATGCCTTACATTACTGCTTCAATTGTTATGGAGCTTCTAGCTGCAACATTTCCAGCTCTTGGAAAAATGAAAAAAGAACGTGACGGAATGGTTAAGTATATGCAAATCATTCGTTATGCAACAATTGCTATTACACTTATTCAAGCGATCGGAGTTTCAGTTGGTCTTGGAAGTATAACAGGACGTGCTGGAGAGAGTGCAATAATGATCGACATGACAACTTTTACAGCAATCGCAGCTGCATCAATGTTAACAGGAACTATGCTTCTTATGTGGATTGGTGAGCAGATTACTCAAAGAGGTATTGGAAATGGTATATCTTTGATTATTTTTGCTGGTATTGTTTCAGGTATACCTCACGCAATAGGAGGAACAATAAACTTAGTTAACACTGGTGAATTGAACTTCTTAGTTGTAATTGGAATTTTAGTGGTAATTTTAGCAACTGTTGGGGCTATTATTTATGTTGAAATGGGAGAAAGAAGAGTTCCAATTTCATATAGTAGAAAAGTTATGATGCAAAATCAGCATAAAAGAATTATGAATTATGTGCCAATTAAAGTAAATTTAAGTGGTGTAATTCCTCCAATTTTTGCAAGTGCTATTTTGATGTTTCCTTCTACTATCATGCAAGCTAGTACAAATCCTATTGTTCAAAAGATAAATGACTTTTTAAGTCCTAGTGGTTATGCATTTAATGTATTGACTTTTATATTTGTTATCTTTTTTGCATATTTTTATGCTTCGATTGTTTTTAATGCAAAAGATATTGCTGATAATTTAAAAAGACAAGGCGGTTTTATCCCTGGAGTTAGACCAGGTGAGAGTACAGCTTTGTATTTAAATGAAGTAGCAAGTCGTCTTACTTTTTGGGGCTCAATTTACCTAGGTTTAATTTCAACTCTTCCATGGGTTTTAGTTAAAACTATGGGTGTTCCATTTTATTTTGGAGGAACAGCTGTATTGATTGTAGTTCAAGTTGCACTTGATACTATGAGAAAAATAGAAGCTCAAATGTATATGAGTAAGTATGAAACATTAAGTGCAGTAGGTCTTTAATGGCTATATCAATTAAAAAACAGAGTGACATTGAAAAACTAAGGGTTTCTAACCAATTAGTTGCAAAAACTCTTAATCTTTTGAAAGAAAACACTCGTCCTGGTTTGACTCTAAAAGAGTTAAACCAAATGGGCGAGGATTTTATAATCTCTCATGGTGGAAGACCAGCTTTTAAAGGTCTGTATGGCTTTCCAGCTGGCGTTTGCACATCTGTAAATGAAGTTATAATTCATGGAATCCCAAACGATTATGTATTAAAAGAGGGTGATATTGTAGGTTATGATATTGGTGTAGAAATCGATGGTTGGTATGGAGATGCTGCTATTAGTGTTGGAGTAGGAGAAATATCTCAACAAGATCAAGATTTAATTGCTTGTTCAAAAGATGCCTTGTATCATGCTATTGAAAATATCAAAGTTGGGATGAGATTTAAAGAATTATCTTTACTTTTAGAAGAGTTTATTCTCTCAAGAGGATATGTCCCACTTAGAAGCTTTTGTGGACATGGAATTGGAAGAAAACCTCATGAAGAACCAGAAATTCCTAACTATTTAGATTCACCAAATCCTAAACAAGGACCAAAAATAAAAAATGGTATGGTTTTTTGCTTAGAACCAATGATATGTCAAAAAAGTGGTGTTGCTAAGATACTTGATGATAAATGGTCAGTTGTTAGTGAAGATGGTTTAAGAGGTAGTCATTATGAGCATACTGTGGCAATTATAAACAACAAGGCCGAAATACTTTCGGTAGATGCATAAAGGAGATTTGTAGATGGCAAAAGCTGATGTTATAGAAGTAGATGGTAAAGTACTTGAAGCATTACCAAATGCAACTTTTAAAGTAGAAGTTCAAAATGGACATGTGATTTTGTGTCATATCGCAGGAAAAATGAGAATGCACTATATAAAAATCATGCCTGGAGATACTGTAAAAGTTGAATTAACACCTTATAGTTTAGATAAGGGAAGAATAACTTACAGATATAAGTAAAATATTAGCTTTTTTTGAGTATAATAAGCCCCTTTTGTAAAACTGTGTGAAGAATAATTGTAAAAACCCCACTATTTTTACAATTATTGGTCTAATAACAAAGTTCGTTAGACCTGTGACAGTTTACGAGGCAACTAGTGGACTGGTTTAGATATGCGTGGTCATATCTTTTAATCTCATATTGTATTTTTCTCGCAATAAAGCAAAAGCTTTACATGTAGAAAAATTATTGAACATAGTTTTCTTCGCAAAGGCAAAAGCTTTAGTGAGAGGAATTTTTTCTGAGCTTTGCTCAGTAAAAAGGAGACATAAAATGAAAGTTAGACCAAGTGTCAAAAAAATGTGCGATAAGTGCAAAGTGATTAAGCGAAAAGGTATCGTTAGAATCATTTGTTCTAATCCAAAACATAAACAGAGACAAGGATAAGCATGGCAAGAATTGCAGGTGTAGACCTTCCTAAGAAGAAGAGAGTAGAGTATGCGTTAACTTATATCTACGGTATAGGATTAACTACTTCTAGAGCTATTTTAAATGCTACTGGAATATCATTTGATAAAAGAGTTCACGAATTAAGTGAGTCTGAAATTGCTTCAATTCGTAATGAAATTCAAAACAGTTACCAAGTTGAAGGTGATTTGAGAAAGAAAGTTACATTAGACATTAAAGCTCTAATGGACATGGGTAGCTACAGAGGATTAAGACATAGACGTGGTCTTCCTGTACGTGGTCAAAAGACAAAAACTAATGCGCGCACGAGAAAAGGTAAGAAAAAAACCGTCGGCGCTAAAGCATAATTGATTACGAGGAACAATTAAATGGCAAAAAGAAGAGTAGTACGTAAAAAAGTTGCAAAGAAAAATATTGCTAAAGGTGTAGTTTACATCTCTGCAACATTTAACAATACTGTAGTAACTGTTACTGATGAAATGGGTAATGTTATAGCATGGAGTAGTGCTGGTAGCTTAAACTTCAAAGGTAGTAAAAAATCAACTCCTTATGCAGCGCAACAAGCAGTTGAAGATGCTTTAACTAAAGCAATGGAACATGGTATCAAAGAAGTTGGTATTAAAGTTCAAGGACCTGGAAGTGGACGCGAAACAGCAGTAAAAACTGTAGGTGCAACAGAGGGAATAAAGGTGACTTTCTTAAAAGACATCAGTCCATTACCTCATAATGGTTGTAGACCACCAAAGCGTAGAAGAGTTTAATTTTATATTTAAAAAAGCAATAAAAGTCTGAGTTTTACTCAAAAGAGTAAATTAATTTGTTCTACATGTAGATGTAGATGATTTAGACGATATTTTTTGGTTTATGCAATAGATTAGGAGAAAAGATGGCGAGATATAGAGGACCTGTCGAGAAATTAGAGAGAAGACTAGGTGTTAGTTTGGCTCTAAAAGGTGAGCGTCGCCTTGCTGGTAAGAGCGCGTTGGACAAACGTCCATATGCACCAGGACAACATGGTCAAAGAAGAGCAAAGATTAGTGAGTATGGACTTCAATTACGTGAAAAGCAGAAAGCTAAATTTATGTATGGTGTTTCTGAAAAACAATTTAGAAAGTTATTCCAAGAAGCAGCTAGAAGAGAAGGAAATACAGGTAGTAACCTTATCCTTTTGATTGAAAGAAGATTAGATAACGTAGTTTACAGAATGGGTTTTGCAACAACAAGAAGAAATGCAAGACAATTAGTAACTCATGGTCATGTTTTAGTAAATGGTAAGAAATTGGATATTCCATCTTATCAAGTAAAAAAAGGTGACAAAGTTGAGATTCGTGAAAAGTCAAAAAACAATCCACAAATTCAACGTGCATTAGAGCTTACGAATCAAACTGGAATTGTTCCATGGGTTGATGTTGAAAAAGACAAAGTGATGGGAATTTTTACAAGAATCCCTGAAAGAGAAGAAGTAGTTATACCGGTTGAAGAGAGATTGATCGTCGAGCTATACTCTAAATAATAGTGAGGTAGTATAAATGAAGCAAATCAGTACATCGGCACATATGCCAACAGAGATTGAAGTTGAGAATATTTCAAGTAATAAGGCTCAAGTGATAGCTTATCCTTTTGAGTCTGGTTTTGCTGTAACTCTAGCTCACCCACTTAGAAGATTACTTCTTAGTAGTACAGTTGGTTATGCGCCAACTGCTATTAAGATTGATGGTGTAACTCACGAATTTGATAGTATGCGTGGTATGCTAGAAGATGTTGCACTATTTATTATTAATCTTAAAAATATTCGCTTTAAAATAACTAGCGATGAAAAAAGAGTAGAGGTTAATTATTCTTTTAGTGGACCAAAAGAGATATATGGTAGAGATTTATCTAATGATGAAATTGAGGTAGTAACTCCTGATGCATATTTAGCAACAATTAATGAAGATGCTGAATTGAATTTTTCATTAATTGTAGAAAAGGGAATTGGTTATGTTCCTAGTGAGACTATTAGAGATTTAGTAGATAGTGATTATATAGCATTAGATGCTTTTTTTACTCCTGTAAAAAAAGCTACGTATGATATAGAAAACATATTGGTTGAAGATAATCCAAACTTTGAAAAAGTTGTTTTTACAATCGAAACAGATGGATTAATTTCGCCAATAGAAGCGTTTAAAAATTCACTAGAAGCTATGTATAATCAAATGGCTGTTTTTAACGGTGTGCTTGATATAGATATAGCTTCAAAAGAAGAAAGTTCCACTTCAACTTCAGTTGAGTTGAATAAACTTTTACAGAGTGTTGAAGAATTGAATTTAAGTGCGAGAAGTTTTAACTGCCTTGATAGAGCTGAGATTAAGTATGTAGGTGAATTAGCTTTGATGAGTGAATTAGAGCTTAAAAATCTTAAAAATCTTGGTAAAAAGTCTCTAGAAGAGATAAATGCTGTTATGGAAGAGATTGGCTTCCCTGTAGGAACCGAATTTTCTGATGACACACAAGAAGTACTAAAGAAAAAAATTGCAGATTTAAAGTCTGCTACGAGTGAGGGTTAATAATGAGACATAAGCATGGATATAGAAAGCTTGGCCGTACTTCTTCGCATAGAAGTGCACTTTTAAAAAATTTGGCTATAGCTATAATAAAAAGTGAAAAAATTGAAACTACATTGCCAAAAGCTAAAGAGCTTAGAAGCTATGTAGAAAAGTTAATAACAAGAGCAAGAAAAGGCGATTTTAATGCTCATAGAGCTGTTTTTGCGTTACTTCAAGACAAAGAGTGTACAAAAAAACTAGTTGAAGAAATTGCACCTAAATATGCGGATAGAGATGGTGGTTATACAAGAATCATCAAAACTCGCGTAAGAAGAGGTGATGCTGCTCCTATGGCTTTCATAGAGTTAGTATAATATTACACTGGAGGCATACAATGCCTCCAAACTTTTAAAAATTAATTTTCTATCATAAAATTCAGCCCTGTGTAAGCCAATATATTGTTAAATGCCATTATAAAAAAAGTAAAGAAAGGCAAGAAAATGATACCATTTAGTGATGAAGAATTACGTCCTGCAGTAGAGAAATCTTTAGAAAAAATCAAGCCAATGTTAGCTTTAGATGGTGGTGGTATGACGCTACTTGATATAAAAAATGGAAAAGTATTTGTTCAATTACAAGGTGCTTGTGTTGGATGTGCTTCTAGTGGTCAAACATTGAAATATGGAATTGAAAGACAATTAAGAATTGATATTCATCCGGAAATTGAAGTTATAAATATTGCTCCAGGGATGGAAGATACGATTGAAAAATTTAACTAAGCAAGTAGAAAAATATATTAAAGTAGCAACTGATAATTTTTTTGATAAAAAATACGATGTTGCAATGCTTAATTTTTCTCTAGCATTAGAATTAAATCCAAATTCACAAGAAGCAAAGATTGGTGCAATATTATGTGATTTTGCACATGAAAAAGAAGAAGAAGCTATTGCAATATTTGAGTATTATTTAGTTAATAAATCAAATGGTGTAGAAAACAGTGAAAGTATAGTTGAAGATATTTTAAATTCAGTAGATTTTACTTTAGAGACATTGGAAAAAATGTTTTTTGAAGAATCTATCGAAGAAAATTTAAATACCCAAGAAGCAATTGGATATGATGATTTTAAATCTTTTATAAAAAGTAAAAATAGTTTTAAAGAAGCATTTGAAGATATAATGTTTTCTACAAAAGTTATTATACATAAAAGAGATGACTTTATAGACTTTTTAGAACAATTAATTGATAATGGATTTGAAGACATGTCACTTAATTATTTTGAAAGTGCTGTAAATTTATTTCCAAATGATGAAAAATTATTATCGCTGATCAAGAAAGTACAAAATAGTGAAAATTAAGATTGATAGTAAAGAATTTAAATATCTAAGTGATGATACAAATGAGATAGATGAAGTTACTCTTTTTTTATTGACAAATCAAAATAAAAAATACTTTGATATTTCATCTAATATACCTTATGTAACACCTAAAGATGCAATTGCTTTAATGGGGATTAATGAAAATATAAAAATTATTGGGATTACAGGAACTAATGGTAAAACAACTACAGCTGCTTGTATATACTCAATACTTTTAGATTTAGATAAATCAGTTGGTTTTCAAGGAACTAGAGGTTTTTTTCTTAATGAAAAACAGGTGCAAAGCAAATCACTTACTACTCCCTTGGTATTAGGAACTTTAAAAAATCTACAAACAGCAAGTCAAGAGGGATGTAAGTATTTTGTGATGGAAGTTAGCTCTCATGCAATAGAGCAACAAAGAATTGAAGGATTAGATTTTGCGCTTAAGATTTTCACTAACATAAGTCAAGATCATTTAGATTTTCACAAAAATATAGATAATTATATTGCTGTAAAAAGCCGTTTTTTTGAAGATGAAACACCAAAGTTGATTAATAAAGATGATGGAAAAATTAGATTTAATCGTAAAAATTGTATGACATATGGATTAGAAAATCCTTCCACTTATAAAGTTATGGCATATTCTTTAAAAGATGGAATCAGTGGAGTGGTTCAAAAATTTGATAAAATGTATGAGTTTAGCTCTCCTTTACATGGCCTGTTTAATCTATATAATATAACAGCAGCAATTAGTGCAGTTGATATGCTTGGTATTTCTTCTATGGAAAATATTTGTGAAGCAGTAGAGAACTTTGCTGGTGTTCAAGGTAGAATGGAAGTTGTAAGCAATAAGCCTTTGGTGATTGTTGATTTTGCTCATACACCAGATGGAATGGAAAAAGTTTTAGATGCTCTAAAAGATAAAGATATCATAGTAGTATTTGGAGCTGGTGGAGATAGAGATAAAACTAAAAGACCTAAAATGGGCTTTATTGCTAGTAAGTATGCAAAAGAAGTTATAGTAACTAGTGATAATCCAAGAAGTGAAAACCCAAGTTTAATCATTGAAGATATCTTAACTGGTATAAAAGATAAAAAAAATCTACATGTAGAAGCGGATAGAAGAAAAGCAATTAAGCTTGCTTTGGATATGAGAAAAGATGAAGAAATAGTTGTGATTTTAGGAAAAGGTGACGAAACTTACCAAGAAATCAAAGGAGAAAAACTTCCTTTTGATGATAGAAAAATAGCTAAAGAATTACTTGGTTTGGTAAACTAAGGAAAAAATTGATAAAATAATATAGTTATCAATTCAATACGCCAAAATTTTACAGGCAAAATTTGTAAATAGGGAAATAAAAATGACATTTGAAATGTTGTATAGTAAAATTCATAGAGCTTGTGTTACTGATGCAAATTTAAATTATGTAGGCTCTATTACTATTGATAGAGAGCTTATGGATGCAGCTAAATTAGTAGTTGGACAAAAGGTAGAAATTGTAAATATAAATAATGGTGAGAGATTTTCAACTTATGTAATTGAAGGTGAAGCTGGCAAAAGAGATATATGTTTAAACGGAGCAGCTGCTCGAAAAGCACAAGTTGGAGATAGAATTATCATAATTGCATATGCTAGCATGAATGAAGAAGAAAGAAGTAAGTTTAAACCGCATGTTGTTTTAGTGGATGAAAATAACAATATTGATGAAATAAGAGATTTTGTATAATGTTTGATAATATTGATTTTTCAAAAATGGGTGAAATGCTTCAGAGTGTTCAAGAAAATGCTAAAAAAATGCAAGAAGAAGCAAAAAACAAAGAGTTTACTGCAAAAAGTGGTGGGGGTTTAGTTAGTGTCAGCATCAATGGGGAAGGCGAAGTAAACGATATAAGTATAGATGATTCACTTTTAGAAGATAAAGAGTCTTTACAAATACTTTTAATAAGTGCTGTAAATGACGCTATTAAAATGGTTGAAGACAATAAAAAACATGCAGCTGCCGAAATGCTTACAGGATTTGGAGGTTTCGGAACAAAAGGATAAATCTATGTTTAAGTTATTTTTTTCCCTATTATTACTAGTAACATCAATAAATGCTGCTAGTTTTACATACCCAGATTTCAAACAGTGTTATGCAAAAAATGTAAAATCTTTTGTGTATTTTGGCGATATTAGAGCAGTTGCAGTTAGCAAGCATTTAGCTGTTGCTTACTCTAAAACAAAACCAAATGTGAAATTTGAAAAATATGATCCTTTTTTGAATTTATACCTTTTTTACTCAAAAAAAACATTAATGCCAGTAAAGTTTAAAAATACAAGTAAATTAAAAATTGGCGAATGGATTGCTGGTATGGATGATAACTCTTTATATATTGGGAATTTTTCAGCCAATGATGATATGATAAGCAGTATATATCTGCAAAACTCAAATTTAAAACCAAATAGTATGGTAACTTGTCTTTGTTGTGATATTTATGGACTTGGTATTGGAAGTGGCAAATTTATTGATAGTGAACTAATCAAAAGATTTATAAATACAAAAAGCAAAATTCAATATGGAGATATCGGAGTTGAATTTGTAAAAAGAGGAAATGATATCTTTGTAGATAAAGTAAATCCTTTTTATAAAAATAACCCTTTGAAAAAAGGTTGTAAAATCGTTAGTGTAAATGGGAAAAAAATCAACTCATTAAAACAATTAACAAGAGCGATTTTATTTGCAAAACCAAATAGTAAATTAAAAATAAGATATTTAAATGGTAAAGAATTAATTGAATCAGAAGTTAAAGTTTATGATAGGCTACTAGGGGATAAAAAATCAAATAGCTTTTTAGAAAAAGCCGGAGTTTATATAGACGATAAATTAAAAATAACAAAAATAACAAAAGATTCTAAAGCCTTTGATGTTGGATTAAAAGTTGGAGATAAATTTTTGATGGTAAATAAAAAAGATATAAAAAGTAAAAAAGATTTAAAAGAGTTTTTGAGTAATACAAAAGATAAAGAGTTGGAATTTCTAATAGATAGAAATGATTTTCAATTTTTTGTAAAATTAAGGATTTGATTTGCTAGAATTGTTTGAAAGTTTTTTAAAAGAAAATCTGCCAAAAGTAGATAGTTTTCACCCTCATTTTAATGATGCCCTATCTCAGATGTTAAATGCCGGAGGAAAGAGGTTTAGACCACTTTTGCTTTTAAATGTAGTTGAAGCTTCAAATCCCTTATTAGTAAAAAATGCTCTTCATGTTGCATTAGGAGTTGAACTGCTTCATACATACTCTTTGATTCATGATGATTTACCATGTATGGATGATTCAGATTTGAGAAGAGGAAAACCTACTTTACATGTAACTTATGATGAAGTAACTGCAACGCTTGTTGGAGATGCCTTAAACACTCATGCTTTTTATCTTATAGCAAATGCTCCATTGAGTGATGAGATTAAAGTTAAATTGGTGTCTATTTTAGCAAGAGATGGTGGTATTGGTGGTATGATTATCGGTCAGGCAATTGATTGTGAATTTGAAAACAAGAAACTAAGTTTGGATGAGCTGAAGTTTTTACATATAAATAAAACAGCAAAATTAATTGCAGCTTCATTGTTAATGGGAGCAGTAATTTGTGAGTTAGATAAAAAATCTCAAGATATTTTGTATGAATTTGGCTTAAAACTTGGATTGTTATTTCAAATTGAAGATGATATCATCGATGCTACTATGAGCACGCAAGATGCAGGAAAACCAACATGCAATGATGGCAATAAAAATTCATTTGTAAATCTTTTGGGGTTAGATGGTGCACAGAAGAAGAAAGAGGAACTTTTAAATGAGTTAAAAAATGATGTTAAAAATTTAGATAATGAGTTGGCAAATAGGCTACAAAAAATAATAAGTGAATATTTTAAAGGATAATAAATAATGCAAAACAAAGAGTTACTTCAAAAACAAGCAAATACAATAAGATTTTTGTGTGCTGATATGGTGCAAAAAGCAAATAGTGGACATCCAGGTGCTCCTATGGGACTTGCTGATATTGTTACAGTTTTAAGTAAGCATATAAAACATAATCCAAAAGATCCAAAATGGATAAATAGAGATAGACTAATTTTTAGTGGTGGACATGCTTCTAGTTTAGTTTATTCATTTTTACACTTAAGCGGATATGATATCAGTTTAGAGGATTTAAAAGAATTTAGACAATTAGGAAGTAAAACTCCAGGTCACCCTGAGTATAGAGATGTACCAGGTGTTGAAGTAACAACTGGACCACTTGGACAAGGAATTACAAATTCAGTAGGTTTTGCAATGGCTGCAAAATATGCTGGTAATATTTTAAATAGTGAAAATACAAAAGTAATTGACCATAAAGTTTATTGTTTATGTGGAGATGGAGACTTACAAGAGGGAATTAGCTATGAAGCTTGTT
Source organism: Sulfurospirillum sp. 1307 (assembly GCF_054408545.1). Taxonomy (NCBI): domain Bacteria; kingdom Pseudomonadati; phylum Campylobacterota; class Epsilonproteobacteria; order Campylobacterales; family Sulfurospirillaceae; genus Sulfurospirillum; species Sulfurospirillum sp. 1307. The sequence continues at coordinate 1,985,931 of NZ_CP176011.1, read as the reverse complement.
CTTTGGCTGGGCATTTGAGCTTAGATAATTTGGTTGTAATTTATGATTCAAATAACATTACAATTGAGGGTGATACGAGTATTGCTTGGAGCGAGGATGTAAAGCTTAGGTTTGAAGCTCAAGGTTGGAGCGTAGCAAAGATTGATGGTCATGATTTTGATGAAATTAACGCTGTACTAGAAAATTCAAAAGAGCAAACAAAACCACTATTAGTAATAGCAGATACTGTGATTGCAAAAGGTGCATGTGAACTTGAAGGAAGCCACCATTCTCATGGAGCTCCTTTAGGAGAAGATGAAATTGCAAATGCTAAGAAAAAAGCAGGATTTGATCCACAAAATAAATTTTTTATAGATACCAAAGTAAAAGAACAATTTGAAGCTGAAGCAAAAAGAGGAACTTTAGCTCAAGAGGCGTGGGAAAAAGTAGTAGAAAATGATTTAAGCAATGAGCAAAAAGAACTTTTTGAAAAATTATTAAATCCAGATTTTAGTAAGATAGAGTATCCTAGTTTTGAAGTAGGAGATGGAGTTGCAACTCGTGATAGTAATGGAAAAATCTTAAATGCTATTGCAAAATCAATTCCAGGTTTTATTGGAGGAAGTGCGGATTTAGGGCCTTCAAATAAGAGCGAATTAAAAGGTATGGGAGATTTTCCTTGTGGAAGAAATATCCATTTTGGTATTCGTGAACACTCAATGGCTGCTATTGCTAACTCTTTTGCTTTATATGGCTTGTTTATCCCTTTTAGTGCGACATTTTTTATATTTAGTGATTATTTAAAACCAGCAGCAAGACTAAGTGCACTAATGGGACTTAAAACTTTTTATGTCTGGACTCATGATAGTATAGGAGTTGGAGAAGATGGCCCAACTCATCAGCCAATTGAACAATTGAGTCAATACAGAGCTATGCCTAACTTTTATGTGTGGCGTCCAGCTGATGCTAGTGAAAATGTAAAAGCGTGGAAAAAAGCATTAGAATTAAGTGCTCCAAGTGCTTTTGTTTGTTCTCGTCAAAAATTAAAAGTATTAAAAGATGATAGAGTTATAGGTGATGTTAGTAATGGTGGATATTTGCTCACAAAAAGAGAAAATGCCAATTTAACTTTAATTGCTAGCGGTAGTGAGGTTTATACTTCATTAAGAGCTGCTTGTGCCTTAGAAAAATTAGGAATAAGAGCAAATATAGTAAGTGTTCCTTGTTTTGATTTATTAGTAGAACAAGATAAAGAGTATATAGACTCTATTGTTGATAAATCTACAAAAGTTTTAGCTGTTGAAGCTTCTAGTGGGGTTGAGTGGTATAGATTTGCTGATGATGTTATTTGTATGCAAAGATTTGGTGCTAGTGCTCCTGCTGATAAATTATTTAAAAAATTTGGTTTTAGTGAAGAAAATATAGTAAAAAGAGCTTGTAAGTTACTAGAAGTTGAGTATAAAGAGACAACAAGCTGTGATGTATAAAGCTGTTATTTTTGATTTAGATGGAACTTTGCTTGATACCATTGAGGATTTAAAAATAAGTTGTAATTATGTAATAGAACAATTTGGTATAAAACCTTTTTCTACAAGTGAGTATAAACTCCTTGTAGGAAAAGGTGCAGTCCAGCTTTTTAAAGATTTGTTGCCAAATGCCAGTGAAGATGATAGAAAATTGGCATTAGAAATGTTTGAAAAACACTACGCTAAGCAGTACAGTAAAAATACAAAGCCTTACAATGATATAAATAAACTTTTAACTTTTTTGCAAACTAAGGGCATTAAGATTGCTGTTTTATCCAACAAGCCTCATGCTTTTACAAAAAAATGTGTTTTAAAATATTTTAACAATTGGAAATTTGATGCAGTTTATGGTGTAAGAGAAGGGATTCCTAGAAAACCTAGCCCCGAAGCTGTATTTGAAATTATGCAAGAATTACATGTAAAGCCTGAAGAAACACTTTTTGTGGGAGATACTAAGGTAGATATGCAAACTGCAAAAAATGCCAACATTGATTCAGTTGGTGTATTATGGGGATTTAGGTCACAAAAAGAATTAGAAGAAAATGGAGCAAAATACATAGCTAGCAATCCAAAAGAGTTGATAAAAATCTTAGCTACATTATAAAAGATATTCCATAAACTTAATATGTAAAAAAACTTTTACAAATCTTACGATATAATCCCATTTTTCAAATAACAATGGAGGTTGTTTATGGGCGTAAGTAAGGATCTAGTAGATAAGTATGCTAGTGGAAATTTAGTTATACAGATTTTAATTGGTATTGTCCTTGGTGTTGTAGTTGCATTGGTTTCACCTAGTTTAGCTGGTGCAGTTGCGATTTTAGGAAGTCTTTTTGTTGGTGCTTTAAAGGCTATTGCTCCTATATTAGTTTTTGTTTTAGTAGCAACTGCAATTGCTACAAAAGAAGTAGGTTCACAAATCAATATAAAACCTATAATAACTCTTTATTTGATTGGAACATTTTTAGCAGCATTAATTGCTGTACTTGCTAGCTTTATGTTTCCTGTTAAATTAGTTTTAATGGATAGTGCAAATACAAATTTAAATCCACCAGATAGCGTTGTGAGTGTTTTAAAAACTGTTTTATTTAATATGGTGGATAATCCAGTGAATGCTTTGGCAACAGGTAATTTTATAGGAATTTTGGTATGGGCAATCGCTATAGGAGTTGCCATGCACTATAGTTCAAAAGAAACAAAAAGTATCTTCAATGATGTATCAGTTGGAATTACAAAAATAGTAAAATTCATCATTAGACTTGCTCCATTTGGTATATTTGGACTTGTTGCAAATACTTTTTCTAAAACAGGGTTTGAATCACTCTTGGGATATAGCAAATTATTGGCTGTTTTAGTTGGAACTATGCTTTTTATAGCATTTGTAGTAAATCCAATCATAGTATTCGTAAAAACTAAGAAAAATCCTTTTCCATTAATCTTTACATGTATAAAAGAGAGTGGAATTACTGCTTTTTTTACGAGAAGTTCAGCTGCAAATATTCCAGTGAATTTAAATTTATGTAAAAAATTAAATCTTCATGAAGACACTTACTCAGTTTCTATTCCATTAGGTGCTACTACGAATATGGCTGGGGCTGCTGTTACCATTACTGTTTTAACTTTAGCAACTGTAAATACTTTGGGAATTTTAGTTGATATTCCAACGGCTCTTCTTTTAAGTGTTGTTTCTGCACTAGCAGCTTGTGGAGCAAGTGGTGTAGCTGGAGGCTCACTTTTGCTTATTCCTTTAGCATGTAGTTTGTTTGGTATAAGCAATGACATAGCCATGCAAGTGGTTGCTATTGGATTTATCATTGGTGTAATTCAAGATTCACTTGAAACTGCACTAAATAGCTCAACTGATGTAATTTTTACAGCAGCTTGTCATAAAGAGTAATCAAAACAGATATTTGTTACAATTCCATTCTTGAATAAGCCATTAAAAGGACAAGGATGGAAAATTTATCAAAAAGATATACCCAAATAGAAGAAGTTTGGCATAGTGTTACACATGGAATTGGTGTAGTTCTTAGCATTGTAGGACTTTGTATCCTTGTAGCTTATTCAGCTATAAAAGGAAGCTCTATTAGTATAGTAAGCTCAGCTATTTTTGGTGCAACACTAATAATTGCTTATTCTTCTTCTACTCTTTATCATGCAATTACCAATGAAAAAGCAAAGCAGGTATTTAGACAGTTTGATCATGCTTCAATATATCTTTTAATTGCAGGAACATACACTCCCATAACTTTAGTTTCGCTTGGTGGAACTTTGGGTTGGAGTATATTTTTAATTATTTGGAGTATAGCTATTGTTGGAGTATTGCTAGAATTTTTGTATCCAAATAGATTTAAAAAACTATCTTTGGTTTTGTATCTTGGTATGGGATGGCTCATTGTAGTTGCAATTGGAAAAATTTTAGAAACTATGGATACTAACGGCTTTATTTTAATGCTTTTAGGAGGTATTTTCTACTCCGTTGGGGTTGTATTTTATGTTAAAAAATCAATTCCCTATAATCATATAATATGGCATATATTTGTGCTTTTAGGAAGTATGTCTCACTATCTTATGACTTTATTTTATGTGGTGTAAACAAATAAAAAGTAATTTTTGGATAAAATAGCTATCTTTACTTACTATGTATAGTGAGAATAAAATACAAAATTATAATTGAGGCGAAATATGTTACTACTGACTCCTGGACCAACACCAGTTCCTGAAAATATTAGAGTTGCTATGAGCGAACCAACACTACATCATAGAACTCCAGAATTTGAAGCAATTTTTGCTCAAACAAGAGTGCTTTTAAAAGAGCTTTTTTGCATGGAAGAAGTTTTAGTTTTAGCTAGTAGCGGTACTGGAGCTATGGAAGCTAGTGTTTTAAATCTCTGCCGCTCAAAAGCTTTAACAATAAATGCCGGAAAATTTGGTGAGAGGTTTGGAAAAATCTGTAAAGCTCATAATAAAGAATATAAAGAATTAAAATATGACTGGAATACACCTTGTAGTGTAGAAGATGTAGTTAATGAAATAAAAAATGATGAAGCGATAGATGCTGTTTTTATACAAGTTTGTGAGAGTGCTGGAGGTCTTAGACATCCAGTTGAAGAGATTGCAAAAGAGGTTAAAAAAATACGCAAAGATGTTATGATAGTAGCTGATGGAATAACAGCAGTTGGCGTTGAAAAAATTGATACTTCAAATTTGGACGCACTTATTAGTGGAAGCCAAAAAGCTCTTATGTTACCTCCTGGACTTGCTCTTATTGGATTAAGTGCGGAAGCTATAAAAATCATAGAAGAAAATGGCGTTGGGTATTATTTTAATTTAAAAACAGAGTTGCAAAAGCAAAAGAAAAATACAACTGCATGGACTGCAGCAACAACTCTAATCATAGGTTTAAAAGCTATGTTAGAGCAAATAAAAGTTGATGGTTTTGATAAACTTTATGAGGATACTAAAAAATTATCAGATGCTACAAAAGAGGCTTTAAAAGAGCTTGGATTAAATATTTTTCCAAAATCTCCAGCAATTTCAATGAGTGCAGTTTATGATGAAGATGCTAGCAAGATAAGAAGTATTTTAAAAACAAAATATGGTGTAAATATGGCTGGTGGACAAGACCATGTAAAATCAACACTATTTAGGATTAATCATATGGGATTGGTTAAACCATATGAAATTGCATGGTGTTTGAATTCTATAGAGCTTGCTTTAGATGAACTTGGAAGAAGAGAGTATGATGGAAGAGCAAATTCAATTTTTACAAAAGAGTATTATAAATGATAAATGAACATGAAATCCCAAATGGAAGTAGGTTATATTTTGCAAAAAGTGCCAAACTAAAAAGGCAAATTGAAAGAGTTGCAAGTGATGTTTTAGAAGATGCTGGGTTTGAAGAGATTGTAACTCCATTTTTTTCTTATCATCAACACAAAAGTTTAGATGAAAAAGAGATAATTCGCTTTTCTGATGAGAGAAATAATCTAATTTCTCTTAGAGCTGATAGTACACAAGATGTTGTTAGGCTTATTACAAAAAGATTGGGAAGAACTACAGAACAAAACAAATGGTTTTATATTCAACCTGTTTTTAGATACCCAAGCTTTGAAGTCAATCAAATTGGTGCAGAGTTTATTGGTTCTAGTGATGTGGCTGATTCTATTAAGATTTGTGTTAAAATTTTTGATAAGTTTAATATAAAACCATTGATGCATATAAGCAATATAAAAATCCCAAAGATTATAGCAAAAGAGTTAAATCTTAATTTAGATATTTTTGAGAGATCAGAACTGCAAAAAATACTCTCTTTAAAAATTGATTGGCTAGATAAATTAGCTTGTCTTGTAAAGCCAGAAGATATAGATAGTGTTATTAAAGTAGTTCCAGATGATATAAAAAAAGAGCTTGAAAAAATGAAAAAGCTATATAAAACATGCGGATATGATAATGTGCATTTTTCACCTTTGTATTATGTTAATATGAGATATTATGATGAACTGTTTTTTAGATTTATTCAAAAAAACACAACTCTTGCAAAGGGTGGTAGCTATGAGAGCGAAGGCTTAGAATCAAGTGGTTTTGGTCTATATACAGATTCATTAATAGAAACTATAAAATAGTAATTGATAGGAAGAAAGATGGCTAATAAAGCAGATTTGATAGTAGGAATACAGTGGGGAGATGAAGGAAAAGGCAAGATTGTAGATATGCTTGCTCAAAATTATGATGTGGTATGTAGAAGTCAAGGCGGACACAATGCAGGTCATACAATATGGGTTGATGGAGTAAGATACGCACTGCACCTTATACCTTCTGGAGTTTTAAATAAAGATGCTATTAATATAATCGGAAATGGAGTTGTACTAGCACCCGAATCAATCATAAAAGAGATGGAACAGTTTGAAAATTTAGAAGGAAGACTTTTTATCAGCGATAAAGCACATCTGAATTTACCATATCACTCATTGATTGATATAGCAAGAGAGAAGCTAAAAGGTGATAAGGCTATTGGGACTACTGGAAAAGGAATAGGTCCAGCATATGCAGATAAGATAAACAGAGTTGGGCATAGAGTTGGAGAACTTTTAGATGTAGAAAAACTTTGTGATTCTATTTTAGCTGAATTTGGCGTAAATAAACCACTTTATGATGCTTTACATGTAGAAACTCCAAGTAAAGAAGAATTGCTTGCTCAACTTAAATCATACAAAGAAAAATTAGCTCCATTCATTGCAAATACAACAAAGATGGTTTGGGATGCACTAGATAAAAATAAAAAAATTCTTTTAGAAGGTGCTCAAGGAACTCTTTTAGATATTGACCATGGAACTTATCCTTATGTTACAAGTTCATCAACAGTTAGTGCAGGAGCTTGCACAGGACTTGGAATTAATCCAAAAGATATAGGAATTGTAACAGGAATTGTAAAAGCATATACAACAAGAGTTGGACACGGTCCATTTCCTACTGAAGATTTTGGTGAAGATGGAAAAAGAATGGCTGATGTTGGAAGAGAAGTTGGTACAACAACAGGTAGAAGAAGAAGATGTGGTTGGTTTGATGCAGTAAGCGTTAAATACTCTTCAAGATTAAATGGTTGTGACCAATTTGCTTTAATGAAACTAGATGTTTTAGATGGTTTTGAAAAGATTAAAATTTGTGTTGCGTATGAAGTAGATGGTAAAACGATTGATTATATGCCAAGTAATTTAGATGGAGTTAAGCCAATTTATGAAGAAATAGATGGATGGGATAGTGTTAAAGGCATAAGTGAATATGAAAAATTACCTGATAATGCTAAAAAGTATATAGAAAGAATTGAAGAATTAACAAATACAAAAGTAGGAATAATTTCAACTAGCCCTGATAGAAATGATACAATAGTATTGTAAGTTTTAAAAAAGAGTTTTAAAGGATTTTGCTGAGCTTTCAGAGAAACTTTTCGCTACGCAAAGTCGTATTTGCTAGTTTTGCTCAGTAAAAAGGAGACAATAAAAAGAAATACGACCGTAAGGTTGTGCTTCAGTGAGAGGAATTTTTGCTGGGCTTCGCTCAGTAAAAAGGAGATAATAAAAAGAAATACGACCGTAAGGTTGTGCTTCAGTGAGAGGAATTTTTGCTGGGCTTCGCTCAGTAAAAAGGAGATAATAAAAAGAAATACGACCGTAAGGTTGTGCTTCAGTGAGAGGAATTTTTGCTGGGCTTCGCTCAGTAAAAAGGAGATAATAAAAAGAAATACGACCGTAAGGTTGTGCTTCAGTGAGAGGAATTTTTGCTGGGCTTCGCTCAGTAAAAAGGAGACAGTTAAATGAAAAGCAAGTTCACACCCATAGTCAAAGTTAAAAAACAGATGATGGATAGGGTGGAAACTCTTTTGGCAAAAGCTAGGTATAAAGAACAAAATATATCAAAGAAATTAAGCTTTACATGTAAACAAATTGAAGAGACTAAAGTACCCAAAGAAGGTTCGATTTCTTTGATGCTTCAATTTAGAGAGAATTTGAAAATTTTAAGAGATGAAAAGAGTAATTTATCAAGAGAACTCGAAATTTCTCAAAATGAAATAAAACAACTTCAAGATAAATACAAAAGAGCCAGAATGGAATATGAAAAAATGAAGTATCTTGAAAAAAGAGATTTTGAAGAGTGGATGAAAAAGATTAAAAAGCAAGAACAACTTGATTTGGATGAGGTTTCTACAATGTTGTTTGTAAATAAGGGGTAAAGTTTGAGAATTTTATTTTTATTTTTGTTGTCTTATACCATTTTAAATGCTGCTAGTGTTGATTGTACAAAAATATTTGAAGAAAGAAAGAGTGAGCTTTTAAAAGAGATTGAAAAGATTGATGAAGCAAGACAATCTTTTGAAGCTCTAAGGGCTGCTTCAAATGCTTTATTTGATAAACAAAAAGCAAACTTGGATAAAAAAAGAGCAGATTTAAATGCAACAATGAAAGAGATTGAAGCTAAAAAAGCTCAAATTCAAAAAATGTTAGATGAGAACAAAAAATTATTAGAAGCAATCAATGGTGCTAAAAATGATAAAATATCTCAAAGCTATGCTAAGATGAAAGATTCTGCAGCAGCTTCTATTTTAGAACAATTACCAATCAACGAAGCAGCAGCGGTTATGTTTACACTTGATTCTAAAAAAGTTTCAAAAATTATGGCAAAGATGAATCCAAAAACAGCTTCACAAATAACTCAAAGATTAAGAATTGGACCGCCTTTTGATGAAAATGCAACAAAAAAGTAAAAGAATAAATTATGGATTTTTTAACAATTTTAGCTTTTAGCGGAGCATTGTTTATATTTATGGCTAGTCCAGGCCCTGGAACCTTTGCGATTGTTGCAAGAGCTTTGGGTTCAGGTTTTTCTCATGCATTTGCTATGTCAATTGGCATAGTCATAGGGGATCTTATATTTTTACTAATGGCTATTTTTGGTCTTAGTGCAATTGCTAATATGTTAGGAGATATATTTGTCATAGTCAAATACATAGGTGGAATTTATCTTTTATATCTTGGTGTTAAAATATTTCGTGCAAAACCAAATGAAAAAGAAATTAAGTCATTAAAAAGTGATTCTTTACTCAAAGATTTTGTCTCTGGCTTTTTGATTTGTATTAGTAATCCAAAAGTTATACTTTTTTATTTGGGATTTCTTCCAACTTTTATCAATCTTTCAACTTTAAGTTTATCTGATATCATTTTAGTTTCTTTTTTAGTTGCAACAATATTAACTTTAGTATTAGGAAGTTATGCTTACTTTGCATCTAAAGCAAGAGAAGCTATAAAAAAACCAAAAACTCAAAAGATTATAAACAAGTTTGCTGGTGGCGTTATGATAGGAGCTGGAAGCGCATTGATATTGAAATCATAGTAAACAACTTTTTTGTGACAAAGCAGATATTTACCTAATTTTAGATAAAATGGGAAAAATTATATATAAGGTCTGCATAAATGAAAATCAGATTACCTCACGCACCATATATTGCAAATAAAATAGCTATAGATTTATTAAAGAGTGGTTTTGTTACTTTGCATAGTGGATTAGAACCAGTTGTAAAAGTAGCAGAAGAATTAATCGAAGAAGATATAAAAAAAGAGATGGCACTAGAAGCTAGAGTCGCTGAAATTTTGGATGAAAATGAAGATGATATGGAGTTTATGCAAGTTGATAGACGAAATATGTTTTGGCTTGTAAAGAAAAAATTAGCAAAAGAGTATGAAGTAGTTTTATCTTATGAAGATAGATATAGTGATTTAGCTCATAAGATACAAGAGAAAATTTGGCAAGATAATTTAATTGAGTACAGTGTTAGTGAAAATAGAATTAAAAATATAATTTATAACGCAATGGAAAGTTATATAGAAAGTTTTGAAAGCGTAGAAGAGATAGTTGCAGAAAAAATTGATAATTACAAAAGAAAATTAATTGCTGGAACTCCAGAGTATGATTTGGTCTTTGAAAGACTTTATGAAGAAGAATTAAGAAAAAGAGGGTTACTTCTATGAGTTTAAAGCCTATATATATCTATCTTGAAAATGATGTTTATTTAGAAGCAAAAAGCTTTGGATATAGCGGAACTAAGGTTGGAGAAATAGTTTTTAACACTTCTATGAGCGGATATCAAGAAATCATGAGTGATCCTAGCTATGCTGGACAGTTTGTTGTATTTAGTATGCCTGAGATTGGGATAGTTGGAACAAATGATGATGATATGGAGAGTAAAACAATCCATGCAAGTGGAATGCTTGTTAGAAGTTTGAATGAAGATTACTCGAGTTTTAGAGCAACTACATCTTTAAGTAAATTTTTAAAAACTCACGAAAGTTTAGGAATTTGCGATATTGATACAAGATATTTAACAAAAATGATTAGGGACAATGGTCCACAAATGATGATTGCTTCTACTGAGATAAAAGATAAGGAAGAGTTAAAAAAAATTCTTAAAAACTCTCCTCGAATTGAAGAAGTAAATTACATAGAAAAAGTAAGTACAAAAGAGAGCTATATCCATACTAGTGGGGCTTGGGATGATAAAGAGTTAAAGTATAAAGTTGCTGAGGGAAATCTTGGTAAAAAGATTGTAGCAATTGATTTTGGAGTGAAAAGAAATATCTTAAATGAATTATCAGAAGCTGGACTTGAAGTAGAAGTAGTTCCTCATAGTTTTGATGAAAATGAGCTTATAAAAAGGTATAAAAGTGGAGAAATAAGTGGTGTATTTTTATCAAATGGCCCTGGTGATCCTTTGATACTTAAAGATGAAGTAAAAAAGATACAAAAGCTTATAGAAGAGAAAATTCCAATGTTTGCAATCTGTCTTGGTCATCAGCTTTTATCAATTGCTCATGGTTATCCTACTTATAAATTAAAATTTGGTCAGCATGGTGGTAATCATCCTGTTAAAAATCAAGATAGTAAAATTGTAGAAATAACTGCCCAAAATCACAATTATAATGTTCCTGATAACATTTGTGAAATTGCAAAAACAACTCACATAAACCTTTTTGACAATACAATTGAGGGTTTAAAATATAATGATGAACCTATTTTTTCAGTACAGCATCATCCTGAAGCTAGTCCTGGTCCTCACGATAGCAAGTATATATTTAAAGAGTTTGCAAATAGCCTTTAAATATGGATAATATTAATTTATTTGCAATCATAAGTGTAGCATTACTAGGAAGTTTAGGCCATTGTATTGGGATGTGCGGTGGTTTTATAGTAGCTTATAGTAGCGCTAAAATTGATCCAAAATCATCAAGAATTTCGCAATTTTTTTCTCATATGTTTTATAGCATAGGAAGAGTAACATCTTATACTTTTTTAGGTGCAGTTTTTGGTTATATTGGAAGTGTAATTTCCTTTTCAAAAACGTCAACTGGGTATTTGTATTTTTTTATCGGTTTACTTATGGTTTTAATGGGCTTATCTTTGATGGGAAAAATTAGGTTTTTAACTTCTTTAGAGTGCAGTATATCAAGTGATGGTTGGGTTAAAAAAATATTTTCTTCATTGATTCACTCAAAATCTTACCTTAGTTTTTATGGACTTGGACTTTTAAATGGTTTTTTACCTTGCGGATTAGTTTATTTTTTTGCAATAAGTGCAGCAGCTACAGGTTCAATGTTTTGGGGAGCAGTTACAATGTTCATTTTTGGGATTTCAACAATCCCAGTTTTATTAAGCTTTGGTTTTATTGTTGGATTTTTAAAAAGTACAAGTTTTAGAGAAATTATGATAAAAACTGCATCGGTAGTTATTATGGCTTATGGTATATATATCTCATATGAGGGTTTTATGGCGGTTAGAGGATGAATTTAAAAAGATATCAAGAAGCAATTGAGTCTAGTAATATTGTTTCAAAAACTGATCTAAACGGAGTAATAACTTTTGTAAATGATGAATTTTGCAAGATTTCTGGGTACTCTAGAGAGGAATTGATTGGGAAAAATCACAATATCATAAGACACCCTGATGTTCCAAAAGAGGTATTTGAAAAACTTTGGAAAACTATCAAGGCTAAAAAAACTTATGTATCAACTGTAAAAAATTTAGCAAAAGATGGAAGTACATTTTATGTAAATACGACTGTAATACCTATGGTAAATGAAAAAGACGAAATAGAAGAATTTATTGCAATTCGTTATGATGTTACAGAAAATGTAAAATTAACAAAACAACTTAAACAAAAAGAAGAAGAGCTAGAGCAGTTAAATGCAACATTAGAAGAGAGAGTAAGAAAACAAACAAAAGAGCTAAGAGAGTTAAATGAAAATCTTGAGAAAAGAGTAAAAGAAGAAGTAGAGAAAAATAGAGATAAAGACAGAGTCTTATTTCAACAATCTCGTCTTGCTGCAATGGGTGAGATGATGGGAAATATTGCTCACCAGTGGCGACAACCTCTAAGTGAACTTGGAATAATCTTATATAAAATTAAAAAAATTTTTAAAAGATACAATGATAACAATATAGATTTTGCAGAAGCTTACGAAGAGTCAAAAAAAGTTATAAAAAAAATGAGCGATACTATTGAAGATTTTAGAAATTTTTTTAATCCTCACAGGCCAAAAGAAGTTTTTTCAGTAAAAAATGCACTTGATGAAGCAATGCTCATTATGCAAGGAACTCTTCAAAGGCACGAAATCAAGCTAGATGTGCTTTATCATAATGAAGTTTGGATAAAAGGTTATCTTAGTGAATTTTCTCAAGTTTTAATTAATTTACTTAATAATTCAAAAGATGCCTATAATAAAAAAAGCCTTAACAATAGAGTGATAATTTTAGAAATTAAAAAGTTTGATAAAAATTATGCTATCATTAGCTTTAAAGATAATGCTGGCGGAATAAAAGAAGACATATTAGATAAAATTTTTGAGCCATACTTTACAACAAAACATGCTAGTAGTGGTACAGGTCTTGGGCTTTACATGAGCAGAATGATTGTTCAAAATAGCATGAATGGTACTATAAGTGCATATAATTGTGAAGGTGGGGTATGTTTTGATATAAAGATTCCAGTTTGTGAAAATAAGGAGAAGTGTGATGGGCAATCTTAGCAATTTAACAGTTTTATTTGTTGAAGATGAAAAAGAGTTAAGAAATGCACTCGAAAGTGCAATATCTGATGAATTTAAACAGTTTATTGTTGCTCGTGATGGTGATGATGGATTAAAAAAATTTAAAAAATATAAACCAGATATTGTAGTTACTGATATTTTGATGCCTATTTGTGATGGTTTAGAGATGTCAAAAGAGATTAAAAAACTATCCCGTGAAACTCCTATAATAGTTATGAGTGCATTTAGTGAGAAAGAAAGATTATTAAAAGCAATTGATGTTGGAATAGATAAATATTTAATTAAGCCAATTGATCCAGATGAACTTATGAATACTTTAGAATTAGTAGCAAAAGAATTGCTATCAGTTGATCAAATTACAGAACTAGGTGGTGGATATCAATTTGATAAAATAAGAAAAGTTTTGATAAAAAATGGAGAAACAATTCCTTTGACGAAAAAAGAACTTCTTTTTATTTCTATTTTAGTCAAAAATCTAGGTGTCTTTGTCCTTCATGAAGAAATAAAAAAATATGTTTGGACAAATAAAAACGTAACTGATGCTGCAATTAGGACATTTATTAAAAGAGTTAGAGAAAAAACAGGGAAAGACTTTATAAAAAATGTTCCTGGACTTGGATATAAAATAAACTATGACGAATAAATTTTTGATTTTGATTCTTAAAAATTTATTTAGCCTACTATATTTAACACAAATTTAATCTTATTAAGCTTTATCGTATAGAGAATATATTATAATTCTCACAATTATGTGATATTTTTGTGACATAAAACAAAATTAGGAGGAATTGATGCAGTCTAGTAACATGATTAACTACGACTATTCAGTTGCAAAGTGCTTTACAGTCGCTACCATAGCATTTGGTATTATTGGTATGACTGTAGGTGTACTTATAGCTTTTCAAATGGCTTTCCCAGAGTTAAGTAATTTAGCTGGAGAATTTGGTACATTTGGAAGGTTAAGACCTTTGCATACTGATGCAGTTGCATTTGGCTTTACTTTAAGTGGTATATTTGCTACTTGGTACTATGTTGGGCAAAGGGTACTTAAAGTATCTATGGCAGAGTCACCATTTTTAATGTTTTTAGGTAGACTTCATTTTTGGCTATACATATTGGTAGTCTTGAGTGTTGTTGTAAGTTTATTGCTTGGTATAACAACATCAAAAGAGTATGCTGAGTTTGAATGGCCAATTGACGTTGCAGTTGTAGTTGTATGGGTTATATGGGGTATGAGCATTTTTGGACTTATAGGAATAAGAAGAGAAAAAACTCTTTATATCTCTGTTTGGTATTATATAGCAACATTTTTGGGTGTTGCAATGCTTTATCTTTTCAACAACATGGAAGTACCAACATACTTTATAGCAGGAGTTGGTAAATGGTATCACTCTGTATCAATGTATGCAGGAACAAATGATGCTATGGTTCAATGGTGGTATGGACACAATGCGGTTGCATTTGTTTTTACTGTTCCTATCATTGCAATGATTTACTACTTTTTACCAAAAGAATCAGGACAACCAGTATTTTCATATAAACTTTCAATTTTAAGTTTCTGGGGACTTATGTTTGTTTATCTTTGGGCAGGTGGACACCACCTTCTTTATTCAACAGTTCCTGATTGGGTACAAACTATGGGATCAATCTTCTCAGTAGTTCTAATTCTTCCTTCATGGGGTAGTGCGATAAATATGCTACTTACTATGAAAGGTGAGTGGGGACAACTAAAAGAAAATCCACTAATTAAATTTTATGTACTGGCTTCAACATTCTATATGTTCTCAACGCTTGAAGGACCTATTCAAGCAATTAAATCAGTAAATGCTCTAGCACACTTTACAGACTGGATTCCAGGACACGTTCATGATGGAACACTAGGCTGGGTTGGATTTATGATTATAGCTGGATTGTTTCATATGGCTCCAAGAATGTTTAAAAGAGAGATTTACAGTAAAAAACTTATGGAATCACAATTTTGGATTCAAACAACTGGTATAGTTCTTTACTTTACAAGTATGTGGATTGCAGGTATTACTCAAGGTATGATGTGGAGAGCAACTGACCAATACGGTAACTTAGCTTACTCTTTTATAGATACAGTTACAGTACTTCATCCTTACTATACATTAAGAGCAATCGGTGGAACACTATACCTAATAGGGGTATTTATGTGGGCTTATAATATGTACAAAACAGCAACTGCAAGTAAAGCAATTGAGAAAGAACCTCAATATGCTTCACCTATGGCAGCGTAAAAGGAGGAGAGTAATATGTTTCATTGGTTAGAAAGAAATCCATTCTTTTTTGCGGTAGGTGTGTTTTTGGTTGTTGCTTATGCTGGTATAATCACAATTTTACCAGATTTTATGAATAGTGCTAGACCAGTAGTAGGCACAAAACCATACACAGTACTGCAATTAGCAGGACGTCATGTTTATATAAAAGATAGTTGTAATGCTTGTCACTCACAGCTTATTCGTCCATTTAAATCAGAAACTGATAGATATGGAATGTACAGCTTAAGTGGAGAGTATGCTTATGATAGACCGTTTTTATGGGGATCAAAAAGAACTGGTCCAGATTTACATAGAATTGGAAACTATAGAACAACAGATTGGCATGAACATCATATGCTAAATCCTGCTGAAATAGTTCCAGGTTCAATCATGCCTAAGTATCCTCATATGTTTAAAAACGCAGCAGATCTTGATACAGCTTATGCTGAGGCATTAACTGTAAAAGAAGTTTTCAACGTTCCTTATGATAAGCCAGATATGCCAAAACTTGGCTCTTTAGATGATGCTAAAAAATCAGCTCTAAAAGAGGCTCAAGCAATTGTTGCTGATATGAAGTCTCCAGAGGTAAAAGAGGCATTGAAAAAAGGTGAAATCAAAGAAATTGTTGCATTAATTGCATATTTAAATAGTTTAAAATAAAGGTATAGCGGTGGATATGGAAACAATTAGAGAGCTACAAGCTTATGGATATGCATTTGGTAGTGTAATTTTGGCAGTTATATTTTATTCTTATGCATATTATTTATATAGTTCGAAGAAAAAAGGTGGCACTGATTATGAAAAGTATGCCAATATAGCTCTTCATGATGATATAAGTGATTCTCTAGTTGAAGAAGTTGAGCCGTCAAATGCAAAAAAAGAGGAGCGATAAATGAATTGGCTGAATGATAATGTAAATATGCTAGCAATCTTGGGTGCTAGTGCTATTATTTTAATTACCGTTTTTGTTGTTGGTAAATATGTAAAACAGATGAAAAACGACAAAAGTACAGGTGAATTAGGAGAAGATAATTGGGATGGTATTGGCGAATATAAAAATGAATTGCCTATTGGATGGTCATTGGCATTCTTAGGAACAATTGTTTGGGGACTTTGGTATTTTCTTGCAGGATACCCACTCAATGGTTATTCACAAATAGGTCAGTACAATGAAGAGGTATCAAACTATAATACTAAGTTTGAAAGTAAATGGGCTAATCCAGATGATAAAACACTGTTAGGTATGGGTGAAGGTGTATTTTTAGTTCAATGTGCACCATGTCATGGAATTACTGGAGATGGTATCAATGGAAAAGCTCAAGATTTAACTTCTTGGGGAAGTGAAGAAGCTATAGTTCATACAATACTTAATGGTTCAAAAGGATTAAACTATCCACTAGGTGAAATGCCAGCTGGACTTTTAGATAAAGATAGTGCAAAAGCAGTAGCAGCTTTCGTAGTTGAAAAAATTGCTAAAACAGGTAAAAGTAAGAACCCAGATTTAGTAGCAACTGGTGAAGCTTTATGGGCAACTTGTGCTGCTTGTCATGGTGAAGATGGAAAAGGTATGGGCGGAAGCGCTCCATCTTTAGCAAACTATGGTAAACCTGAATTTATTGCTGATGTTTTAAATCGTGGTAAAAAAGGTATGATTGGTAAAATGCCAGCATTTAGTGATGGTCGTTTGACAGATGTTCAAAAACTTGCTGTTGGTAAGTACGTTAATTCACTTTCAGAATAAGGAAAAGATATGGAAAATACAAATAGAAATGTTTTTGGATTACACGGTATTACTGGCATGCTAATTGCTACAGTATTGTTGCTTTCTATCTTGGCTGGACTTACAATGTGGGGGATTTCAGCTCAACAAGTTGCTGCTGAAAAGCCATATAAGATTACAAATCCTAGTGCTATCAAAAAGATAGATAAAGAAAATGTTAAATATAAACAATAGGAAGATGATATGGATAAAATTATAACAATAGGTCTCATCATAATGGGAGTGGTTGCTGCTTGGGCGGTTTTGACTTCAAATCATCTGTTTGTAGGATAAGCTTTGAATAGCTCATTTTTAAAGCGTGGAGTTCTTATGCTCTGCGCTTTTTTTATAGCTACTAATCTCCAGGCTACTTATCTGTTAAATAGTGATGGTTTGCTAAATGAAAAAGTTTCTTTAAAAATTGAAGAAATGGGTAGTGAACTTTTTAGTAAAACTGGGGTTAGTGCTTATGCGTATGTTTCAAAAGATATTGGTGAAAATGACATAATTGATTTTGAGAAACAATTATCTTTAAAGTTAAAAGAGCCTTATGTTTTATTAACCCTAGCTGTAGAAAATCAAAAAGTAGATATTATTAGTTCAAAAGAAGTAGAAAGTCTTTATGATAAAGAAAGAACTTTAAGCCCATTTTCTTGGGATGGTACTATCATACCAATACTAGCAGATAGAAAAATGAAAGACAAGTACAATGTAGCAACACTAAATGGTTATGCAGACATTGTAGAACAAATTGCAAAATCTAAAGGGATTAAACTAAAAAGTGCCATAGGTAGCACAAATAGAAGCTTACTTCACTATTTAAGATATGGAGTGTATGGATTTTTAGTCTTTGTAATCTTGGGATATCTTTATCAAAGAAGGAAATTTAGAAATGAATAAAGCTAAAGAAAGAAACTATTGGCCTCACGGAATTGTGATGGTACTTTTGTTTATGGTCTTTGCATGTGTTATGGTTGTTAAAATTTCGATGGATAATCCAGTTCAAATGGATAGCTTTTATCTTGAAAAATATCAACAAGTAGATGAAAACATAAACGCTATCAAAGAAGCTCAAGTAAAATTTGAGAAAAATTATAACCTTATTTATAAAACTAATAAATTTAAAATAGGCTCAAACAATAGCTTTGAGATGAGCATAAAAGATATAAAAAGTGATAAATTAATTCAAAATGCTAACATTACATTGGTTGTAACAAGACCAGATGTAAATGACTACAACAAAGAGTTTAAACTAACTTCAGCAAAAAATGGAATATTTAAGTTTGATAATATTCAAGTTGAACTTCCAGGGCGCTGGCAAATTTTGACAAAGATAAAAATTGGAGACTTAAGTAGCTTTAACAAATATGAGGTTTATGCTACTAAATAATTTAATTTGATATAATACGAAAAACAAAAAAAGTGCAGGCCTAAGTTTAGGCAACATAACAATACTTTTTACTTCACACATAACTTCATAAGTATTTTATACCCACAAATGCACTTTCAAAAAGGATGACAATGAAAATTTTAAAGGCGTGTCTATTTGTATTTTTACTACTAAGTAGCTTAAATGCGACTGTGGATACAAAAGAGATAGTTGAACTTACGGGAAAAAAGGATGTAAGTATTTTAGATACTAGAAGTGAAGATGCCTACAATGGTTGGATTTTAAATGGTGAAAAAAGAAGAGGGCATATACCTTTTGCAAGACCATTTCCTAAAGAGTGGACGAAGATTTTAAAGGTAGATTCACCAATTGTTAAAAATCTAGCTTCTAAGAAAAAAGTTGTACTTTATGGAGCTAACAAGCAAGATACAAACGCTGTATATGAGTTTTTAAAAAAGGCTGGAGTAAATGTAGATATATATGATGCATTTATGTCAGAGTATTTAAATAATGATAAATTAAAGCTAGATTATTTAAAAAATTACAAACTTTTAGTTCCAGCGAGCTATGTGCAAGAAGCAATTAAAAGTAAAAAAGATATAAAAATTTTCGAGGCTAGTTGGGGAAAAGGTAAAGATTACAAAAAAGCACACATTCCAACAGCAGTTCATATAAATACAGACTTAGTTGAGAGTGGTCCTATTTGGAACTATAGAAGCAAAAAAGAATTACTTGATTTTGCTTTAAAATATAGCATATCAAAAGATACTAAAGTAATTCTTTATGGTCCTGATAATATGCCACCTAGTAGGGTTGCTATTATATTAAAAGCTATGGGTGTTGAAGATGTTAGACTTCTAAATGGTGGATTTAATGCTTGGAAATCGCAAGGTTATGAAATCCAAAAAGGTGAAGTAAAGTCAACCCCGATTAAAAGCTTTGGCGGAGAGTTTTTTAGTAAAGCTGATATAATCAAAAATAAACAAGAAGCTAGTGAGATAATAAAAAATCCAAATGCCCAATTAGTTAGTATTCGCTCACTTGATGAATGGTTGGGGAAAACTAGTGGTTACTCTTATATAAAACCAAAAGGTAATATAAAAGGTGCTATCTGGGGTAAAGCAGGTAGTGATGCTTATCATTTAGAAGATTACAGAAGCCCTACTGGAAAAATGAAAAATCAATATGATATAGAAAAAATGTGGAAAGAATTGGGAGTTGATCCTTCTAAGCACTTATCGTTTTACTGTGGAACAGGATGGAGGGCTGCTGAAGTTCAGTTTTATGCATATGCTATGGGGTATGATAATGTTTCAATGTATGATGGAGGCTGGCTAGAGTGGAGCTTGAATGATAAAAAGTAGAGTTATACTAAATATAATAAGCTTTTTAATACTTTTACTAGGGCTGATTTATATCGGCCTTAGTGATTACTATATGGGTTTTGAGCGAGATTTAGTTTATCGAGAAGATATTTTAGAAAATGAGTATCTAACTTACATAAATAACTTTTTTTTAGCTGTTTTTTGGTTTGTTATTTCTTTTTTTGCTATAAAAAATATATTTCAAAATTTTTCTTTATGTAAGCTTTTTAATCTTTTTATTTTTATCTTTCTTTTTGCAATTACTTTAATGTATAATTATAACATCCTCATAGAAACTATGCTATTTGTAGTTTTAAATCTGTTTGGATTGTTTAGAATTTTGATTTATATATTAGAAAAGAAGATAGTAAATGACACAAATATTTCCTACAAGTAGGTGTATAAGAGAGTATTATGCATCTTTTTTAGATACCAATACTTTAGTTCCAAAGGCTCTTAGTATTGCTGAATTTGAGCAAATGAGTATAGTTGTTCCAAATAGGGCAATGGTAGATGAAGATACTAGAATCTTGCTTTTAAAAGAGGCTTCAAAGTTTGAAAATTTCTCAAAGCTAAAAATAGAGAGAGATTTTTTAACATTTTTGAAAAATTCAAATTTTTTATTTCGTTTTTTTGATGAACTAAGCTTAAATGATGTAAGTATTGATGATTTAAATAGTGCTGATACATACGCAGAGTTCAGTGAACATCTTATGATTTTAGGCGAGTTACTTACAAACTACAAATCACTTTTAGATAGTAAAAAACTATATGATAGAATTAATTTAAATGAAGTATATGAACTAAATGAAGATTTTATCAATTCACATGATGGTTTTTTTCTACATGTAGAGGGTTTTTTAAATAGGTTTGAAATAGAGCTTTTTAAAAAAATTGCAAAATTAAAAGAGTTTAAAATAGAACTGAAAATTGATAATTTTAGTAAAAAACTGATTTCAATATTTAAAGATTTTGATTTGGAAGTTGGTTTTTCTTATGTTTTAAATTTAAGTAGTAAAAAAATTCAAAGTAAAACTTCGATAAAAAATCAAAAAACAAATGTTGATATAAAAAGCTTTTCTTCAAGATTACTTCAAGTTTCATATGTTGTAGAAAGTATTGCAAAATTTGTTAGTTTGGGTATAAAAGCTGAAGATGTTGTAGTAATTACTCCTGATGAGAGTTTTGCAAAAACATTAAAAGAGTTTGATAGATATAAAAACTTTAACTTTGCTATGGGAGAGAGTTTTAGCAATACTGATATATATAAAAAGATAAGTAGTGTTGATAAATTTTTACGCTCAAATGAGATTGAGGATTTGTATAGATTAAACAGATTGGGGATTGAAAAAAGCTTTATTGAAGAAATTTCTACTAAATGGCAACAAAAACTAGAAACGAGTGAAACCATAAATATTTTGCAAAACTTTTTAGAGGGTAAAAATGATATTTATGAAAGAGAGTTATACTCATTTAAAGCTCTTCTTGATAGGATTGAAAGGCTAGCACTGAAGGATGCTTTTAAACTTTTTTTAAATCGTTTAGCAAAACAAAGCATTGATGATACAAATGGTGGGAAAGTTACTGTTATGGGGCTTTTAGAGAGTAGGGGAATTAGCTATGATGGTGTGATTATAGTTGATTTTTCAGATGATTTTGTTCCGAAAAGAAGTTCAAAAGAGATGTTTTTAAACTCATCTTTGAAAAAATTAGTAGGACTTCCTAGCCTTGAAGATAGAGAAAATCTACAAAGATATTACTACAACAACCTTATAAAAAATGCAAAAGAGGTTGCTATCTCATTTGTTGTAAATGAGCAAAGTATGGGTTCTAGATTTTTAGATGAACTAGGTCTACATGTAAAAAAAGGAGTTGAAGAAAAATCATATGTTAAACTTCTTTTTAACTCTAGTAAAAAGAAGGGATTTAGTGAGACTGATTGGATAGAACACGAAAGCCAGATAAAAACACTATCAGCTTCAAAGTTAAAAACACTTCTCACATGTAAAAGAAAATACTATTTTAGATATATAAAGCAGTTAAAAGAGGCAAAGTTACCAACAAAAAACTTAAATCAAGCAGATATTGGAAATAAACTTCACGAAGCCTTGAAATTTGTCTTTAGAAGATTGAAATTTGTAAATGAAGAATTGATTTTTAAAGAGTTAAGAGAGTATTTTAATGATATTTGCAGTGATGTGACAGATAGGTATTTGGTTGATGTTTGGCTAGAAAAGTTGAAAAGTTTTGCAAAAAATGAAGCTAAAAGATATGAAGAAGGATACAGAGTTTTTGAACTTGAAAAACCTTTACATGTAGATTATGGTGGCTTCAAACTTGAAGGAACGATTGATAGGATTGATAAAAAAGATGGCAAGTTTAGTATCATCGATTATAAAAGTGGCAATATCCCACTTACTACATTGAAAAAATTAGATAAACACAGTGATTTTCAACTTGAGTTTTACTACCTTTTATCAAGAAGATATGGTGAGATTGAAGGACTTTATTATTATGATTTAAATAGTGGAGAATTAATACAAGAGAGTATTTTTGAAGATAAATTAAAAAAATTAGATGAAATCCTAGAGAGTTTAAAAAAACCACTAAATGGATATGAAAAATGCGAGGATTTATCTAATTGTAGATATTGTCCATATACAATGCTTTGTGGGAGAGACTCATGAGTAGTTTAAAACCATATTTAGCACTTGAAGCAAGTGCAGGGAGTGGAAAGACTTATGCGCTTTCTGTTAGATATATCGCACTTTTGTACTTAGGAGCAAAACCTTCAAATATCTTAACTCTAACTTTTACAAACAAAGCTGCAAGTGAGATGAAAAGTAGGATTTGTGAAGTTTTGATGAACTTAGAAAATAAAAATGAGTTAAAAGATATAGCTTTATTAGTTGGGGTATCCAAAGATGAGATACTAGCTAAAAAGCAAAATATATTGAAAAAATTTTTAAAAGATGATTTACTTATATCTACATTTGATTCTTTTTTTGCAAAAGTGCTTAGGAAGTTTTCATTTTATGCTGGATTGATGCCTGATTTTGGGATTGAAGATAAGCTAGTTGAAGAAAAAGTTTTAAAAAAGTTTTTATCACTTTGTATATTAAATAAACAGTATGAATCTTTAGTTAAATTTAGTGTAAACGAAGAAAAACAAGTTGGAGATATTTTTGCACTTTTAAATACTTTTTATAATAAAGAGTGTGAATTTCAGCCCGAAAGTTTGCAAAGTAGCTACAAAAACAATGAACAAAAGATACTAAAAATAGCAGATGAGTTAAAAAATATCATAATAAATGCAAAAGCAAGTAAAAGTGCAATCGCAATCTTTGATGTAAAAGATGTAAATACTCTCATAGCAAAATCAGTATTTGCAAAACTTAGTTTAAGTGAGCATAAATATTTTAAAAAGTATTTCACTCAAGAGATGGATGATAAATTTTTTGAGTTAAAAGATGAAATAGCAAGACATTTTAACTATAAAGAGAGTTATCTGCTAGGTAAGTTGGGTGAGCTTTTTCATACCTATAAACGAGCTATTGCTCAAACTAACAAAGAATTTTCTACGCTTAGCTTTGCTGATGTTACTAATGTTTTGTACAATTTGTTAAAAAATGAAATAAATAGAGATTTTTTATACTTTAGGCTTGATAGTAAGTGTGAGCATATTTTGGTAGACGAATTTCAAGATACAAATGTAATGCAGTATAAAATCCTTGAGCCACTCTTTGAAGAAGTAATCTCAGGAATTGGACAAGAAGAGTTTAAAACACTCTTTTTTGTGGGTGATGTTAAACAATCAATTTATAGATTTAGGGGTGGAGCAAAAGAGCTTTTTGGATATGCTAAAAAGCAATTTAATTTGCAAAAAGACACACTAGATACAAACTATAGAAGCTCAAAAAATGTTGTAGAGTTTGTAAATAAAACATTTATAGATAAGATTAAAGGCTATGAAAAACAAAAAGTATCAAGCACTAAAGTGGGCTTTGTAGAAGTTGATTTTTCAGAAGATTTAGTTGAACTTGCCACTAAAAAGCTAGAAGTTTTATTTGAAAATGGAGCAAATCCAAAAGATATAGCTTTGCTAACTCATCAAAACAAAGATGCTAAAGAGTTAAAAGATATCTTATCTGCAAAATTTGAGGGCATTACTTTTCAAAATGATGCTAGTATAAAGCTCATAGAAGTTCCTATGGTAAAAGCTGTCATAGAGTTTTTAAAATTTGCATACTTTGGAGATAATCTTTACAAAAGCAACTTTTTAGCTCTAATCGGCAAGCAAATTGATGAAAATCTTGATACTTCTTGGGTTGATTTTAGTCAAACTCCAATGCAAATTATAAAAAAAGTTATTGAAAAATATGAGCTTTTTAGTGATGATATTGATTTGATACGACTGCTTGAGGTTAGTAGTTCATATGCAGATATAGAGAGTTTTTTATTTGAGAGTGAGAGAATTAGTACTGAAGCAAATGCGCAGGACAATAGTGGAGTAAAAATCCTAACAATCCACAAATCAAAAGGTTTAGAATTTCCACATGTTATTGTTGTAGATAGATTTGGAGCTAAGAATAATAGGGGTAAACCACTAATTTTTGAGTATGATGGTATAGATTTAAAAGGTATTTACAAAAGAGTTAAAAATAGAGAGTGTTTTGATACAAGTTATAAAAGAGCAAAAGAAAAAGAGCAAATTTTAGAGTATGAAGACACATTGAATTTGCACTATGTTGCTTTTAGTAGAGCAAAAGATAGCTTGATGATTTGTTCAAAAAAAGAAAATAGTGCATTTGAGTATCTAACTCTTACAAAAGAGACATTTGGAAAGATTGAAATCAACGAAGAAAAAGAAGATAAAAAAGATTTACATGTAGTAAGCCATATACCAAGTCATTATGGTAAGCAAGAAGTTAAAATAACAAGCGAAAATGAAGAAGATATTGACTTTTTTGCCATAGATTTTGGACTTGCAATGCACTATTGTTTAGAATTGATGAATAACTTTGATGAGCAATCTTTACAAATTGCATATAGTGCAATGTGCAATAGATATTCAAAAATACTAGATGAAAACTCTTTGAAAAACATATACAAAAGAGTTCAAAGACTCATAAACCATAAGCCATTTTTAGAACTAATCGAGGGTAAAAAACTATACAAAGAACAACCTCTAATCTTCGAAGGAGAGAGAAAACAGATAGACTTACTTTGCGAAAGTGAAGATGAAATCACAATCATAGACTATAAAAGCTCTTTACATGTAGATGATTCACACTTAGCTCAAGTAAGATTATATAAAAAGGCTTTAAGAAGTATTAGTAATAAAAGAGTAAATGCTTACTTGATTTATGTAAGAGATAATGAAATAAAAATAGAATCAGTATAAAATTCTTAGAAAATACTTAATTTCAGCTATTTATAAGGTTTATTCCACTACAATCTCACTTCAAAATAAATTTAAGCAAAGGGTCTTAAGATGAAAGCTACAAGAGCTATTAAGCCTCATGAAGTACAGCGTGATTGGATCGTTGTTGATGCAGCTGGTAAGAGATTTGGACGTGTTCTTACTGAGATTGCTACACTTTTAAGAGGAAAACATAAACCTTGCTTTACTCCAAATGTTGATTGCGGTGACTTTGTTGTTGTAATCAATGCTGAAAAAGTAGAGTTTAGTGGAAATAAGTTAGAAACTAAAAAATATCATAGACATAGTGGATATTTCGGTGGTGTAAAAACTGATAAGTTAGCAGATTTATTAGAGAACAACCCAGCTAAACTATATAGATTAGCTGTTCGTGGTATGCTTCCTAAAACAAATCTTGCAAAAGAGATGATTAAAAAACTAAAAGTATATGCAGGTAGTGAACATCCGCATTCTGCTCAAGTTAGCAAGTCAGAAGGAAAATAGATATGGCAAAAGTATATGCAACTGGAAAAAGAAAAACTGCGATTGCTAAAGTATGGGTAGCTCCAGGAAGCGGTAACATAATCGTAAATGGACTAGATTTAGATACATGGTTAGGTGGTCACGAAACAATCAAGAAAAGAGTTCGCCAACCATTAGCTGTAACTAAGCAAGAAGGTAACTTTGATATAAAAGCTACAACTCTTGGTGGTGGGTATTCAGCACAGGCTGATGCACTTCGTCATGGTATTTCTAAAGCTTTAGCATCAATGGATGCTGAGTTTAGAGCTGAACTTAAACCACACGGACTTCTTACAAGAGACTCAAGAAGCGTTGAGCGTAAGAAATATGGTAGAAAGAAAGCAAGAAAATCTCCACAATTTAGTAAACGTTAATCGTTTGATAAAAAAAGAAGCCCTATTAGTGGGCTTCTGCTTCTCATTATGAAAATCCTTATAAGTTCATGCCTACTTGGGAACAATGTAAAATATGATGGCAATAATAATTCAATTTTAGATAATCTTTTTATTCAAAAACTACAAAAACTAGATATGTTAATTCCTGTATGTCCTGAAGTTGATGGTGGACTTAGTACTCCTAGAGTTCCAGTAGAAATCAAAGATGGATTGGCAATTAACAAAAATGGCGAAGATAAAACGCTGTTTTTTCAAAAAGGTGCGAAAAAGGCACTAGATATTGCTAAAAAGTATAATGTAAAATATGCAATACTAAAAGCTAAAAGTCCATCTTGTGGAAGTGGATTGATATATGATGGTAGTTTTAGTAAAAAATTGATAAATGGTGATGGAATTGCTGCTAAAATACTTAAAGATACTAAGGTAGCAATTTTTACTGAGAATGAATTAGAAAAATTAGAAAAAATTTTGTTTAAATAGGATATTTTTAGTCTCATTTACTTTTTGTTTAAAAAAAGTTAAAAAACCATTTAGTAATTACTTGTATACTTTCATTACCAAGACAAAAACCTCCTTTTTGTAGATAGAACTTATAAATTTTTAAAATCAAGCATCCTAGTTGCCCGCCTAGGATGCTTTTTTTTTGCCCGATTTTTCTATATAATGCTGACATGAAAAAAATTATAACAATTACACTAATCTTATCAGTTTATCTTTTTAGCGCAACTTTGCACTTAGCAATTTCAGCAAGTCCAGCTAGGCTAAATCCTATACTCTCTACTGATTCAATAAGTTCTGAAATTTCGCAATGGATTTTTAACTCTCTCATTACTTATGATAAAGATGGAAATATAAAGCCAGAATTGGCAAAAAGTTACAGATTTATCGATGATACTACTTTGGAGTTTGTTTTAAGAGATGATGTTTACTGGAGTGATGGAGTTAAATTTAGCGCAAAGGATGTACTTTTTACTTATAATACTATCATATCTCCAAAAATATATACTCCATACTCTTCTAGTTTTGTTCATATAAAATCTGTAAAAATTGATAAAAACAGAGTTATAGTAAAGTATAAGTATCCGTATTTTAAGGCACTTGAG
The DNA here is from genome assembly GCF_054408545.1 of Sulfurospirillum sp. 1307. Taxonomy (NCBI): domain Bacteria; kingdom Pseudomonadati; phylum Campylobacterota; class Epsilonproteobacteria; order Campylobacterales; family Sulfurospirillaceae; genus Sulfurospirillum; species Sulfurospirillum sp. 1307. The sequence goes on along the minus strand of NZ_CP176011.1, from coordinate 1,958,598 downwards.
ACTTGGATGATGCAGATTTTGCCTGAACATATTTTGAAAAAAGAAAAAGATTTAATGACTTCAAAGTTTAATCAATCTCCAATTGGTACTGGTTCATATACTATTAAAAAGTTTTCTCCATCAAGTGATATAACCTTGTATGCTAATAAAAACTATTTCATTCATGAACCAAAGATTAGCAAGATTATTTATCATTTTGTACCTGATAGTAGTTCAAGATTTTTAATGTTAAAATCAGGTAAATTAGATGTTGGAAACTTAACACCACTGCAACTTGAAAGACAAATTGATGAAGATTTTAAAAGTAAATTTAATATTTATGAAGATTTAGCGCACTCATATAGTTATTTGGGATTTAATTTAAAAAATAAAAAATTTAAAGATATAAGGGTAAGAAAAGCTCTTAGCTATGCAATCAACAGAGATGAATTGGTAAAGATATTATATTTTGGACATGGAAGGGTGTGTAATGGTCCTTTTATGCCAAAAACAGGTGCTTTTAACCCAAATGTAAAATCTCCAAAACAAGATATTTCTAAGGCTATAAAGCTACTTAAAGAAGCTGGGTATGATAAAAATAATCCTTTCGAGTTTACACTAACTACAAGTGCTGGAAGTTCAGGTAGTTACATAGCTCAAATAATTCAACATCAATTAAAAAAAGTTGGTGTAAAGATGAAGTTAAGAGTTATGGAGTGGCAAGCTTTTTTAAATACTGTGATACTTCCAAAAAAATTTGAAGCTGTTTTGATGGGCTGGTCTCTTGGTCTAAAACCAGATGCTTATAGCATTTGGCACAGTGAATCGCAAAGAAAGGGTGGATTTAATTTCATAGGTTATGAAAATAAAGAGGTAGATAGACTTATTAAAAAAGCAGAAAAAACAGTAAATCAAAATGAGTTTGATAAAATATATCAAAAAATTTTTAAATTAATAGCAGATGATGTACCTTATCTCTTCTTAGTAATTCCAAACTCTATAACTGTTGTCAATAAAAAAATTACTCCAGTTAGCCCTTCTATTATCGGAGTTATGCACAATAGTATCGATTGGATAAAAGCTCCTTAACTAGCTAAGTATAAATAAAAATGATAATTAATATGTTTGTATTGTAAATTTTAAATTAAATTATGTTAGAATGATATAATCATACCCTTTTAAGGAAAAATTATGAAAAAAATAGTTCTCTTGTTATTTATATCTTTTTGTTTAAGTTATGCAGGAGTTACAATTAAAAGTGTTGAAGGTGCGACAAATTCTGGTATAACAGAAGGAAGTTTAATCCCGGATAAGGATCGTCCAAAAGGTTTTATCATAAGACATGTAAAAGATGATGTTGACCAAGATGGTGTCAAAGATGTTAATGATGAGTGTCCTGATACACCTGATGGAAAAGTGGTTGATCCAAATGGGTGTACGAAAGTCATAGTTTTAAAAGTAAATTTTGATTTTGACAAGTATGATATAAAAGATGAATTTAAAGATGAAATTAAAGAAGCTGTTATGATACTTAAAAAAAATCAATCATATAAAGCAGTGATTGAAGGTCATACTGACTCAGTAGGAACAAATGAGTATAACTATGTGTTATCAGAGTTAAGAGCGAAAAAAGTAGCTTTAGCAATCAATGAATTTGGCATTGATAAGAGTAGGCTTATGACTAAAGGATATGGAGAGACTGTTCCAATTGCTTCAAATGAAACTAAAAAGGGAAGAGCTCAAAATAGAAGAGTTGAAATAAGTTTTAATAAAAAATAAGGAGAAAAAATGAAAAAAACAATTGTTGCATTATTGACATGTATGTCATTGGCATTTGGTGCGCAAGGGGATTATAAGTCTGAGCTAACTGTAAATGTAGGTGGGGTTAAACCTGAAGGGAACTTGGATTTAGAAGATAAACTAAATCTTGGTCTTAGATTTGGAACATATGTTGAAGATAAATTCTTTGATATTGTTGAAGTTGGTTTTGATAGAGCTAGTAAAGTTAAGTATGATTTGATTAATCAAAAAACAGATATAAATCGTTTTTATGTTAACTTGATAAAAGAGTATGATTTGACAAAAGATACTGCTCTTTATGGATTAGCTGGAATTGGTTATGAAAATTACAGAAATCCTCAGCTTGATAATGATGACGATGGATTCTTCAATTATGGTGTAGGAATAAAACATTGGATAACCGATCAATTTGCTCTAAAAGCAGAAGCAAGACATGCTATAAACTTCAGTAGAGACAATAATCTTTTATATTCAATAGGATTTGTGATTCCATTTGGTAAAAGAGCACAAGAAGTAGAAGAAGAACCAGCACCAGTTGTAAAACCAGTTCCTGCTCCTGTTATGAAAAAACCAGTTAAAGCCATGGTTGAATTAGATAGTGATAAAGATGGCGTTTTAGACAAAGATGATGTATGCCCACAAAGTCCAATGGGGGTAGAAGTAAAAGCAAATGGGTGCGAAAAAGATGATGATAATGATGGTGTTGTAAATAGTATGGATAAATGTCCTACAACTCCGGCAGGAAAAGTAGTAGGTGAAAATGGATGTATGAAAATAGTTCGTCTACATGTAAACTTTGATACAAATAAAGCAGAAATATCTCAAATGTATATGTCTAAAATCAAAGAAGTTGCAGAGTTTTTAGCAGATAATAAAGATTATAAGGTTGTACTAGAAGGTCATACTGACTCAAGAGGATCTCAAAAGTATAATCAAATGCTATCAGAAAAAAGAGCAAATAGTGTTAAACAGGCTCTTGTAAGTTTAGGAGTTGATGCTAGTAGAATAAGTGCAGTTGGTTATGGTGAGACTAAACCAATCGCTTCAAATAAAACCAAAGAAGGCATGGCTCAAAATAGAAGAGTTGATGCAAGTTTTGAAGAATAACAAAGGATAATTTTTTGGATTTTAATTTAGATACAATAATCTCATATATATCTATATATGGATTAAAAGTAATTGGCTCAATTCTTATATATGTAATAGGTAAGAGAGTTGTTTCAATCCTTAGTAATTTGATTTTAAAAATGATGAGAAAATCAAATATGGATGAAACTCTTAGTAAGTTTCTTTACAATATCATATATGCAATGCTATTTGTTGTAGTTGTATTAGCAGCACTTAGCAATTTAGGAGTAAATACTACATCTTTTGTTGCAATTTTGGGTGCAGCTGGACTTGCAGTTGGGCTGGCATTTAAAGATACCTTTGCAAACATTGGAGCAGGTGTTTTAATAATCTTTTTTAGACCATTTAAAATTGGAGACTTTGTACAAGTTTCAGGTGAGAGTGGTGTTGTTGAAGAGATTAATTTATTTAGCGTTATGATGAAAACAGGGGATAATAAACAAATTATTATCCCAAATTCATCTGTAATTGGTGGCAATATAACAAATTTTTCAGCAAAAGATACAAGAAGAGTTGATTTTGTATTTGGCATTGGGTATGAAGATGATTTAAAGCTTGCTAAATCTACACTCAAAGAGATAATCGATTCTGATGAAAGAGTTTTAAAAGAACCAGCTTCATTGGTTGCTGTTAGTGAATTAGCTGATAGTAGTGTAAACTTTGTAGTTAGAGCTTGGGTTAAGAGTGAGGATTACTGGGGAGTGTATTTTGATACCTTAGAAAAAGTTAAATTAACTTTTGATGAGAAAAATATCTCTATTCCTTATCCACAGATGGACATTCACACAGATAAATAATATATTAAAAGAGGAGTAGAAGCCTCCTCTTTTTCTTTTTAAATGAAAATAAAGGTAATGTTTGAAAACTATACTTTTTGATTTAGATGGAACATTGATAGATTCTACAACAGCTATAGTAGATAGTTTTAAAGTTGTTTATCAAAGGTTTAATGAAAATGTTCCAAATGAAGATGATATTAAACCACTCATAGGTTATCCCCTTGATGTTATGTTTGATAAACTAGGTATAAGTGGGAAGAATGTTTGGGATTATGTTGATGCTTATAAAGAGCATTATAGGGTAATTTCAAAAGACAATACTACTTTACTACCTCTCGCAAAAGAGGCTATAAAAGAGGCTTCAAGCTTTGCTAGATTAGGGATTGTGACTACTAAAACCGCTAGGTATTCACAAGAGCTTTTAGAGTATATGGGGATTATGGATTATTTTGAAACTCTTATTGGCAGAGAACATGTAAAGTTTCCAAAACCTCACGCCGAACCTATTTTAAAAGCTGTAGATAAACTTAGTGCGGATATTTTATCTACATGGATGATAGGAGATACTATCTTAGATTTGCAATCTTCTAAAAATGCTAATGTTAATGCAATAGCAGTAAAATGTGGCTATGGAGAAGAAAAAGAGTTACGAAAATACACAAATTATGTATTTGAAAGTACATATGAGGCAATAAAACTTATAAAAAACTTGTAAAGTGTTATATTTTTTTCATATCTTTAAAGTAATATTAAAGCTATAATTTTCGAGTGTTTCAATTTTGTTTAAAGTTGATTTAAGTGATACATTGTTCTGTCGCTATTTATAAGTTATTAAGATAACGAAAAGTACAATAAACTCAAACACGAAAAAAAGTGATAAAATAATTAAAAAGGGAGAACTGTTATGGCAAAAGTCATGAAAACTATGGATGGTAACGAAGCTGCAGCATATGCATCTTATGCGTTTACCGAAGTTGCTGGAATTTATCCTATTACACCAAGCTCACCAATGGCAGATTTTACGGACATGTGGGCAGCACATGGAAAGAAAAATTTATTTGGTATGCCTGTTAAAGTAGTTGAAATGCAAAGTGAAGGTGGAGCTGCTGGTAGTGTTCACGGTTCGCTTCAAGCAGGAGCATTAACAACAACATATACTGCATCTCAAGGTTTATTACTTAAAATTCCTAATATGTATAAGATGGCTGGTCAGTTACTTCCAAGTGTTATACATGTAAGTGCTAGAAGTTTAGCAACTCACGCACTATCTATTTTTGGTGATCATCAAGATATATATGCTTGTCGTCAAACTGGATATGCAATGCTTGCGACTAGTTCAGTTCAAGAAGTTATGGATTTAGCAGGTGTTGCTCATCTTGCAGCAATCAAAGGTAGAGTTCCTTTCTTACACTTCTTTGATGGTTTTAGAACTTCACACGAAATTCAAAAAGTTGAAGTTATGGATTATGCTCATTTTGATAGATTGTTAGATAGAGAAGCTCTTCAAAAATTTAGAGATGAAGCATTGCATCCTTCAAGTCCAAAAACTCGTGGTACTGCACAAAATGATGATATTTATTTCCAAGGAAGAGAGGCACAAAATAAATTTTATGAAGCACTTCCTGATATAGTTGCAGAGTATATGGATGAAATTTCAAAAATTACAGGACGTGATTATAAACCATTTACTTATTATGGTGATCCAGAAGCTGAACGTGTTATTGTTGCAATGGGTTCAGTTGTCGAGGCTACAAAAGAAACTGTTGATTATTTAAGAGCTAAAGGCGAAAAAGTAGGTGTAATTAATGTTCATTTATATCGCCCATTTAGTGTGAAATATTTATTTGATGTTCTCCCTGATACTGTTAAGAAAATTTCAGTTTTAGATAGAACTAAAGAATCTGGAGGTATTGGTGAGCCATTATATCTAGATGTAAGAAGTGCTTTTTATGGAAGAGAAAATGCTCCAGTTATAGTTGGTGGTAGATATGGATTATCTTCTAAAGATGTTAATCCAGCTCAAATTGTAGCAGTTTTTGATAATCTTAAAAAAGATGAACCTAAAAATAGCTTTACAGTTGGTATCGTAGATGATGTTACTTTTACTTCTTTAGAAGTAGGAGAGAACTTGTCTTTAGGTGGAGAAGGAGTAACAGAGTGTCTATTTTATGGACTTGGAGCTGACGGAACAGTTGGTGCAAATAAAAACTCTGTAAAAATTATCGGTGATAAGACTGATCTTTATGCACAAGCATACTTTGCATATGATTCTAAAAAATCTGGCGGTTATACAAGAAGTCACCTTAGATTTGGACCAAATCCAATAAGATCAACTTACCTAGTTTCAAAGCCAGACTTTGTTGCTTGTACGGTTGCTGGTTATTTGGATCTTTATGATATGTTAGGTGGTCTAAAAGAGGGCGGTACATTCTTACTTAACTCTATTTGGAGTGTAGAAGAAACTATTTCTAAAATTCCAGATCATGTTAAAAAGACTTTGGCAGATAAAAAAGCAAAATTCTATATTATCAATGCTACTAAATTAGCTCGTGATATAGGTCTTGGTGGAAGAACAAATACTATTATGCAATCAGCATTTTTCAAATTGGCAAAAATTATTGATTTTGAAGATGCTAAGAAATTTATGAAAGAGTTCGCTTACAAATCTTACATCAAAAAAGGTGAGAATATTGTAGAGATGAACTACAAAGCTATTGATGCAGGAGAAGGTGGAATTGAAGAGGTTCCAGTTGATCCAGCTTGGTCAAATTTAGTAATCCAAGAGAGTAAAAAAGAAGATAAATATAAAGGCCCTGAATTTGTAGAAAAAATTGTAAAACCAATGAACGCTGCAAAAGGTGATGATCTTCCTGTTTCAGTTTTTGAAGGACATGAAGATGGTTCTTTTGAAAACGGTACAACTCAATATGAAAAGCGTGGTGTTGGAGTTATGGTTCCTAAGTGGATAGAAGAGAATTGTATCCAGTGTAACCAATGTTCATTCGTTTGTCCACATGCAGTTATTCGTCCATTTTTAATTACTGATGAAGAGCTAGAAAAAGCTCCAGAGGGTGTAAAAAATCATGTTCTAGATGGAAAAGGAAAAGGTCTTAAAGATTTTAAATACAAAATCCAAACTTCTGTTCTAGATTGTACTGGATGTGAACTTTGTGCTGAAGTTTGTCCTTCAAAAGAAAAATCACTTGTTATGGTTCCTCTTGAAGAGCAAGTTGAAGCTGGTGAACAAGAAAATGCAGATTACTTATTTAATGAAGTAACATATAAAGATGATGTTGTTTCAACTAGTACAGTAAAAGGCTCTCAGTTTGCTAAACCTCTATTTGAGTTCCATGGTGCATGTCCAGGATGTGGTGAAACTCCATATATCACATTAGCAACTCAACTATTTGGTGATAGAATGATGATAGCAAATGCGACAGGTTGTTCTTCAATCTATGGTGGTTCTGCTCCTTCTACTCCATATAGAAAAAATGATAAAGGTGAAGGTCCTGCTTGGGCAAACTCATTGTTTGAAGATAATGCAGAGTTTGGTATGGGTATGAGAGTTGCAAATGAGACTATAAGACATAGAATTGAAAATATTATGCTTGATACTATGGATAAAGTTCCAAACTCTTTAAAAGCACTATACAAAGATTGGTTAGAATTTAAACATGATGGTAAAAAGACTCAAGAAATTAGAGATAGATTAGTTCCAATTTTAGAGCAAAATAAAGATGTTGAAGGTGTTAAAGATATACTATCATTGAAATCATACTTGGTAAAAACATCACAGTGGATAATTGGTGGTGATGGTTGGGCATATGACATTGGTTATGGCGGACTTGATCATGTACTAGCAAGTGGCGAGAATGTAAATGTACTTGTTCTTGATACTGAAGTGTATTCAAATACTGGTGGTCAAAGTTCAAAATCAGCAAGATCAGGTTCAATCGCTCAATTTACAGCGTCAGGTAAACCAACTATGAAAAAAGATTTGGGTTATATTGCAATGACTTATGGTAATATTTTCGTTGCTCAAATCAATTCAAATGGTTCACAATCTCAAACTCTAAAAGCTATTCAAGAGGCAGAAGCTTATGATGGACCATCATTGATTATTGCTTATTCTCCATGTATCGCTCATGGTATTAAAGGTGGTATGGGAAAATCAGGAAACCAAGGTGAACTTGCAACTAAATGTGGATATTGGCCATTATATACATATGATCCACGTTTAATTAAAGAAGGTAAAAACCCAATCAAAATATCAGGAAAAGAGCCGGATTGGGATCTTTATGAAGACTTCTTAATGAATGAAGTTAGATATGCAAGTCTCAAAAAATCTAATCCAGAGCATGCTCAAGAGCTATACAATAAAAACAAAGCTGATGCTCAATTTAGATGGAGACAACTAAAAAGAATGGCAGAAGCTGATTATTCTAACGAAGTTGAATAAAAAATTTAAAGGAGAGGGACACCTCTCCTTTTCACTACATCTGCACAAAATTACCTCATATTATCTTTTTAATAATTTTTATCTATTAAAAACTAATACATTTAAGCATTTTTTATTGATATTAGGCTAGAATATTTTTATATAAAAGCTCAAGGAATACACCATGTTTAAGAATGCTTCTATCTCAAAAAAGTTACAGATCCCTGTTGTTGTTATTATTTTGATTGGTTTTATTGCCTTTGCCGTTCAAGAATGGTTTGCGATAAAACAAATAGAGCAAGAAACTTATATTTCAAAAAGTAAAGAGTTTAAACTACAACTTGATGAGCAAATAAATTCAAAGAAAAATGTTTGGTTAACAAATGCAATGTTACTTGCAAAAGATAAAAAAATTATAGATGCTTTTATAAGCGAAGATAGAGAGAGTTTAAAAGAAATATTTTCTGGTATAGGAAAAATGTATGCAAAAAATTCTCCATTTAAAAAAGTGTCTGTCCACTTAATAGATGAAAATCTACAATCATTTTTTAAATCATGGAAACAAAATAGTTTTGGACAAAAAGTAAATTTTGCTTCATATAAATATGTTATAGAAACAAAAAAACCTACTATTACATTTGAAGAAGATGAAAAAGGACTTAGGTTAAGAAGCGTTTTCCCTATGTTTGATGGAGATAAATTTATAGGTATGTTAGATTTTAGTGGTGGTATCAATAACTTTGGAAGTGCTCTTAAAAAAAGCAATTTAGATTTTTTATATTTTCTCGATAAAAAATATTCAAGTATTTTTTCAGCTAAAATGAGTAAAGAAGGATACGGACTTTCTAGTACTAAGAACATGGATGAGTCGTTTAAATATTATGTTTTTTCTAGTGCTTTTAAGTTTGAAAAAGCTATAAAAGATAAGTACACTATAGATGATAAATATTTTACTAAAGCATATCCTCTAAAAAATTTTGAAAATAAGATAGTTGGGTATGCGCTTTTAGGTATGAAAAAAGATATTATCAATAAATCTATTGAACATTCAAAGTCTCTTCTTTACCAGCAACTTTTACTAATTGGAATTGTTGATATTCTTATTGTATTAGCAATACTATTTATGTTAAGAAAAGTTATATTAAAGCCAATAAATGATTTAGCCAAAACAGCACAAGAATTAAGTCAAGGAGAAGCTGATCTTAGCAAAAGAATAGATATAAGTTCTAAAGATGAAATGGGAAGTGCAGTTGAAAACTTTAATAAGTTCATAGAAAAAGCAGAAGAGATAGCAAAAAAAGCTGAAAGAGAAGCAGAGCTAGCAAATATATCTGAACAAGAAGCAAAAAGAAGTTTACAAGAGAGTAAACTATTTGTTTCTCTTGCTGATAGCCTTATAGATGGAACTATGCATGATGCAGGAGATTTACAAAATGGTATAGAATACAATGTAGATGAAATAAGAGATATTAATAAAATAAATGAAGAAACAGAAAAAATTATAACAAATGTGCAAAAAAGTACAGATGAAATAGTAAAAAAAATCAATGATATTGCAATTATGATGAATTCTTCTAGAGATAATTCTCAACAATTAAGTAATAATGTAGAAGAGATAGGTAGTGTAATAGGACTTATTAAAGACATATCAGATCAAACAAATTTACTTGCATTAAATGCTGCCATTGAGGCAGCTAGAGCAGGAGAACACGGACGAGGATTTGCTGTTGTTGCTGATGAAGTTAGACAATTAGCAGAGAGAACACAAAAAGCAACTAGTGAAGTTGAAATGAATATCAATGTACTTAAACAAAACTCAAATGCTATGATTGAAAGCAGTGAAAAAACAGAGCTTTTAACTCAAGCTTCAACTGAAAAATTACAAGAATTTACTGAAGTGCTTGGAAATCTTATAGATAGTTCAAAAATTATAAAAGAGAAAAATGAAAATATTGCAAATGACCTTTTTGTTTCTTTATCTAAAATTGATCATATGTTATTTAAGTCTTCTACTTATCTTTCAATTTATAATAATAAAAAAGATGTTGTTATTAGTGATTCAAATAGTTGTAGATTTGGTAAATGGTATAACTCAAATGAGGGAAAAAATACTTTTGGAAATATGCCATCTTACTCATTAATTCCACCAGTTCATAAAAAAGTACACGAAAATGCACAAAAAGCATTAGATATTGTTAAATTAGGAAAAACAATAGAAAAATCAAATGAACTTATCTCCATCATACATGAGCTTGAAAATATGTCATCAAAGTTATTTGAATTTTTAAATAACATTATCAATGAAAAAAAATCATAATAACTTTTACATGTAAAGAGGTTTAAATCTTCTTTACATGTAAATATTCTTTCTTATTTACTTTCATTTACTTATAGCTAACCTAACATTTTAACTAACTTTATATCATTCTTTTATCAAATTTGTTAAAAGGATGAGAGATGAAGAAAATCATAAAAAATACTGTATTTATATTGTTTGTAAGTTTGTTAACTTTTGGCGCATTTAATTATGCCATTGCACAAGATAGGCCTCCAAGAGGTGATAGAATTCCTCCTAAAGAAGCTATTGAAGTATGTAAAAATCTTGATGAAGGCTCTGCTTGTCATATGACTACTCCAAGAGGGGATGAGTTAGAGGGAACTTGCATGTATACTCCTGATGACAAATATTTTGTTTGTATGCCAGAAGATGGGCCAATGAGGCAAAAGTAAAATGGCTATAAAAGATATTAGAGGATGCATTGGTTGTGCTACTTGTGTAAGGGTTTGTCCAACTGATGTGCTTAGGATGGATAAAAAAAACAATAAAGCAGTAATTGCATATATGCAAGATTGTCAAATTTGTCATCTTTGTAGGATGTACTGTCCTGTTGATGCAATTACAATTTCTCCTGAGAAAAACTTACCTGTTAATGTGTCCTGGGGGTAGATGATGTTTAAAAATATAAATTATGATTATGTTATTTATGTAATGATATTTTTCTTATTAACACTTCTTAGTATTGGAAGTTTTTATGAAAACAGTATTTGGAAAAATTTATTGTCATTTATAACAGTATTTGCTTTTATACTAGTAATTGGACAGTTTTTTTTCATAAAAGAATCAAAAGGTGTTTATAAATATCACAAATATTTAGGGTATAGCGTGATTTCTTTTTTGATAATTCACCCTTTTTTGAGTGTTTTGTCTCAGTGGATTGAATTGAGAGTAAATCCTGTTGATTCATTTGTTCTTATGATTTCACAGCTACAAACTATCGGAATTTTACTAGGAATAATAGCTTGGGTAAGTATGCTTGTTTTAGGAGCATTAGCGATATATAAGAAAAAATTCAAACATTCTTCTTGGAGAATGTATCATGGGTTATTTTCAATTATATTTGTAGCTTTTGGTATTTGGCATGCTTTTGAAATAGGAAAACACTCTAGTTTAGCAATGCTTTTGGTTATGGGGATACTAGGAGTTTTTGGGATTTTCATTGTTATTAAAAACAATTATACAAGAGTAAAAAATGAAATATAAAGATACAAAATTAACAAGAAGAGGTTTTTTAGGGTTGGCTGCAGCTACAGCTAGTTTGGCAACTCTTTCTAAAATGTCTTTAAAAGAAGAAAATGAATATAAAAAAGAAAAAGTAAATCCAGATTCATTAAGCTTTGAAGAGCGTGAGTGCGATGTTTTAGTAGTAGGAAGTGGTATGGCAGGACTATTTGCTAGTGTAAAAGCGCATGATAGTGGTGCTAAAGTTATAATGGTTTCAAAAGGAGCATTAGGAACTTCTGGGCAGACACCTTTTGCAAAAGGAATTTTTTCTTATGATGAGAAAAAAGAAAAAGTAAGTATCGATGAATTTGTAAATAAAGTTTCAAACTCTGCTTTAGGAACTAATAATAAAGCTTATACGAGACAATTAGCACTTTACTCAAAACAAAGAGTTGAAGAGCTTAAAGAGTGGGGTTTTTTTGATTCACCACTGTATTATGAATCTTTTTCAAAGCCGATAAAAGAAAGAAACATACAAATGCATCAAAGAGTTATGATTACTAATCTTATAAAACAAGATGGAAAAATTGCAGGAGCTACAGGCTTTTGTTTGGATGATAAGAAAATTATAACATTTAAGGCGAAAAGTGTTGTGCTTTGTACTGGTGCTGGTGGATTCAAGCCAAATGGATTTCCAATTTGTGATTTAACTCATGATGGAACAATCATGGCATATAAAATTGGTGCAAAAGTAACAGGCAAAGAGTGGAATGATGGACACCATGCAAGTAGTAAAAATCCAGGCGATTCATTTGGTAATTGGCATGGTATGTTTGAAGAAAAACCAAATATAACTAAAGTAGAAATTAGACACGACTTGGGAGTTGATCTTAATTTTAGAGCATATGTAGATGGGGGCATTTCAAAAATGCAGTTTAGTGAAGCTAAATCTGATATAAATGGGCCATATGTCCCAGAAGAATTTCAAAGAAGAAGGACACAAAGGCCACCTAGTGATGATGCTCACAACGGTGGTCGACCTCCAGGGATGAGCGAAAATCCAACTGGCGGATCTTCAGCTGGACTTGCGATTCATAAATCTGAAGGTTTAGTCCCCATAAATGATAAATGTGAATCAACCATAAAGGGATTATATGCAGCAGGAGATGCACTTGGGTCACATATGTCTGGAGGGATTTATACTCAAATAGGCTCATCCTTAGCTGGTTCAGCCGTACAAGGTGCAATAGCAGGGCAAAGTGCTGCAAAGTATGCACAAAATGTAAAATATATCAATTTAGATAAACAAAATTTAGCTAGTATTCATAAGAATATGATAGCTCCTTTAAAAAGAGAAAACGGATATTCTCCTGCATGGGTAACCCAAACTTTACAAGGGGTAATGATTCCAAATTTTGTTTTATACATAAAAAGTGAAGCAATGCTTCAAGGTGCACTTGCATTTGTTGATGAACTACTAAATCATCATGTTCCTAAATTAAAAGCAAGTGATATGCATGAGTTAAGATTAGCGCACGAAACAGAAAATATGATAATAAATGCAAAAATGAAACTAAAAGCATCTATGATGAGAAAAGAGAGTAGGTGCAGTCATTATAGACTTGATTATCCAAATGTTGATGATAAAAACTGGAGAGCTTGGATAAATATATATAAAGATGAGCAAGATAATATGGTTTTAGAGAAACAAGCATTTGATACTTGGGCTGTTTAATTTCATTTACCTTGAGTTGTAATTAGATTAAATTTTAATGGATATTATTTTATTAGGTATATTATAACAGGAGGAATATATGGTAAATTCTGTAGGTAATTCATCTGCTTTTATTCAAACGAGTTCAGTTTTGAGTAGTAATTCTCAAAATCAGACTTTGAGTTCATATCAAAAAGAATACATTGGAACTCTTTTAGAAAATTACGATCCAAGCAACCTAACAAGTGATGATGCACTAGCAATTGTAAGTTCTTTAAAAGACCAAGGAATTGCACCATCTGAAGAATTAGCTTCGCTTATGGCTGATTCTGGGTTTGATGCTAGAGAGATAGGAGATTTAGCAAGAGACAGTGGAGGCTTAGCTGAAGGGGGAAGACAAGTTGGAGCAATGCCACCACCTCCACCACCGCAAGGAGGCAATCAAGTTAGCGAAGAAGAAGAGGATTATATAAGTACACTTCTGGATTCGCTTTTAACTACTGATGATAGTGATGACTCAAGTAGCAGTACATCGTTTGATAATGTGTTAAATTATACAAGTAGAATTGTAAATTTAAATCAAGATAGTCAAGATCAAGTAATGAAAATGATCGAAGAGTTATCAGGTGATGAAAATGATTATTCAAAGCAAGAAGTAAGTGCAATAGTAAAGTATAATTTAACTCAAATTTTGAGTAATCCAGACAATTATAACAGAGTCTCTTTTTATGCTTAGTTAATTTAACTTATGGTAGATTATAATCATGATTAATATACTAATGATAGAAGATGACCCTGAATTCTCCCTTTTTTTGGGAGAATATCTAAAAAGATACAATATAAAGATTACAAACTATGATGATCCGTACCTTGGATTGAGTTCTGGTATTGAAAAGTTTGATATTATGATATTGGATTTAACTTTGCCAAATATAGATGGACTTGATGTTTGTAAAGAAGTAGCACAGAAATATGATATACCAATTATAATTTCAAGTGCAAGAAGTGATGTAACTGATAAGATAATGGGACTTCAAATTGGTGCAGATTATTATCTACCTAAGCCTTATGATCCTGGCGAAATGTATGCTGTTATTCAAAGCTTGCTTCGCCGTTCTAAAAAATTTAACAAAGATGAAAATGAAAGCTCAGTTTTTAAACATGATAAAGCTAAAATGACTATCAGTTTTAATGGAGAAGTTTTGGATTTAACTCATGCTGAGTATGAAGTGCTTGCTTGTTTGTTACAAAATGCAAATGGAATTTGCTCTCGTGATCACATAGTAAATTCTTGTGAGAGTTTGAGTGATAGCTACTCTAAGAGTTTAGATGTCATCATTGGAAGACTTAGGAGTAAACTAAAAGAAGATTCTAAAAATCCAACTCATATACATTCTATTAGAGGGCTTGGTTATAAACTAATTTCGTGACTGACCTTACGTACTATATGTAGTACTTGATGTTTTTTGCAACATTTCATTGGTAGGCAAAAAGTTGAAAAGCTACCCGTAGGTAACTTGAAACTTTTTAACGACCCAAGGGAGTGTTGCAAAAAGCACCCAAAGGGTAAAACAATAAGGCATTATCTGACGGCGTTAGATTTTTTCACCTTAGCTTTGGCTAGGCTTTTAAAAATCTGTCTTGCATATAACGCCTTCTTGTTTTATCAAGAACTATATATAGTGCGTAAGGTCAGTCATGAATCTAAATTCTATATTCACCAAAATTTTATTTATATATTTAGTTGTAATTACTCTTTTCATAGCTATTACTTTTGGCTATTTTTCTTTTGCAAATTCTGTGCAAGAAAAAGAGGTGAAAAACTTTTATAGACGAATATCACAATACATTATGTTAAATCATTTAAGTCCTGAAAAACTTGTTGAGTATGTCGAATCACTTGGTTTTAAATTTGAAGAAAAAGATATGAATCATAGGTTTGAGAAATTACCTATAAAAATGTCTGGTCCTGGTTTTGATGCTATAAGTAAAGATGGAGTGTATTATCTAAACTTACATACTCCTCCTGAAATGTTTTTATTTAAAGATTTAAATGAGTATGAAAAAAACTATTTGGGTTTTTGGATAATAGGTTTTATGTTTTTGATTGTAAGTTTTGCTTTTTTATGGATTGTAAAAACTCTACTTCCTTTGAAGAATTTAAAAGAAGAGATTAAAGAGTTTGCAAATGGAAACCTGCAAATAGATTGCAAAAGTAATGCAAAAGATGAAATAGCAGATGTTGCAAATGAGTTTGATAGAGCAGTAAAAGAAATAGCATTACTTTTAGAATCAAGGCAGTTGTTTCTAAGAACTATCATGCATGAACTTAAAACTCCAATAGCAAAAGGTAAAATTGTTTCAAGTCTTATAGAAGATAAAATTCAAAAAGACAGAATAATCACAGTATTTGATAAGCTAAATTATTTGATAGATGATTTTGCAAAGATAGAAAAAGTCATTTCAAATAATACAAAACTTCATAGGTCAAAATATAGCTTAGGAGCTATTTTAAATAGCGCTGTTGATATGTTAATGTTAGAAAATAGTGAAGATAAAATCATAGTTGGAAATATAAGCAATAAAAAGTTACATGTAGATATAGAACTTTTCGCTTTAGCTATAAAAAATTTGCTTGATAATGCTTTGAAGTACTCTACTGATAAAAAGGCATATGTTAAAGAAGATGACAGTGGATTGTATGTAGTTTCAAAAGGCGAAAAATTAAAAAAACCATTGCAAGATTACTATAAACCATTTCATAATGATACAAAATCAAAAAATCACGGTATGGGTTTAGGACTTTATATTGTATACTCTATACTAAGAATACACGATATGTCTTTGGCTTATGATTACAAAAATCAAGAAAATATATTTAAAATTGTGATATAATTCCAAAAAAAATTAGGGAATTTAGTGAAGTTACTTCGTGGTTTTAAAAAAAATTACTTTTCTTTATCAGCTATCTTAGCATACTCAGTAGCTACAAAGTTACATGCAAAAGAGACTAGTGTAAGTAATCTTGTTTTTAATAATACAAGATATGGTAGTGAAGATGAAGACGAAGATTTGCTAGAGTTTGAACTCCCCATTGAGAATCTCAACAGTGATAAGCCTTGTCATTGTAACTGCTTTTTTAAAATCAAAACAAAAATCGTAACTTCAATCTATCATTACATTCCTAGATGTCCTTATTATTGTACTTATTTTGCATTTAGACGCACTGGTGTACATCCTCCTTATATATCCTTAATCTAATCAAAAAACTAATCAAATTAAATATACAAGGATATAATAATGTCAAAAAAAACATATATTGTAGGTTTTCCAAGGATTGGAGAACAAAGAGAACTCAAGAAAATTTTAGAAGAGTTTTGGGCAGGTAAGTGTTCATATGATGAAGTTAAAAAAGTTGCGCTTGATTTAAAAGTGCGTCATTGGAATTATCAAAAAGATGCAGGTATTAGCCTTATAAGCTCTAATGATTTTTCATTGTATGATAATATGCTAGATACTTCTATCATGATAAATGCAATTCCTAAAAGATTTGCTAATCTAAGTTCAAATGAGCTTTATTTTGCAATGGCTAGAGGCTCTAAAAATTGCAATGCTTGTGAAATGACAAAATGGTTTAATACCAATTATCACTACATTGTCCCAGAGCTTTCACTTGATAATGAGTTTAAGCTAAATAGTAAAAAGATAATCGATGAATTTAGTGAAGCTAAAAAAGCAGGTATTAAAACCAAGATAAATCTAATAGGGATACTGACTTATTTAGGACTTTCTAAAAGAGTTGATGGTGGAGATTGTTTTGAACTGTGGGATAAGATTTTGCCTGTTTATGAAGAGCTATTAAAAGAAATTTCGAAGTTAGATGATGAAATAGTAGTTCAATTTGATGAGCCAATTTTTGTAAAAGATTTGGATGCAAGAGTTTTAAGCCTCATAAAACCAACTTATGATAGATTGGCTAATATCTCAAAAAATATAAAAATTTCAGTTGTAAGTTATTTTGAACATTCAAATGAAGCTACTAATATACTTGTAAATACTCCCATTTGGGCAATTGGATTGGATTTTATCTATGGAGCTAAAAATCTAGAATCACTTGAGGTTATATCAAAAAGTGGCAAAAATTTGATTGCAGGAGTGGTTGATGGAAGAAACATTTGGGTAAATGATTTTGAAAAAACTTTGAGTTTATTAGGCGTTATTAACTCAAAAATTCCAAAAGAAAATATGTTAATTTCATCTTCATGTTCACTTTTACATGTACCTTATAGTTTGAAGTATGAAGACAAAATGGATACTAAACTAAAGAGTTGGCTCAGTTATGCTCTAGAAAAACTTGATGAAATTAATCTTTTGGCTAAGCTTTTCTTTGAAGAAGAGTTAAGTAGTGAAGAGATAAAAAAGGTAGAATTTAACAAAACAATAAATCAAAACAGAAGAAAATCAACTAAAATTCACGATGTGGCTACTCAAAAAAGAGTAGCAAAACTAGAAAAGTATGAAAGAGCAGACAGATACGAAGATAGAATTAAAACTCAAAGAGAAGTATTGGCTTATAAAGATTTAGCAACTACTACAATTGGCTCATTTCCTCAAACTTCTGAAATCAGACTTACAAGAAGAGCTTTTAAAAAAGGTTTGATTAGCAAAGATGATTACGAAAGTGTTATGAAAAAATACATTGATGAGTGTATAGCTTTTCAAGAAGAGTGTGGGTTGGAAGTGTTAGTTCATGGAGAGCCAGAGAGAAATGATATGGTTGAGTATTTTGCTGAGTACTTAAATGGATATGGTTTTAGCCAAAATGGTTGGGTACAAAGTTATGGAAGCAGATGTGTTAAACCTCCGTTTATTTATGGTGATGTAAGTAGGCAAAAGCCTATTAGTGTAGATTGGATAGTTTATGCGCAATCAAAAACAAAAAAAATCATGAAAGGAATGCTAACTGGGCCTGTTACAATGTTAAATTGGTCATTTGTAAGAGATGATATATCAAGAGATGAGGTTTCTTTTCAAATTGCATTAGCTTTGAGTGATGAAGTTGATGATTTACAAAATGCTGGTATAAAGATAATCCAAGTTGATGAAGCTGCCTTTAAAGAGGGTTATCCTTTAAGAAAAGAGAATATAAAAGAGTATGAAAATTGGGCTGTAAGAGATTTTAAAATATCTGTTAGCAAAGCAAAAAAAGAGACTCAAATTCATACTCATATGTGCTATAGTGAGTTTAATGATATTATAAAAACTATTGAAGCTATGGATGCTGATGTTATTACCATAGAAACTGCAAGAAGTGGAAATGAGCTTCTTAAAATTTTTGCAGAAGTTGGCTACAAAGCTGAAGTAGGGCCAGGAGTATATGATATACACTCTCCAAGAGTACCAAGTGTATCAGAGATAAAAAATCAGATAAAACTTCTTTTAGAAGTTTTACCAAAAGAGCAGTTATGGATAAATCCAGATTGTGGGCTAAAAACCAGAAAATGGGATGAAGTAAAACCAGCTCTTAAAAATATGCAAAAAGCAGTCGAAGAGATACGAGAAGAACTTCAATAACTTATCTAACATGTAAAGAGATTTTTCTCTTTACATGTAGATAAAAGTTTAAAGTTTAGCCCTGACCCCTTTTGGTTCATTATATTTTAAGATATATAACGCTAAGATTTCGTTATGTTTTTTAGAATATAAGGAAATATATGCAAAGTGATATACTAAATCTTTCAAATCCTCAAAATCTAGAAAAAAAGATAAAACTTTTAGAGAGTATTGAAAAATGTGGCTCAATCTCGAAGGCTGCGAAAGAAGTTCCTATTAGCTACAAACTTGCTTGGGAGATGTTAGATAATATGAATAATCTCTCAAGCAAACCTATAGTTTTAAAAGCTGTTGGTGGAAGTGGAGGAGGTGGTACTAAACTTACAAGCCATGGAAAAGAGCTAATAAAGAGTTATTATATTTTAAAAGATAAATATGATGCTTTTTTACAAAATATATCAAAGATAGATGATTTAAAAACCCTTCAAAAATTAGCAATTAGCATAAGTGCTAGAAATCAGCTTTTAGGAAAAATTATAGAGATAAAAAATTACAAAGTAAGTTCAGATGTTGTGTTTGAGCTTAAAAGTGGAGTAAGATTGTGTTCAACCATAACTCATGAAGCAGTAATGCAGATGGATTTGAAAGTAGGAGATGAGATAGTTGGTATCATCAAAGCATCTTCTGTTTATATAGCAAATGAGCCTACAAAAAATATCAATAATTTTAAAGCATCAATAGATGATATACAAAGTGATGAAGGTATAGCAAAGATAGCTTTACATGTAAACAATACTGATAAAATTTGGCTTACATGTAAGAGTTATTTAATTGATGAGTTGAGTTTGAAAGTAA
Source organism: Sulfurospirillum sp. 1307 (assembly GCF_054408545.1). Taxonomy (NCBI): domain Bacteria; kingdom Pseudomonadati; phylum Campylobacterota; class Epsilonproteobacteria; order Campylobacterales; family Sulfurospirillaceae; genus Sulfurospirillum; species Sulfurospirillum sp. 1307. The sequence continues at coordinate 1,938,850 of NZ_CP176011.1, read as the reverse complement.
ACAAGGAAGTATATATTTTTATACAGCCAAAAAATATTTTGATAGGAAGGTAAAATGAAAAGTAATTTTAAAATCATTATGGTGTTTTTGATGTTCTCAACACTTTTATGTGCAAAAAGCATAAATGTAGCAGTTGCAGCAAATGTTAGTTATGCGCTAAATGATTTGAAAAAAGAGTTTAATAAACAATATCCTGATATTAAAGTAAAAGTAACATTGGGAAGTAGTGGTAAACTAACAGCGCAAATAACCCATGGTGCTCCTTATGAGCTATTTATGTCTGCTAATATGAAATATCCAAATGCTTTATTTAAACAAAAAATTGCTTTAGCAAAGCCAATAGTTTATGCAAGAGGAGCAATAGCTATGCTTAGTGGCAAAAAGTTTGATTTTTCACAGGGTATAAAGCTTGTTAAAAATAAAAATATAGAAAAAATTGCAATTGCAAATCCTAAAACTGCACCATATGGAAAAGCTGCAATTCAGGCTTTGGACAATGCAAAACTTTTAAAAGATGTTAAAAATAAATTTGTATATGCTGAGTCAATTTCAGCTGCTGTTGCTTACTCGATAAATGCAGCAGATTTGGGATTTGTAGCAAAATCTTCTTTGTTTAGTCCTAAAATGAAAAGATTTAAAGAGGGTGTCAATTGGGCAGAAGTTGATAAATCTCTTTATACTCCGATTGACCAAGGTATTGTGATTTTGAAAAATGGTGAAAAATCTAAGGAAGTAAAAGCTTTTTATGATTTTATATTGAGCAAAAAAGCTAAAAAAATATTTGAAAAGTATGGATATGCAATTTAGTGCAAAGATAATTGATATAAAAGAGAATGATTCTTTACATGTAGTTTGGTTTGAGCTAAATCATCAAAAATTTTGTATGATGAGTTTGGAGTTACATGATGTGAAAATTGGTGCTAAAGTTGTTTTATCAATAAAACCTCTAAATATAGCTTTAGCAAAAGGAGATACTTCTAAAATAAGCTTTATCAATGAGTTAAAAGCAAAAGTTGTAAGCATTGAAGAGGGTGAATTGCTTTTGAGCGTTAGGCTTGATTTTGAGGGTAATTTGTTTGAGAGTGTATTGTTGAGAGAATCAAAAAATAAACTTGATTTAAAAGAGGGTGATGAGGTTGTTATGCTTATAAAAGCAAATGAAATTTCTATTAAAGAGGTTATATGCTAGATTTTTCACCATTTATATTATCTTTTAAATTGGCTTTTATTGTTACAGTAATTTTGTTTATCTTAGCTTTGCCTCTTAGTTGGTATCTGTCTCAAACAAATTCCAGATTTAAACCATTTTTAGAAGCGGTTACTGCTTTACCGATAGTTTTACCGCCTTCTGTTCTTGGTTTTTATATACTTTGGGCATTATCTCAAAATTCACCAATTGGAGAGTTTTTTGATGAAGTTTTTGGTATAAAACTTGTTTTTAATTTTACAGGTCTTGTAGTAGCTAGTTGTTTTTATTCATTTCCTTTTATGGTTCAACCACTTCAAGGTGGATTTGAAAGCTTAAATAAACATATCATAGAAGCTTCATATATCGCAGGAAAAAGTAAGTTTCAAACTCTTTTACATGTAGCCTTACCAAATATAAAACCATCTTTACTTACTGCACTGATTGTAACCTTTGCACACACTGTTGGAGAGTTTGGCGTTGTTTTAATGGTTGGAGGAAGTATCCCAAATGAAACAAAAGTCGCATCAGTTGCGATTTATGAAATGGTTGAAGTTATGGATTATGAAAATGCTCATATATATAGTGCGATTATGTTAGCAATAAGTTTTATTGTGCTTTTTAGTGTATATATTTTTAATTCAAATTATAAGAAAAGATTGGGCATAAAATGATCAGCATAGATATAGAAAAAAAATTAAAAGAGATAGATTTAAAAATAAAACTTGAAATTAATGAGGGAGATTTTATAGCACTAAGCGGTAAAAGTGGAAGTGGAAAAACAACTCTACTTAGGATTTTAGCTGGGCTCGAAAGTGCTAAAGGCGCGATTAGTGTTGCAGGTGATACTTGGCTAGATAGTTCTACATGTAAAGATATAAGACAAAGAGAGATTGGTTTTGTTTTTCAAGATTATGCGCTTTTTCCTAATATGAGTGTTGAAAAAAATTTACTTTTTGTTCAAAATGATAAGAAATTAGCAAATAAACTTCTAGAATTAACAGAGCTTACAAGCTTAAAAGACAGACTACCAACAACTCTTAGTGGCGGTCAGCAACAAAGAGTAAGTTTATGTAGAGCCTTGATGAAAAAACCAAAAATTCTTTTACTTGATGAGCCTCTCTCAGCACTTGATCCTTACATGCGAGAAAAGCTTCAAAAAGAGATTTTGACACTTCATAATGAGTTTAAAACTACTACAATCTTAGTAAGTCACGATCCAAGTGAGATATATAAACTAGCAAGCCGAGTTGTAGTTTTGGAAGATGGAAAAATTAGAAATGATGGAACTCCAAAAGATATTTTATTAAAAACAAGTGGTTCTCAGAAATTTTCTTTTGAGGGTGAAGTGTTGGATATACAAAAAATTGATGTTATACATGTGGCTATCATTTCAATTGCTCAGCAGTTAGTTGAAGTAGTAATTTCAAATGACGAAGTAAAAAATTTAAAAGTAGGGGATATTGTAAGGGTTGGAACAAAAGCTTTTGCTCCGACCATAAAAAAGGAAGAAAATGTTTAATTTAGATGATATTGAATTGATGAATTTTATAAAAGAGGATGTACCTTACATTGATTTAACAACATATTTGCAAGGTGCAAAAAATAAAAGAGCAAAATTACAGATTTTTACTAGAGAAGACATAGTAGTCTCTTGCACAGAAGAGGCTAAAAGAGTTGCAGAGTTGTTAAAATGTGAGGTTGTTTTTGCTTTAAATTCGGGAGATAAAGCTAAAAATGGTGAAGTTTTATTGGAGTTTGTAGGTAATTATGAAGATATTCATAAAGCTTGGAGGTCTACTCAGCTTATTTTGGAGTATAGCTCAGCTATTGCTACTTACGCAAATAAAATGAAGGAACAAATTGAAGCAGTAAATCCTCATTGTGAACTTTTGGGAACTAGAAAAAATTTTCCATTTACAAAAAGATTTTGTATAAAATCTATCATGAGTGGTGGAGCTATGCCTCATAGACTTGGACTTAGTGAAACTGTTCTATTTTTTCCTCATCATAGGATTGTTTACAAAAACAATGAAGAATTTTTTGAAGCATTAAAAGATATAAAAAAAAGAATTCCAGAGAAAAAACTAATTGTTGAGAGTGAAACTTATGAAGAAGCGATTGAGCTTATTAAAGTTGGGGTTGATGTGTTGCAAATGGATAAAGTAAGCATTGAGACTTTAGAGAAAATCATAAATTATATAAATAAAAACTCTTTACATGTAAAGGTTTTAGCAGCAGGAGGAATAAATAAAGACAATGCAAAAGAGTTTGCAAAAACAGGAATTTCTGGGATCGTAACGAGTGCTATGTATTTTTGCGGAATGATAAATCTTGGAACAAAGATGAAGATTGTATCGTAGTGTTACGATACAATCTAAATTATAAGCCTAATTCTTTTTTAACATCTTCATTAGATTTTACAACATCTCCACTTCCATGGATGATATGAGGGATACAGTTTGTGCATACATCTATATCTTCTCCGCCTTTTTTAGCTTTTAGAAATACTGCACCTTTATCATCATCACTTGTTTTTAAACAAACATTACAAACTTGAGTATTGTTAATTTCCATATGTTATCCTTTTATAAATTTTTGTAATTATACTAAATTAAACAAATAAAAGCCTTGAAGTAAATCAATGAAATGTTGAAAAAATATCAAGTACTATAAAAAGAAAATTAAACTTTTTGCAGTGTCAATGCTTATATCAAGTGGTTCATCTCCTATGATTTTTAGAGAATTTTTTATATGATAAAGTATTTTTGAAATTAGTATTTCAAAATTACAATTACTTTTTGAAAGCAAGGTCTCTTTTTTGTTTTTTATGTAAGCCAAATCATTGATAAGTTTGATTGAGAGCTGCTCTTTTTTTCTTAATCTTTTATCTAATTCTATTTGCCAATTATTTTGCCATGTCAAAAAAAGATAATCTCCCTCTTGGTCTCTTTTTGTTTTAATTTCCCAGTTAATTACCATCAATGAGTAGTATAACTCTTTTAATTTATCTTTGTTATAATTCAAGGTAGTAAAACGGTGATTTTTATCTATCTCATAGGCTTCATAAATGAGTTTATAAAGTCCTATTATCAAGTAATCATTGCGATTTTTTACAGGTTTTGTACTAAATGCTGTTTTTAGATAATCCATATAAGATTTTATGTATTTATCTTTATATTTAAGATAAATTTCATTTGTAGAGTTTTTAATATCTTTATTTATGTAATGAGACATTCTTTTTTCATAGTTGTTTGGATTTCTGATATCTAGCTTCTTTTTAAATTCTAAAAGTAAAGATGTTATATTTAAATAATCATGCTTTATTTGTGTAGCATTGTCGGTTTGAAAAATTTCTTGAACTCTGTTTTGAGAGTTCGCACAGCCAGTTAAAAATAGTATGAGTAGTATTGGCAATATGTATTTTTTCATGCGAGGATTATATCACAAACTATGGTATAATCACAAAAAAATTAAAGGAAATATATATGCCATTATTAGATAGTTTTACAGTAGATCACACAAAAATGCCAGCTCCTGCAGTAAGAGTTGCAAAAAAGATGCAAACTCCAAGTGGAGATACTATTAGTGTGTTTGATTTGAGATTTTGTAAGCCAAATAAAGAGATTTTATCTCAAGAGGGAATTCACACTTTAGAGCATCTTTTTGCAGGTTTTATGAGAGAGCATTTAAATGGAAATGGAGTTGAGATTATAGATATCTCTCCTATGGGATGCAGGACTGGATTTTATATGAGTTTAATTGGTTCACCGGATGAAAAAAGAGTAGCAAAAGCTTGGGAAGATTCAATGGAAGATGTTTTACATGTAAAATCTCAAGATGATATTCCTGAACTAAATGAATATCAGTGTGGAACTTACAAAATGCACTCTCTTGATGAAGCAAAAAAAATAGCTCAAAAGGTACTTGACTCCAAAGTTGGAGTTATGAGCAATGAAGAGTTAAAATTGGACTTGAGTAAAGTTTAGGAGAAATTTTTCTCCTATTTTATATCGTGGGAGTGTTTATAAAAAACAAAAGTATGTTTTTCTTCTTTGAAAAGTTTTGATTTTATATCAAAAACTTTGTTTAAATGCTCCTCTTTAACTTCATCTTTTTTTAATTGATACAAAACTTGGGTGTTTTTTAGCATTAAAAGCTCATCGGCATAGTGAAGTGCGTGTTGGATATCGTGTAAAACTATCAGAGTTACGATATTTTTTTCTTTTGTTGTTTTTTTTACTACTCTTAAAACATCTAGTTGATTTTTTGGATCAAGGTGACTTATTGGTTCATCTAAAATCAAAAGTTTAGGTTCTTGAACAAGTGCAGAAGCTAAAAAAACCTTTTGCCTTTGACCACCACTTAAATTTGCAATATTGGTAGAGAGTATGGATTGTAGCGAAAATTCGTTTATAATGTCATCTAAGATTTTTCTATCTTCTTTTTTTAGTTTATTTTTGCTAAAAGTATATCTTCCTAGTTCTAAAACTTCTAAAACGCTGATGTGTGGAACTTCGTTGAACTGGGGCATATAGGCTACTTTTTTTGAAAGCTCTTCATAGGACATATTGCTTATATCCTCGCCAAAAAGCACAACTTTACCACTATCTTTTTTGTAGATATTTGTAAGTGATTTTAAAAGAGTTGTTTTACCAGCTCCATTAGGGCCAATTAGTGCTAGCATATTTCCTGCTTTACATGTAAAGGAGATTTGATTTAAAAGCTTTTTCTTTTTCATAGTAAAATTTATATTTTCCACTACCAAGCTCATCAATTACTCCTTTTTAGCAAAAGATACAAAAAGATAGGAACACCCATAAAAGAGGTTAAAATCCCAATAGGTAAAATTATAGGAGATAAAATCATCTTAGATAAAAAATCAGCTCCTAAGAGTAATATAGCACCAATTAAAGGAGAAAGAGTTAAAACCCATCGATAAGAGTTTCCCATAACTATTTTTATGATATGTGGCGCAACAAGTCCTACAAAACCTATAATACCAAGAAAAGATACAGCAATAGCAGACAAAAGAGATGCTAAAAGTAGTGAAATTATCCTAAATCTATCTACATTTACACCTCTGCTTTTAGCACTGTCATCTCCAAAGCTTAAAGCATCCATTTTCCAGTAAGAAAATAAAAAGTATATGTAAATTGGAACAAAAACTACGCTCATTATTGTTATCTCATTCCAACTTGCTTTTCCAAGCTCTCCAAAAGTCCAAAACAGAGTTGCTGCTACTTCAATGTCATCTGCAAAGTATTGTAAAAACATTGTAAGTGCGTGAAAAAATGAGCCAAGTCCAACACCTGCTAGTATCATAGAGCTTGGGCTTAGTGTAGCAACTTTACCTAAGATTATAATAGTTCCCATACACAATAAAGTTGCAATAAATGCAGATAAACTTACGCTTAGATTTGAGCTTATGCTTTGTTCATTGCTATATGCTCCTAAAACAATAATAGCAAATGATGCACCAAATGCAGCAGCTCCAGAGATGCCAAGAGTAAAAGGTGAAGCCAAAGGATTTTTTAAAACTCCTTGCATAATTCCACCGCTAAGACCAAGTAAAAAACCTGCTAAAATTGCAGTTAATACTCTTGGAAGTCTTATTTGAAATATAATCAAATCAAAGTTTGAATCAATTTGAAAAAATTTGTAAAAGTCACTTAATTCTAAGCCATTAGAGCCTGTTAAAAGATTTATGACAGATAAAACTACTAAAGCAAGTAAAGAAACAACAATGATAAAATTTCTTTTTTTTGTCCTTTGTTTTATTGCTAAAAGTTGTGACATGCTAATAAAAACTTTTTAGTGGATATCTTGTTTTCATAAGTTTACTGGCTCCATTTTTATAAAAAGTGTTGTAAATAGTTTGCATTTTCGATTTTATGTCAATATTGTATCCTAATTTAGAAAGTATTATCCAACTATTGATGTATACATTTGATATGTTTGTATTGTAAAAATTATATGGAAGTAGCCAATATATTTGTTTGTTTTTGTATGCCTTTAAAGAGGTATAGAGTGATTTTTTCTTTTTGAAATTTTCTTTTATAATTTTTTTACCAAAAAGGTCTAAAAATATATAATCTGGATTTTTCAACACCAAAGCTTCTTCTTGAATGATAACATGGTTTGACTTTGCATTTTTAGCAAGAGGATTTTTTACTCCTAAAAGCTCAAATGATGGATAAAATTTTTCAGTACTTGTTATCCCATGAGCTCCTTTAAATCCAATTCCACCTATGTAAATATTTGCATCTTTGATATTGTATTTTTTTAATTCTTTTTCTTCATTATTCATAAAATCTACTATATTTTTTGCTCTTTTTTCTTTATGTAGTACTTTTCCTAAAAGAAGTATCGATTTTTTTATAGCTTCTATTTTATTGTCATTCCCTCCATATCCTAAGCCATAATCTAAAGAGATTGTCGGGATTTTAGTTTTTTGATTTATAATTTGTAACTGTTTTTTATCTATAAAAGATGATACAATCAAATCAGGTTTAAGCTGTATTAGCATTTCTAGGTTTGGTAATTTATTTGGGCCACCTGCACCAATTATAGGAAGAGAGTTTATCTTTTCTTTGCCAATTACACTTCTATATTCAGAAAAACCAATAGCTTTATGTTCAACTTTTTCTATACCTACTAATTTATCAATTGCATTTAGTATCGTAACAATTCTTAATGCACCTGGTCCAATAGCAACTATTTTTTTTATATCATTTGGATATTTATCTAGTTGTGTTGCAAAAAGAGATGAAAATAGTAACAAAATAGTAAATAAAAATTTCATAATATTACCTTTTGTAAAAAATTATTAAAAAATAGTATCAAAAATTGACTTATATTATCTTAAAATAAAATCTAGATTTATTCACGATTAATTCACTTTTGTATAATATAATTTTCAAAATTAACATAAGGAGATGAGATGAAAAGATTATTAGCTTTACTAATAACAGCTTTTATGATGGTAGGAGTGATGAGTTCTTCAGCACTAGCTGATGCTGCTAAAGGGCAGAAGTATTATCTTAAGTATCTAAAAAAGACTACTGGGATCAATGGTGCAAAATTTGCAGTTCAGCATACTCAAGCTGAGTGGAAAGCTCTTTTTGCAAATGGTGGAGAAAAGTTTATTGATGAGTATTCAGCAAAATATCCAAAAGCAAAAGCTTTTTTTGCTAAAGATAAATTCAAAAAGAAATATATGAAACATATTGCAGACTTTTGTATAGAGTATGCAAGTGACAGTGGAAATGTTCCATCTTGTTAATTAATTGGGGCGAGTTTAGCCCCTTCACTTCTTTTATACTCCAATTTCTTCCCAAATCCTAGTTTATTATTTGTAAATTTTAGATACTCTACGCTTAGTGTCCACAAAGTTGGATTTAGGGCTATTGCATAAGGGTAAGTTTTAAGGTATAAGGCTTTTTCTTTAGAGCTTGATTTGTTTATAACTCCTCTAAATTGTAAACCTTGGATTTTTCCTACTTCTTTAGTTTCAAGTGCGATTAGCGCACTATAATTAGGATTTATCAAAAGATTTTTTACATGTAAAGTTTTTTCATCTGAAGCAATTACAAATACAAAATTATTCTTATCAAATGCGTAAAAACAACTAGCACTCCAAGGAAGATTATCTTTACATGTAGATAGTGATAATAGATGGTGATTATTTATAAACTCAATGATGCTTTCATCTATCAACTAAGAGCCCTTTGAATAGTTTGTAAATTTGTAGAGACAAGATAGATTACTATTAGCCAAATAGCAATAATTAGGGATTGGATAAATAAGAAAGCTTTTTTATTTATTTTGTGTCTAGCAAGAAGTATTGCTAAAATTGCTCCAATAAAACCTCCAGCTATACTAAAAAAATGTAAACTAATTTCTGGAACTCTTTTTCTATCTTTTATCGAATTAAATTTGTCTATAACAAATAGAAAAAAAGTAAAAATATTAATAGATACAAAATACCAATAAATAACTGGAATTGTAGGCATAAAAGCATTTAGTCCAAAAGATAATGCCGTAAAAGTGAACATCAATAGTATTCTTAAACTATTACAACACATTTTTACCTCTTTTTTCTTAATGATATCAAAAATTAACCAAAAAAATGGTAAAATAACAGCTTTTATATAGCAAGATAAAAAGTTAATTTTTACTAGAGTTTTAACAATAAGGGAATTTATAGATGAATGAAATAGATTATTTAAAAGAGATGTTTTATCTCCAACAAAAATTAAATGATGAAACTAATGGAATCGGTTGGGAAAATGGATATACTAAAAATAACCGCATAATAAATTGGAGAAGATGCATATATATGGAAAGTGCTGAACTCATAGATAGTTTTAACTGGAAGCACTGGAAAGATATAAATAAAGAGCCAGATTGGGATAATGCTACTATTGAGATAGTTGATATTTGGCATTTTATTATGAGTTTATTACTAGAAGATTATAAGATAAACAATAGAGGTAGTATCGATAAGCTCATCAGGGATGTATCAGATGTACAGGGTTTTGAGCAATTTACCAAAGAGCCACTAGCTCATGATGGTGTTGATACTATGGAGCTTATTAATGATATAGAATCAATAATCCATATGACAACTACTATAAATGTTGATCTTTTTGATGGTTTATTAAGAGAGTATTTCTCTTTATCTTTAAAATGTGGAGTTAATCTAAAAATACTTTACAAATACTATATTGCTAAAAATGTTTTAAATGGATTTAGACAAGACCATGGCTATAAAGAAGGCACTTACAAAAAAGTTTGGGGGGATAAAGAAGATAACGAAGTAATGCTTGAAATTTTATCTAAAAAACCAATGGGTGCAAATGAATTATACAATGAACTAAAAAAAGTATATGAGGCTTCATGAGTGAAACTGTACTAGCTAAATCATTAAAAGACTTTTTCTCAGGGAGATTTTTATTTATTTCCTTAGCACCTTTTATAGTTCCGATACTTATTTTGGGTGGATTTTTTATATATGGAAGTAGTGAATTTATTGATTTATTAAATCAAGGTGCAAGCACAGGAGATTTCTCTTTCATTGATGAGAGCGTTCATCCTACTATTGCTTATTTGCTAACATTTAGTATAATCCACTGGCTAATTATGACACTCTTTGTCGTGGTTGGAACATTTGGGGTAGTTTTGATCTCTTTGATTATAGCTGTTATTACAGTGGGACTTTTAACACCTTTTATCGTTAGTAGTATTAGAAAAAGACATTATCCGCACATAAGAGAAGGAAGTGAAGATTCACTGTTTAAATCGCTTTGGAATATTTTTATAATATTTTTGAAATTTATTTTACTCTTTTTGTGTACTTTACCTTTCTTACTTTTACCATTTGTAAATTTTATGATTTTTCAAGTACCATTTTTTTATCTATTTTACCAACTTATGGTATATGATTTACTCTCAGTTGGAGTGAGTGAGGATGCAAAAAAAATAGTAGAGGAAAACAAAATTAGTTTGCTTATAATTTTACTAATATTCTTTTTTCTATCTCTTATACCAATGTTTGGTTTGTTACTACAAGTTTTCTTTGTTGTATATCTAAGCCATTTTATACTTTCAAAATCTAGGACTTTTGTAGAAAAAAGTAACCTAGTTAATTGAAATATATAATTAGTTTTTAGATTTATTGTATATTTAATACTTTTTAGGTATAATCTACAAATTTTTATTTTAGGATTATATATGCAAGAAACATATAAAATGATCCTAAGAAGTATACTGATAATCGGACTTTTTTTAAGTAGTGCCACATCATCAGTTTTTTCTTCAAAACAAGAAAAAATTTTAAGATTGGTTCACTCTGTTGCTCTACAATACCCAAATAAAAACGGTGAAACTTTTGAAAATACAGCAATGGCAATTTGTTTAAGCGAAACAAGTGCTGGGACTTTTAAAGTTGGAGATATAGGGAAAGATCCAAATATTTTTAATGCTTCTTTAGGAATCATGCAAGTAAGATTAGAAACTGCAAAATTTTTAGCAAAAAAGTTAAATTGGACAGAAATTTTAAATATGAGCGATAAAGAACTCGTAAATAAACTATTAGCAGATGATAAGTTTAATGCAACCGTAGCAGTTAGATTTTTGGTATGGCTAAATGATTATACAAATCATAACTATTTTAGAACAGTAAGCAGGTATAACGGTGGAAATTACAACCGAACATACTATTACAAAGTTATGAGAAATATGGCTTTAATAAGAAAAGAGCTGAAGTTTTAGTTATAAACTACACTTCTACTTTTAGGAGTTTCAAAAAATTCTATTTTTGAGACTCTTACATCAATTTTGCTCATTTTTTTTGCTACAATTTTCATAAGCCATGCAGAAATATTTTCGCTAGTTGGAACAAAATCAACTATGATATATCCCTCGTACATTTCAAATAGGTGTTCAGGTTTATCTTTTAGTACTTCTAGATTAGGTCGTTTGTATCCTCCTTCACATTCGATGAGGTTTTGCTTATCGGCATAATCAGGAAGTAAAGTTCCAAAAAGTGGGTCATTGATATCGATTATAAATTTGTGGTCGATAGTTTTATCTAAAAAGATTTTAAACCAGTTTAGATGGTGAAAATCAGTTACCATACCATCAACTAGTTTATCACTTTCAAGATAGACAATGAGCCTACCTTGGTGCCCATGAAGATGGCGACAAGCTAAACAGCTATCCATAGAAAATTCTACATCAAGAGTTTGCGACCATACTCTATGCCCATAGCAGAAGTCAAATTGTTTAGCAATTTCCCATTTCATTTTACACCTTATTAATTAGTTATTTAGTATTATACAAAAAAGATTTATATAGAAGGTTTAATGTTAAAAATAGTAGAGATATTTTATTCAATTCAAGGTGAAGGTTTCTTTTGTGGAACTCCATCGATTTTTGTAAGACTTCATGGTTGCAATCTTGATTGTAGTTGGTGTGATGAGCCTTTGCACAAGGGAAGTTACGAAAGTTTTTCATATGATGAAGTTATAAGTAAAATTAAAAGTTACCCTTCAAAACAAGTAGTAATAACCGGAGGTGAGCCAAGTATCAATGACATAAATGGCTTTATTGACGTTTTACATGTAAAGGGTTTTTATGTAGCAGTTGAGAGTAATGGATATAGGCTTGAAAATATAAAAAATGCCGATTGGATAACATACTCACCAAAAGATTGGAACTTTTTACATGTAGAGGGATTTAGTGAGTATAAGTTTGTAGTCAGTAAAGATGATGATATTGAAAAAATCATAAATTTAAAAACTAAAAAACCAATTTATATACAAGCTCAAAATTTTAGTGATAAAATCAATGAGGAAAATACAGATTTTTGTATTGATTTAGTTAAAAAATATCCTCACTTCAAACTTAGTGTGCAATTACATAAATTTTTAGGAGTTGATTAGTGGAAGTTAAAAAAGGTTCTGCCTTAGTAGTATTTAGTGGTGGTCAAGATAGTACAACTTGTCTTGGTTGGGCAAAAAATAGATTTGAAAGAGTTGAAACACTCACATTTGATTATGGGCAAAAACACAGGATTGAGATTTATCAAGCAAAAAAGATTGCAAAAGCTTTAGGTGTTGAGAATTTTGTTTTGAAATTTGATGCTTTTTCTCAACTTAATGATTCTGCTTTGATTGATAGTAGTTTAGACATAAGTAGTGCTCATAGAACTAAGCCAAATCTTCCTGCTTCATTTGTTCCAAATCGTAATGCTATATTTTTTACATTAGCTCATGCTTATGCTCAAAAACAAGGGATTGAAAATATAATAGTAGGGATAAATCAAACAGATTATTCAGGCTATCCTGATTGTAGAGTGAATTTTATAGAAGCTCTAGAAGTTGCTTTGAATTTAGGAAGTGAATCAAATATTAAATTTCATTATCCTCTTATTTATCTAACAAAAGGTGAAACCTTTAAAATGAGTGAAGAAGAGGGTGTTTTAGATATTGTTGTAGATGAGTCTCATACTTGTTACAATGGCGATCACAATACAAAAAATAGCTGGGGTTATGGATGTGGCGAATGCCCAGCTTGTATCTTAAGAGCTAAAGGTTGGGAAGATTATAAAAATCAGCTAAGCTGAATTGGTAAGTAAAAAGAAGCCTCAAACCTACCTGTATCATTTAGATAGTGATTTTCTTTAAAAACTGTAAAAGCTGGATTTGTAGTTGTTTCAAATCCACTTTTTGGTAACCACTCGTGATATACCCATTGGATAAATTTTAAAATATCTCCATGGATTCCTTTTATATCAAACTTTGCGCATAATATCTCTTTTAATTTAAAATGAGGTAGATTTGTATTTGATAGATTATATTTCTCTGTTGGCATAACTGAAGCTACATAAAAACTCTCATTTAGAGGCGTTACTACAGGGTTGTCGTGATATAGGGCAATTAGTTCATATTTTTTTATTTTATTTGTATATATCCATGCTTGAAGTTTTTGCCATGTTTTGAAGAGTTTTTCTCTTTGATATCCATATTGTCTTATGTAGTAAAGTGTTTTAAATTTGTAAGTAACAATTTTTGCTTCAAGATTTTGTACAGATAAATCTTTTGTAAATGGATTTGTACAGGCATCAAGTATATTTTTTGAATACTCTTTAAAGCCACCTTGCTTCCATTCTTTGGGAGTTTGATGAAATCTTTCTTTAAAAGCTCTTATAAAAGATGTTTGAGATGAATAACCACACATATTTGCAATTTGGGTTATTGTAGAAGACCTGTTTGTTAGAAGTAGGTTTGAAGCTTTGTGAAGTCTAATAGATTTTATAGTTTCGTATATATTTTTACCCATTTGCTCTTTGAAGATTTTGTGAAAATGAACTTTACTTATGTTAAAACTCATGGCTAGTTCATCTAGGTTTATATCTGTATCTATATGCTGGTATATATAGTACATCGCATCATTTACAATTTGGACATGCTTATTTTTAGTTGATTTTTTATGCATATAAATTCCTTATTTAATGTAAGTAATTATACTAAAAAAATATATAAAAATAATTAAAAATAGATAATAAATTAGATAATAATAGTGAAGAATTAAAAATCAGTATTTGATAGAATTCTCTTACAATTTAGCTTAAAAGGAAAAGCAATGAAAGATTATACATTTTTACCAATGGACGTAGATGGAGATAAAGTTACAATTTATGAGCCATACGGAAGTATGATTAGCAAAAAGTATTCATGTGAAAAATTAAGTGGAACAGCAAAATATATTTGTCTATGTATGAATAACATAGAAGACAAAAAAGCATTTCTTAAAGATATAGTAAATTCTATCAAGCAAATTCAAACAAATATGATAAGAAATGCAATCAATTCTAAGGCAATTTTCTCTTTATAAAGAAAATGATAAACACGATAAAAAGTTCACATTTCCCTAAGGTGTGAACTTTTATATAGTAATTTTTTTAATCTAACATTTTTATAGTATCTTCTTTAGTATTTATCGTACATAAAAACTCGTAATCACTTCCATAACAAGCTTCATAGTAGTGAGTAACACCAGCTGGTATATATAAAAAATCTCCAGCTTTTGTATGATACTCTTTTCCACCTACTACTACTTTTGCTTCACCACTTAATACATATTGTTGATGTTGTATCTCATTGGTATGGTTTGGCATACTTCCACCAGCTTCTATTTTGATTTTTCTCATAATAAAATCTGGATCTTCTTTTGGTGTTAAAACAGCTATTTTTGCTTTTTGTGTTTTTGGTATATCATTTTTTGGAAAATCTTCACTATTTTTACAGTACATGTAAATCCTTTTTTTTGGTTATTTTATCATAAATTGTCAAGAAATTGTAAAGAATTATATTGTTGGAATTTACAAAGTAAGAATACAATTTTATTAATAACTGACATTACGCACTAATGACATCCTGAGCAAAAGAGTAAGCGTTTTAATGTGAGGCACAAAGTTTTCGGCGTAGCCGTAGCTACGGTGGAAATTTTGTAACGAAGCAGTAGAATGCTTACTCTTTTGTCCTACGGATGACTTTTGTAGCACTTGATTACGGCGTTACATCTCATCAACATAGCTAAGGCTATGCTTCTTTGATGTGCCTTGTACTCAAATGCTACAAAAGCCACTCAGGGTGTCATTAGTGCGTAAGGTCAGTTAATAAAAAAGAGCGAGGAGAAGTTATGAAAAAGAGAATTTTATTTTTACTTGTACCATTATCTGTATTTGCATCGTCTTTTAATCCACAAATGCAAGATTATGTAGATGGTTTAAAAGTAGAAGCTAAAAAGAGTAATCCAAATTTTGTAGATTTTAGTGCAAAAAGAGGCGAGAAGATATTTACAACGAGTCATATAGGGAAAAGAGGTGAGAGCATATCTTGTACAAGTTGTCACACGGTAAATCTAAAAAACAGTGGTAAAAATGTACACACAAATAAAGTTTTAGATCCACTCTCTCCAACACAAAATCCAAAGAGATTAAGTAAAGTTAAAAATGTAAAAAAATGGTTAAGAAGAAATTTTAATGATGTATACAACAAAGAGGGAACTGCACTTCAAAAAGGTGATGTTCTTTATTATATAAATTCAAACTAAAAAAGGGGTATGTTATGAAAAGAGTTATATGTTTATTTGTGCTCATTGTGAGTATGTCGTTTGCAAGTGGTGTTAAACCAGTGGATAATGAGCTATATAAAAATGAATGTGCAAGTTGTCATTTTGCTTATCAGCCAGGGTTACTTCCAGCTCGTTCTTGGGTTAAAATTATGGGAAATTTGCAAAATCATTTTAAAACTGATGCTAGTTTGGATAAAAAAGATGTAGAAACATTAACTCAGTATTTGGTTAAAAACTCTAGTGATCATGCTATGAATTATAAAAGAAGTAGGAAAATAACTAATTCTATATCAAAAAATGAAACACCTATGAGGATAACCAAAGTAGCATATTTTGAACGAAAGCACCGTGAGTTGAGTAGAAGAATGATAGATCAAAAAGAGGTAAAAAGTATTTCTAATTGTACAGCTTGTCATAAAACAGCCGATAAAGGAGTTTATAGTGAAAGATACATCAATGTCCCAAACTATGGAAGAGTTGATGACTAAAAGTTATATTTGGCCACTAGCCAATAGGATTTCACATATTTTGTTGATAGTGTTTTTCTCACTATCTTATATACTATCTGATTTTGATAGGTTTTTAGGCTTACATGTAGCTTTTGGTTTGTCTTTGGGGGTAGTTTTTTTATTTAGAATAATTTGGGGTTTTATTGGACCTAAATATTCTAAATTTAAAGATTTTAATTTTAATATCGAAGATTTAAAAAGTTACCTATCTTCAGTATTTGTTAAAACAAAAGAGTATGCAGGTCACAATCCTGCTTCAAGTTATGCAATTGTAGCGATGATAATTCTTGCTTTTTTAACTATTGTAACAGGTGTGTTGGCATATGGTATAGAAGAAAATCGTGGAATTTTATCTTTTTTGCATAAATTAGCATATAAAGATATGGAAATTTTTAAAGATATTCACAGCCTTTTTGCAAATCTATTTTTAGGAGTTATTATCGTTCATGTTGCAGGTAGTTTAATAGATAAGTTCATTAAAAAAAGCGATGCAATTGATTCAATGATAAAGGGATATAAAAGTTTAACTACTAAAGTTGATATCAGGGTAAATATAGCTCAAAAAATATTTGGAATTATTTGGATTTTAGCTTCCTTATTTATTTTGTATTATCTTATCTTTACAAAAGATAATATTTTTATAGCAAGCTCTTATGTAAAGCAGGATTATGCTGTTTTACATAAAGATTTTGCAGATGAATGTGGTAGTTGCCATATAACTTATCCTCCTTATTTACTTCCTAAATCTTCTTGGACTCTTATGATGAAAAATTTAGACAATCACTTTGGGGATGATGCTAGTTTGGATGAGACAACGAATCAATCTATATTGGCATTTCTCATAAAAAATAGTGCTGAGAATTCAACTCACAAAAGTTCTTTAAAGATATTAAAAAGTTTAAAAGATAATAATAGTACAATAGCTATAAGAAAAACACCTTATTGGATTAAAAAACACGAAGATATAGAAAAATCAGTTTTTGAAAGTAAGCAAGTAAAAAGTAAAGCAAATTGTAAAGCTTGTCATCAAGATATACAAAATGGATTGATAGAGCATGATTTGATAAAGATACCAGAAATTAAAGGTTAAAAATGAAAATTTTATTTCTATTTTTTATATTTTTCTCAACTTTTGTTTTTGCTGATTATGATGGTAGGTCTGAGTATCATTATAGAAAAGATCTTAGTTATTTAAAACTTTCAGATACACAAAAAAAAGAGATGGAATTAATACTAAAAGAGTATCGAAATGATATAAAAGATTTTAGAAAATTAAAATACAAATTGATAGATCAAAAAGAAAAGCTTTTTTTAAAAGATATTTTAGACGAAGAAAAAATAAAAGATATAAATAATAAAATTAATGAGTATGCTACGAAAATAGAAATAAAATTTTTAAGAAAAACACACAAGTTATTAACTCAACATCAAAAAGAGAAATTTGAAAAGTATATTGAAGAATGGGAAATAGAGTGAATATATTGTTGATTGAAGATGATTTGGATATACAAGAGCTTTTAAAAGATTATTTAGAAAATTATGAGTTTAATGTAAAAGTATTTGATAAACCATTAGAAGCACTAGAGCATATGAAAGGTAATTCATATGATTTGATTGTATTAGATTTGATGTTGCCTCAAATAGATGGTTTTGATGTTTGTAAAAAAATCAGACAAACAAGTGATATACCAATCATAATCTCAAGTGCCAGAGGTAACTTGGGAGATAAAGCCTTAGCTTATGAGTATGGGGCTGATGATTATCTTGCTAAACCTTATGAACCTAAAGAGCTAATTATGAGGATAAATGCGGTTCTTAGAAGAGCAAACAATAGTATAAGTGTCAAAAAAATAGGTGAGTTTGAGATAAACGAAAGTGCGATGCAAATCAAACAAGATGGTCATGTTTTAGAATTGACAAATATAGAGTACAAAATATTTTCATTTTTATTACAAAATAAAGGTAAAATTTTATCAAGAGAAGCAATTGCAATGTATTTAGGCAATAATTCCAATTTAAAAGACAGAGCAATAGATATGCATATAAGCAATATAAGAAATAAAATATTTGATGATCCAAAATCTGCAAAATATATCAAATCTGTTTGGGGAACTGGATACAAGTTTATAGGATGACAAAATAGTATGTCAATTTTTACTAAAGTAAGCACTCTTTTTTTAATAAGCATAGTTTTAATGCTTTATCTTTCCAATACTACTGCAAAATTGACAGATGAAAAAATTGAGTTTATCCATAAAGAAAAATATATTCAAGCTTCAAGGGAACTTTTTGATTATCTCGTAAATGGTGATATTACTGGTTTAAAAAAAAGAGCAAAAGAGTTTTACTATGATGAGATTAAATTAACAAATGATTTTAGAAACAAAAGAAAAGTATATGAAAAAGATATTTCTTTTGGAAAAATCATAATATATGAAAAAGATAATGTTTATTTTTTATATATGAAATATTTTGATGATGAATTTGTATTTTACGATACCTCACAAAATGAAGAATTAAAGAAAAAAGCTTTACTTAACTATTTAATTATTGCTGATATTTTGCTTCTTGTTGTTATTTTTGCTTTTGTGATTAAAATGCTGATACCCCTAAAAAATATTGCATTAGCTATGGATAAATTTGGCTCAGGAGATTACTCTTTTAGGTTACATAAAAGTAATAGTGAAGATGAGATATCAAAAGTTACTGAGCAGTTTAACAAAATGGCAGAAAATTTAGAAACTTTAATCACATCTAGAACACAATTACTTCATGATATAAGCCATGAACTAAAAACGCCGATTTCAAAGGCTATATTATCATTAGAGTTGATTGGGGAAAGTAAGTATAAAAAAATACTAAAAAAATCAATTAGTCAAATTGATCTTTTAACAAATGAACTTTTAGATATAGAAAAATTTAATTCTAAACATTTTAGTTTAAACATACAAGTATATAGCATTGATACAATACTTTTTGAAGCACTATCTAAAATGTTGATTGATGATGAAAAAGATATAGATGTTGAGATTATTGAAGTATTTACATGTTATGCAGATTTAAATTATTTATCAATTGCTATAAAGAATTTGATAGACAATGCTATGAAATACAAAACTAATGGCAAAGTAAAGATAGTTATAGAAAAAAATTGTATAGAAGTAAAAAATCAAGGAGAAGCATTACAAAAAGAGTTAAGTTACTATCTAGAGATATTTACACAAGAAGATAAATCAAGAAATATTAAAGGACATGGACTAGGATTAAACCTCGTTAAAAGAATTTTAGATTATCATGGATTTAAATTAAAATACAGATATGAAGAAGGTTATAATATTTTTTCGATTTTAGTTTAAATATTTTACTTATTTACAAATTATTAATAAATAGTTAAAATAGTGTTTAAGACAAAGTTATATACTTTCATTACCAAGACAAAAACCTCCTTTTTGTAGATAGAACTTAAAATAGCGTCTGAGATGCCCGCTTCAGGCGCTATTTTTTTATCTATTTTCTAATTAATAAAAATTCCTATTGACAAATAATTATTAATTGGTTATAATTTTACTTATGGTTTATAAGTAATTAACCTCGCATTAACTAGGAAGTGTTATACTTTACTTATAATTATTAAACTAATAATAACTGACCTTATGTAATAGTTCAAGGTTAGTTAATAAAACAAAAGGAGCTAATATGCGTCAATATGAGAGTTATAAGTGCCCAAAATGTGGCAATGTTGTAGAGGTTCAAAATGTAGGTGGTGGAACACTAGTATGCTGTGGAGTAGAGATGGAATGCATCACTGAAAATTTAACAGCTGTGAATTTGATGAAAGCATTTGCAGGAGAATCTCAAGCAAGAAATAAGTATGAGTATTTTGCAAAAGTAGCGCAAAAAGAGGGATTAAGAGACATTGCAGAACATTTTCAAAGAGCAGCAACAAATGAAAAGCAACACGCAAAAATGGAATTAGCTCTATATAATAAAATAGTAAATAATTTAGAAAATGGTTTTGGAACTACTAAAGAAAATCTTCAAATGGCGATTGAAGGTGAGAGTTATGAAAACACTACAATGTATCCAGACTTTGAAGCAATAGCAAAAGCAGAAGGTTACAAGGATGCAGCTACTTTATTTAAAAATATTGGAAAAATTGAAGTAGAACATGAAGAAATGTACAAAGCACTTCTAAAAAGATTGGAAGATGGAGAAGTATTTGTTAGTGAAAATGGTGATGAGGCTTGGATTTGTGAAGTTTGTGGTCATATCCACTATGGTAAAAAAGCACCTAAAGCATGTCCTGTTTGTAAGCACTCACAAGAGTATTTTTCAAGATATTACGACTTTAAATAATATCAAATATAATAAGATAAGGAGAAAATCTCCTTATCTTTAGAGTTTAATTAAAACTTTTTCAAAGTCACCTGCAATTTCTTCTGAAGCTTTGGCTATATCTGTTGTTACAACATCAATCCAGTGAATAAACATACTATTTTCTCTTACATCAAGAGTAATTGTTCCTGGAGTTAATGTTATGCTATTTGCCAAAATTAATTTTTTATAATCTTCTTGTAGATTTGTTTTTATCTCTACAATTCCTGGGTTTATTGGTAATTTTGGATCAATAACTCTTTTTGCAACATCTATGTTTGATAAAATAAGATTTTTAATAAATACTATTAGGTACTGTATATAAATAATTGGTCTAAATCTAAATTCATCTGTGCTTTTATAGTTGGTTACATAAAGATAAGCAATTGTAAAAGAAACCACAAATCCAGTAACTAATTCTTGATTTGAAAAGCTAAGAGTTAATCCAATCCAAACTAAAAATAAAAATAGTGTCCAAAAAACTAATCTCATGATATGTCCTTTTTATTTACAGGCATAAAAAGAAAATTATCTCCACTTCTATCAGCATGTATACAATCTCTATCTAGTTTTAAAGAGCTTGGAGGACAAACATCAGTACACAAAGAACACCAACAGCATCTTCCATAATCAATTCTTGGGATACAACCGCTGTTATTTTTAGGGTTAATTTCGCCATCAGCTCTTACCATATCAATAGCTTCGTTCATACATACATCTTGACAATTTGCACAACCAATGCAAGTTTCTAAATCGTTTATATGAAAGCCTCTATAACCTTTTGGGAACTCCCTTTTTACCTCTGGATAAGTTATTGTTTTTGGATGTTTGAACAAAGTTCCAACTGCACTTAGCGGTGACAAAACACCTTTTACATCTACTGCCATATCTTTCTCCTTATCTTTCTATTTCTGGAGGGCAAATACCCAAAGAGTTCATTATCAGTGCAACATCTGCAAGTTCCGCTCCAACAAGTAGCTTCTCTAACAATGTATAAGCATGAACCAACGAAGGACCTCTTACTTGCATTCTTCTAATTTTTTCACTTCCATCTCCAGCCATATAAAAGCTATATGCACCTCTTGCACTTTCAGTTTGTACATATACATCATTAGCTGGTAGTTTAAATTTTCTATGTTTTGGTATTTTTTGAAGGATTTCACCTTCACTTGGCATTTGCTCTATAATTTGCCTTAATATTCTAATAGATTGATCCATTTCTTCTCTTCTAACCATTGCTCTAGCATAAACATCGCCTTCTTCTCTGGTGGGAACATCAAATTCTAGTTTATCATATATTAGATAAGGCATATCTTTTCTTACATCTCTTTTTATGCCACAAGCTCTTAGAGTTTGACCAACATAGCCATTTTTAAGAGCTTCTTCTTTATTTACAACCCCAACACCAATAGCTCTTGATTTAAAAGTTGTATTATCAAAAAATGTATTGTCATATACTTTTAATCTTTCTTCATAATAGTCTAAAAGTTTAGATAATCTATCTAAAAAGCCTTCAGGTAAATCTCTTCTTACACCACCAGGAAAAGCATACATGTGATAAACTCTACCACCAGTTAATTCTTCATAAAGATCTAGCATATAATCTCTATCACAAACTGACCATTGAGGAATTAGTCCAAGTCCAATTGAACCTGCTTGTCCACCCATCCATAAAAATTGAGCTGCAAGTCTGCTCATCTCTAAAACCATTGTTCTTATGTATTTTGCTTTTTCACTTATCTCAAGTCCAGCTAGGGTTTCTACTGCTCTTGCATAATTTTCTTCATTTGGATCAGGCTCAGGTACACAAATCCTACAAACGATAGTAAAACCTTGAACAACAGTTCTTCTTTCTACTAATTTTTCAAAACCTCTGTGAAGATAACCTACATGAGTTTGGGCTCTTTGTATAGTTTCGCCAATCAAATCAAGTTCTACACTCATATTTCCTGTAATTCCAGGATGTTGTGGCCCGTGAAATATTTTAACTGTTTTTTTAGCATCACTCATTGTTAGAATCCTCTTTGCTCTCATTTAAAGCAGCAGCTTCTGCTTCAGCTTTTAATTTAGCTGCCTTCTTTTCTTCTCTTATTCTTTTTGCTTCAGCTTTTACATCTAGATTATCATCTCTTTGATTTTTTCTAAAAGGAGCTGTTCTTTCTACATACTCTAGTGTATCAAAATCTCTTCTCATTGGAGGTATATCGTCCCAATATTCTAAAACAAAATCTATAAGTGAAGGATGACCAGGAAAATCAACGCCTAACATTTCATGCATTTCTCTTTCCATTATTTCAGCTTGTGGCCAAATTTTGTGCATAGTAGGAAGAGTTGCATTGTCTCTGTCTATAAAAGTTTGAACCATTAGTATATGGTCTCTTTTTTGTGTTTGCAAACAGTATGTTATACAAAATTTTCCATCTTCTATATCATCTCTATAATTTATTGAATCAAGTGTGATGTATTCAAACTCATTTAAAAATCTTAGAAGTGATGATTCTAAATCTTTTATATCAACAATTACTTTATAAAGATGATTGCCTTTATCTTCTACATCAATAGATGCATTTTTTAGTTTTTCAATCATGCAATTCCTCCACCACTTATGTTATACCAGTTAGTTTCGTATGCTGGTTCTATGTGACCACCCAATGCTCTTCTTTGATTTTCTTTATAAAATTCCAAATCTCTATCATATTTTTGCCAGCCTGCTTCTTCTCCATTTTTAATTCTTTCTTGAAGAAGCATAAACCCTTCAATAACAGATTCAGGCCTTGGCATACAACCATTTACATATACATCTACTGGAATAAAATCATCAAGTTTTTTAATTGTGTTATAAGAGTCCCAGTACATTCCTCCATTGATTGGACAGCTTCCAAGAGTCATTACATATCTTGGTTTTTGCATTTGTTCATAAGTCCTAATTACTCTTCTTAAAGTTTTAAATGCAAGATATCCAGATAATATAATTACATCTGCTTGTCTAGGAGTTGCAACTCCAGTAACACCCATTCTCTCAGCATCGTATCTACTTGTAAAAGTAGGAGGCATTTCTATTGCGCCACAACCTGTTCCATATGCTACTACGAAAATACTTTTGCTTCTAAACCACTTTACTGCATCTTCAATGAGTGAGTGTCCACCTTTATTTTCCATAGTACATTGAATTGCTTCATCTTTTATCTTATCTCCGTGAAATCCAGCTTTCATTATTTTCTCCTATCCAAACCAGATTACTCTTACTAATCCAATAATTCCGATTAGTGTTGGTAATTTCATTAAAAAATCAACTGCTTGATCTACTTTATATCTTCCATAAACAACACCTATGAAAATAAGTGTTATAAATATAGCAAAAGTTTTAAGAACTAACATCACAAGATTATCAGCTCCACCCATAAATAGATCAACAATAAGAACTAATTTTGCAAAAGAGAATATAGAGTTTTGTGACATTAAAAGTGCTAAAAACTTTCCACTAAACTCTGTTGCAGGTCCTGAATAAACCTCTTGAGGAGCTCCTGGTATATCAAAAGGAGATGCTCCCATAAAACCTATCATTGATATCATTGCTGCTATAAAAAGAAAAGGATGATTTATAGCATTCCATCCATTTACTGCTTGATTATGCATAATTTCCACAATATCACTGCTACCATTTGCTATAATCAAAGCAACAATTGCAATATAAAAAGGCAATTCTAAACCCATCAGTCTAGTAAGACCTCTTGTAACACCCATAACACCAAAAGGATTTCCTCCTGTTCCAACAGCAAGAGCGTTACCCAATGGACCTAAAACCATCATATAAAGCAGTACAAAAAGGTTTGTTTGTGAAGTAATTCCTCTTAAAAATTCACCATCACTAAAAAGTGGTACCATAGTAAGAGTTAAAACTGCACCAGTTGCCATGATGATTGGTCCAAGATAAAACATCCAACCATAACTTACACTAGTTTCTTTTCCAAACAGTTTTATACTATCATAAAAAGTTTGATATACAGTCGGACCATATCTTCCTTGAATTCTAGCAGTTATGTTTCTATATAATCCATAATATATAAAACCAACTGCGTAAGCTAACATAATAAGTAAAATAAGTTGTAATATCATTATCTAACTCCTATAAAAAATAGAGCACTAAAGAATAGTAAGATGATTATAGCAGTATTGTGAATATTGCCATAATATAGCCTACTAAACAGTTCAGCAGTTCTTTTTGTTTGAGTTGCTAAAAACTCATAAAAATGTGATGAACTTCTTCTTAGAACTGCACCTACAACAGCAATTCTATGAATTTCTGTTCCCATACTATATCCATAGTGAAGAGGAGTTTTTTTATTTGGTGTTTCGCCACAGTAGCTTATATCAAATCTATCTACATTTTTTACCATTTTTGATCTTAAACTAACTACAAGCAATAGTATTAGAACAAATATGATAGCAAAAGCGCTCATTACAAATAATCCATTAAAATCTCCAACGGCACTTGGAAGGATACTTATACTTTCTACATGTAAAGGTGTTATTAAAAACTGTTTTAGTATAGGATTGATCACATAGACAAACGCTCCAGGGAATGTTCCTATTCCAATAAGCCCAATAGCTAGGATGATTTGAGGTATAAGAAAACTTATAGGTACTTCTTTTTGAGTTTCTAAACCTTGTGAGTTTGGATGTCCAAGATAGATACCATATACAAGTTTGTAACAATAAAGAAATGAAGTAGCACCTGAAAAAAGAATACCAACAAGAATTATTGCAAATTTAGTATCTATAAAAGCATTATAAACCATAAATTTTGAAGCAAATCCACCAAGTGGAGGGAAACCAGCAAGTGCAATGATACCAATAAGAAGCATTACAAATGATACTGGAGTTCTATAAATTAAACCACCTAATTCACTAAATCTAGTTTTACCAGTTTGAGCAATAATTGCTGCAACGTTGATAAATAGTAAAAGTTTTATTATTGTATGAAGTAGAGTATAATACAATGCTCCTGAAACTCCATATACTGTTCCAAGTCCAATTGCAGCTACTATGTAGCCTAATTGAGCAACTGAAGAGTATGCTAATAGTCTTTTGATTTCATCTTGAGTTATAGCTTTGAAAGTTGCTATGATTGATGTTAAAACACCAATAAGTGCTAAAGCATAACCAAAATAAGTTCCATTGAGTAAAGTTCCAAACATTGTCTTTAATTGGTGATAACCAACAATTTCACCATAAATTAAAAATAGTCCAAAAACACCCATTTTTGACATAACACCTGATAGAATAGAGCTAAATAAATCAGGTGCTTTTTCATAAGTATCAACTACCCAGTAGTGAAGTCCAATAACACCTGTTTTAATAAAAAAGCTAAGTGTAAAAAGTACAAGGATGCTTACTTGAATAGCAAATGGAATAGTTTCAAAAGTCATTGAGATTTTTTCAAAATCAAATGAGCCGGCATAAGCATAAGATATAACCATACCTGCTATTAGAAAAAATGCAGAACTTAGTGAAAACAAGATATATTTTTGCATCGTTTTTGTATCAGCATTTTTAGATTTTGATATAAGAAAATAACTACTCCAAGTCATAATCTCCCAACCGATAAACAATGTTATAAAATCTCCTGCAAATACTATTACAAACATTGCAATTGAGAGTAAGAACTGAAGTACATAGTAGCTACATGTAAGCTTTTTTGTTTTTTGAGCTATCGTTACTAAAAAGATAGATACAAATGACAAATATGCAAAAAATGTACCAAGAGGAGTTTGTCTAAGGCTTAGAGTAAACTCATTTGTTAAAACCAAACTCATATCTATTTGGCCACTGTACTGATATAAAAACAGTATTGGCAATAAATTTATAAGTAAAAAGATTGAATTCATAGTCCAACTCCTAATGCTAAGTTTAGATAGTTAGCAGGATGTAAAAGTGCATCTGTTGCCAAATCTGTAAAATGTGTAAGAAGCGATGGCATAAGTCCAAAAAGTAAAATTAGACCAGCTAGGAGAGTTAATAAAACATAATTTATTGCTCCAATGCTTACTTCTTCTTTTATAACTTGTTTGTTATTCATCATAGCAATTAGTCTAAAGAAGTAAACTGCTTCTACGATAGAAACTAATAGTATAAAAGCGATAGCTGTATAGTTTCCAACTAGTGCAAAACCTTTTAAAATTAAAATTTTTCCAACAAATCCACTAAATGGAGGAATTCCTAAAATCGAAAGAAAAGCTATTGCAAAAATAACTGTTAAAAATTTAGATTGGAAATCTCCAAATATACTAACTTGAGTATGTTTAAATTTGCTAATCAAAATTCCAAGTGCTAAGAATATAAGCAATTTCCCAAGTGAATGACTTGTTAGATGAAAAAGTGCACCTGAAATAACTTCATTTGAATTTGAGGATAATGCTAAAAACAGGATACCAAGTTGTCCTAGAGTTGAGTAAGCAAACAGTCTTTTTATATCTTTTTGATTAAGTGCAGTAAACTCTGAAACAAAGAAAGTAATTGCTCCTAAAACCATAACAAGAAGTGTATATTTTTCGCTTAATCCAAAAAGATAAAATAGGTGAAAAAATACAAATAAATATGCTTTTGATACGACTGAGCTAAAAAGACCTGCAACGTGAGAACTACTTCCTTGGTAGATATCTGGTACCCAAAAGTTAAGTGGAAACAGTTCTGCTTTTGTACCAAAACCAATAAAAAGCATAAGTGCGATTAAAATAGCAACTTTTGGATCAATGTCAGCATATTTTTGAGCAATTAAACCAATATTTACAGTACCAATTTGAAGATAAATCAACATAATTGCAAATACTATAAATATTGAAGCGATTGAGCCAACTATAAGGTATTTTATACCAGCTTCTAGTGCTTTTTTATCTTTATTATAAGCTGCTAGTGAGTAAGAACTGATACCTACTATCTCAAAAAAGATATATACATTAAAGATATCGCAACTCAAAATCATACCGATTGTTCCAGAGATTAGCATGTTAAAAAATACATAAAATCTCAATTCATTTTTTGAATCATTCTCTTTAAAGTACCATAGCATATATAAAGATACTACAAGACCGCTAAATGTAAAAATCAGCAAAAAGAGTAATGAAAAATTATCCAATACAAACGCAATCCCCAAAGGAGGTTTGATTGAAAATTGTGATATTTGAGGTAGTGTCATTTTTGTATATTGAAAA
Source organism: Sulfurospirillum sp. 1307 (assembly GCF_054408545.1). Classification (NCBI taxonomy): domain Bacteria; kingdom Pseudomonadati; phylum Campylobacterota; class Epsilonproteobacteria; order Campylobacterales; family Sulfurospirillaceae; genus Sulfurospirillum; species Sulfurospirillum sp. 1307. The sequence goes on along the minus strand of NZ_CP176011.1, from coordinate 1,910,927 downwards.
GATTGAAAAAACAGTATAAAATTTAGTAATACTGAGCTTCCTCTTAAACCAAAACTTCCAAATTTTTTAAAAAATGGAGCTAGAAATGAAAAAATTACGGGTAGTAAAAAATAATAACCTAAACTCATATCAATCCCTCAATTCATTCATTTTAGATATATCATTGTTACCAGTAAGTTTAAAATACTCGATACCAAATGATAATCCAAGAGCTAAGATTGCAAGTCCAATAACGATTGTTGTAAGAATCATCGCTTGAGGAACAGGATCTACCATATTTGTAAAAGTTTTTAAATTCTCATCAACTATTGGAGCAACTGCACCAGCTTTATAGTGTAGTCCTATAAAAAATATAAACAGCGCTGCTTCCATCATGTCAAATGCAATTAAAACTCTAACCAAATTCTTTTGTGTAAAAACGCCATAAAGTCCTATCGCAAAAAGTGTCATAGAGCCTATTATGATTATTGTGTGTATAGTTTGTGTTTGATTAAAAAATTCAAGCATTTTGCACCTCATTAGCTGATTCTTCTTTGATAAAGTGTTCTATGATAACGCTCATTTCACTTCCAACTTTTATACCAACCAATATATATATGATAGGTATGATACCACCACTGATAAGATCTCCTAATTGACCTACTGGATGAGGTAAAAAGTTTCCAAATATAACGTTTAGTTTAAACAGACCAATAAGTCCTACCAAAACATAAGTTGCACCACTTAGTGATTCTCCAACCGTAAGTATGCTGTGCTTTAAGTTCATATTTGGATTTGCTAAAAATAATAATAAAAATGCACTAGCTATTACAACACCACCTTGAAATCCACCACCAGGGCTTAAATGACCATGAACTATAATATAAACACCAAATAATATGATAACGCCCAATAAAAGCTTACTTGCTGTTCTTAAAATAAAGCTATCTTGATGAATTACTTTTTCATGGATTCTTTGAGATGATGATAACATCAAAGATATTCCTGTTGTTGCAAGAAATAAAACAGTAACTTCGCCTAATGTATCAATTCCCCTGAAGAAAGTTACTACTGAAGTAACTGCATTTGCAGTTGCTGTATCCATGTTTATAGATAAAAATATATCGCCGACACTCTCATGCAAATTTGATTTGATGTTAATTAGCATACCAAGGATACTAAGCATTAGTGCAGAGGATAGTATGGATAAAACAATATGTTTTATTCTTAAATCTTTTTTTAAATTCATGATTGTTGTTCCTCCTTTGAAGTATGTCTAATACCAAGTAAAAATACAACTGTACTAATACCTGTACCAATAACAGCTTCAGTTAGTGCAACATCTGGCGCTTGGAAAATCAAAAATAAAACAACACTTCCTAGACCAACAGCCATGAAGAAGATAACTGCAGTTGTAACATCTTTTGCCAAAATTGAAGCAAGTGCTACAATGATAATAGATATAAATGTAAATAAAATCATAATTCCAATCATGATTCATCTCCTCCTTCTAGCGCGTCTGCATTACTTGTATTGTAAATATGGTCTTTAAATCTTCTATATGTATTCATTGCTAAAATAGAAGAAGATATAGGATTAGTTATCAATATAAAAATAGCCAATACTATAAGCTTAAAAGTCCATTGTGGCATAAAACAAGCAATCGATAAAATCACTAAAAGTGAACCAAGAGTAGAAGCCTTTGTTGCAGCTTGCATTCTTGTTAGAGTATCAGGCATTCTAAGAAGGCCAAGACCACTAATAAAAAACAAAATAACACCTAAAAATCCAAGAACATACCCTAATATATCTAGCATTATAGCTCCTTATTTAAGAACTTTGCAAACACTACTGTTCCTATAAATCCTATTAAACCAAAAACAAAAGCAATGTCTATATATAAGCTTTTTTGGAAATAAAAAGATAATACAACAAGTAGTGATGTTGCTATAATACTCATTGAATCGAATGCAACAACTCTATCCGCAAGAGTTGGCCCTTTGACAAATCGAATCAATGTGAACATTAGAGATAAAGCTATAAGTAAAATTAGAACATTTAGCATACTTACCTCACTATAAATTTTTTTGTAGATTACACTCAAATTGCTTTTTAAAACATGAACTTGGATAACTATATCATATAATTAAAATTACTTTATGTTAGAAAGGCCTTTATATAGGCATTGTCATATCTTTGTCATATATATAAAATTAATTTTATAAAAGTAAATTATCTTTTAATCTAATGAAATTTTTTTTAAATTTTTTTTTATCATGTTTTTTAGCTTAAATTTGAGTTTTAATAAAAAATGAGAATACCTAAAAATGGAGTATTTTGATTTTTTCTATATTTTTAATTAAAAAAAATAATTAATTAAATAAAAAAAAGTTATCTAATTTATTGAAAATAGTCATTTATTTTTCACTTATTTTAATGTATAATGACGAAAATTTTTGAGGAGGGATAGTGAAAAAGTTAGTTATAACAGCACTTAGTGCTTCATTGTTATTTGCAACAAATGGTGACAATTTAATAGGTCTTGGGGCTAAAGCAAGGGCAATGGGAGGAGTTGGAATTGCAACACATTTTGGGGCAGAAAATGTTTTAACAAATCCAGCTATGGTTGGAAAATGTAAAGCAACAGAAATTGATTTTGGTGGTACACTTTTTATGCCAGATGTTAAGGCAAATGGAGTATCTAGTGATGCAGACATGAGTATCATGCCAGAAGTTTTTTCATCAATGAGAGTAAATGAAAATTGGGCGTTTGGTGTAGGAATGTTTGGTGCTGCTGGTATGGGTGTTGATTATAGAGGTACAGCTTCTCTTATGGATGCAAGAACTAGTTTAATGCTCATGAAATTTGCTCCTACTATCGCTTATCATTCAGGTGATTTTGCAGTTGGCGTAGCTCCTGTTATGCAGTATGGATCTCTTGATATTTCTTATGACATGAGTTCAATGGGTGGAGGATCTGTTGGTGCAGGTTTAAGTGAAGATTTTGGTTTTGGTTTTGCAGTGGGTGCTAGTTATGATGTTATGAAAGATTTAACTTTTGGTATAGTGTACAAATCTGAAATTGATATGACTTATGATAGAACTTTAAGCGTAGCATCTTCTCCATTTGTAGGAATGGGTGTATTTTCTTCAGCATTTGCGGATGATTTAACTCAACCAGCGGAAATTGGTGCAGGCGTTAGTTATGATATAGATAATTTTAATGTTTCTTTTGATTACAAAAGAATTATGTGGGGAGAAGCAAAAGGATATAAAGATTTTGGTTGGGAAAACCAAAATGTATATGCCTTAGGTGCAAAGTATGAGAAAAATGGTACTTGGTATGCTATTGGTTATAACTATGCTAAAAATCCAATAAAAATTCAAGATGCTACAACAGCATCTGGTGCAGCTTTGAATATGTTTAATTATTTGATGTTCCCAGCTACTAGTGAACAACACTTTACGCTAGGTGCTGGAACTAATATAACTAAAAATTTATCTTTAGATTGTAGTGTAGTTTACTCTCCAAGCAACGATGTTACTTTGAATACAACAATAGGTTCTTTAAAAATCGAACACCAAGAAACTTCAGTTGCCTTTTCTATGAGGTATAATTTTTAAAATCAAACTGAGTTAGTATAGCTTTTAGAGCGTACACACTTATCGAGTTTCCTATGATCTTATAGCATTGTCTTTTGCTAAGCTTAGTGGGAAACTCGAAATCTTCAAAACCCATCAGTTTTAAAATTTCATCTGGTTCAAAAAACCTAACTCCATCTTTACATGTAAGATAAGCTCCAGAGTGCATTAGTGATTTTGAGTAAGATGAGGTAAAACATGTAGTATAGGCATTTTTATCATTTTTATCTAAAATTCTAAAACCATCTTTAAATTTTTTTAATTTTTCTTTTGGAAGCAGATAAGGCTCTTTTGGCTCATTTATAAATTCACTCAATTCTTTACATGTAGAACTTTTAATCATAGGTTTTAATGGTTTAAGCGAAGCACAAAGATAGTACCTCATGCGTCTATTTGGGATTCCAAGTTCACTTGGACACAAAAGAGTTTCGCTTATGTGATAGCCACATTTTTTAAGAGTATTTACAAGTAAATCTCTTCCTTTTGAGTTTTTAAAGCCCTCTACATTTTCAAATCCTATATGAAGAGGAGGGTTTTTTGTGATTTCTTTGAGTATATGTTTAAAGCTGATACTTCTTGGATCTTCAAGCTCTTTTTTAGCTCCTTTTGAAGTATAAGGCTGGCATGGAGGTGACATCCAAACAAAGTCAATATTATTTAGCATTGTATGGCTAAACTTTTCTAAGTTAAATTTTTCTGCTTTGTGATTGAAGTTATGGTTATATGTTAAAAGAGCATTGTCATTTTGGTCATATGCTTTAGTAATATTTATACCAAAAGATTCACTAGCTTTTGCAAAACCTCCTATACCGCAATATAGCTCAATTGCTTTTATTGTAGACAAACTCTGTTTTTCCCGCTTTCTTTTGCATCATATAGCGCTAAATCTGCTCTTTTAATTGTATCATCGATTTTTTCATCTTTTTTGAAATCATAAGAAGTAAGACCAATACTTACTGTAAATTTTATATTTTCAACCTCTAAAGCTTCAATATTAGCTCTTATTTTTTCAGCTATCATTTTAGCATTTATTATTGTTACTTCGGGAAGCAAGATTAAAAACTCTTCTCCACCAAATCTAACAGGTATATCGCTATTTCTTATGGTTTTAAGAACTTCTTTCGCAAGTGTGATTATGACCTTGTCTCCCACATCATGCCCGTATGTATCGTTTATCTTTTTAAAGTTGTCTATATCAAACATCAAAAGAGAAAGTTCACTATTTTTATTTTGGCATCTTTGAATTATTTTTGGGGCTACTTCGTAAAGATATCTTCTATTATATAATTGAGTCATAGGGTCATGTGTTACTTGCTCTTTGAGTTTAACTTGAGTTTTTCTTAATCTATTATTGAGTGTTTTTATAAAATAAATGATTAATAAAAATGAAAAAATAACGCCTAAAAGGATAAGGAAAAAGTATTTTAATCTATTATTTGCTTGATTTGTCAGGTTTTGATTATCCATGACAACATTCAAATATCCGGCACTTTGGCCAATTTTCCAATGTGTATGACACTCTATACACTCTTTTTGTACAGGAATATCATAAAAAAATTGCGACTCTTTTTTGTTAATTATATGTGTTTTTCCGGCATGATCATAGCTCAAGTTTTTAGGCATCATTACATGACAAGCACTACAATCCTTTGATTTAATGTTTTCAAAATATTTATACTTTTTAGGAAATTTATCATGATTTCCCATATTGTTTTTACTAAAAGTCCAATCATCTCTTAGGTAGCTTCCATTTGTTTTGATATATAACTCTTCATTTGGATTGATTAGTTTATCTCCTTGTTTTAAAAAAGGTAATCCAACTGACATTTCATTTGATTTATACGTCATAAGAGTATCTGGAGTATATAAAGCTACATATTTTACATTTTCAAGATTTCCTATCTTATCAAGTACACCTTGAAATACATTTCTTTCTCCTTTTTGCAAAGAGTGTCTAGTATCTGTTACGAGTGCATTTAAGATTGAGTAACCACTTTTTCTTATATTTTCTTCTAGTTGAGTTTTTTGGAAAAAATATAGAACAGACATTAATATAAAAGCAAAAACAATGATACTAATCGCTAAAACATTGATTTTATCATAACTATTTTTCAAAGTATATTTCCTTTAGAGGCTCAATCACTCTTTCATCATAGTATGAGCGAAACATAATTTGTCTTGGAAAATGCTCACTTGCACATCCTATACAAGGATGTCCTGCTTTAATGCAGTTGTTTGTATTTCCATTGTGTCCTGTTATCATACAATCACTTCTAGTAACTGGCCCTTGGCATCCAAGTTCTAAAAGACAACCAGGCTCTCCAATTTTAGTTGCAAAAATATCTTCTTTAAATTCATTGTAATGAATGCATGTTTGATGGATTGTTTTTGAAAAAAACTTTCTTGGTCTCTTAAAAGAATCAAGAGGAGGAAGTTTTTTAAATTTTATATAATAAAGTATCGTATAAGCAAAATGCTCTGGCTTAATTGGGCAGTTTGGAAGGTTTATTAACGGAGTTTTTATATTGTTTTTATCTAACACTTCCATAAGAGGTGAAGCACTGCTAAAAGCTGTCCCCATATTTGTCACTCCCCCAAAAGAAGCACAAGTTCCAACTCCTATACATGTATTTGCATTTTTTGATAAATCAATTATCCAATCAACAAATGGCCTATCATTAAATAAGCAAGCATGAGGAATTTTTGCTGGGATTGAGCCTTCTACTACCAATAAGTACTGATTTTTTAATTCTTTTTGTGTTTTTTTTAGCAGTTCTTTAATATCTTCAGAATTTGTTAAAGAGATATTTGGATGATAAATGATATTTACAAAATTAAGTATAAAATCAACAAATGGTATATCTTCAAGGTCAGTCATAGAAAGAGTACACCCTGAACAAGAAGCTCCTTGCATCCAAAGAAGATTTGGCTTTTCAAATTTAGTATCCTCTATCGCCATCAAATCATCAAAACTAAAAAATGATGATGCACCAATTCCTACAATAACATTATATATCTGTTTTAAAGCATCTCTTCTAGTCATTTCAATGCACCGAACAAGCCATACAAGGATCTGTTGAGCGAACAATCCTTGCTAATTCTATCGGGTTTTTTGGATCTTTTATTTTAGTTCCAACTAGCATTTTTTCAACTGCACCTAATGAATTTTCACTGTCTTTTGGAGATATATTCCAAGTTGTGGGAGAGATGACATTATAGTCTTTTATCAATCCTTGTTCATCTATTTTTATTGAATGAATTAAAGGGCCTCTTGTAGCTTCAGTTAATCCAATACCTTTTATATTTGGAGGAACTTCGTGGTCTTCATAAGCATTTACTTCTGGTTCAACTTTTTTCAAATCCTCTTTAAGTTTATCTATAATTATGTAAGATATAAGAGCCCTACTTATATGCCTTCCCATCACAGAGTTATAATCTTCGAAATTTATATTTAATTCTTTATTTATTTTATCTATAAAAGCATTTATCTTTGGTCTTTTCCTACTAAAGTATGTGGTTATCAATCTTGCGATTGGTCCTACTTCTACTACTTTTTTGTCATATCGTGGAGCTTTAGACCAACTATATTTGCCATCATTTTTTATTTGCTCTTTTTTAAATGTATCATAATCTATTGGTTTTGTTTCATCTTCATAGTAAGAGTATTTTATATCCTCTTTTATTTTTGAGATATTGATTTGTTCATATTTAAAATCACTTACAAATCCTCCAACAAACAGTTGATTTTCGCCATTTTCATCTGGAAAATAAGGAGCTGAAAGATAATTTGTATAACCTTTTCCGATTTTAAAATAATCTTTATATTTTTTAGAGATTTCTATAACATTTGGAAGATATTGATTTTTTATGAAATCTTCAGCGTCCTTTATGAGTAGTTTATATTTTTGTATCATTAATTCAGTTGGAATTGTAGTAACTCCTCCAGCTTCAATTGTAACAGGATGAGGAGATTTTCCTCCAAAAATAGCTACTGCTTTATCAAGTTTAAGCATTATCTCATAAGCTTCTAGATAGTTTTTTATTGAAAAAAAGTCTAAATTTTTATCTTCTTGATAAATGCTTTTAAAGTGTTGTAAAAAAGGAGTCATTGGAAAAATTTTGTTGCTTTTTTGCTCTTTTTCTACCCACTTTTTAAGTTTTAGTAGATTTTCATCATTTCCTTTGTAACTCAAGATAGAATTTATATCTATAAAATCAAAAACACTCATAAGATAAAAATGAAAAAGATAATCGTGTATTTGATATGCACCAGTTATAAGGTTTCTTAAAAGGTAGCCATTTTTATTTGGTTTTATTCCCATGGCATTTTCTAAAGCTAAAGCCGAAGCTTCTGCATGAGCATAGTTACATGTTCCACAAATTCTTTGAGTTATTTGAGTAGCAGTTCTCGCATCATAGCCTATCATAGCTTTTTCAATACCTCTGTATAGTTGAGCAGAACATTTAGCATCGGTTATAGTATCGTTTTGTATTGTTGTTGAAAATTTTAAATGGCCTTCAATCCTCACCAAAGGGTCTACTATTATTTTTTTTGGCATTTTATTACTCCATATAACCAGCAAAATAATTATACTACATTTTCTTGGAGTTTTCTATATTTTTTTATTAAGAATAATTATGAAAGTAAATTTTAAGTTAAACCGTATCTGCGAGTTTTTTTTAAACTAAAATACTATTTTAAAGTTTGAGCCAATATTTTGTGAACTCTCAATTTCTAGTTTAAAATCATGTAGATTTATGATATTTGATACTATAGAGAGTCCAAGTCCCAAGGAGTTGTTCCAATTGTTTTGTGATACTCTGTAAAATTTTTTAGTGATTTGTTCCAACTCTTTTTTAGCAATCCCTATACCACTGTCTTTTATGGATATATACTCTTTTGTTATTTCTACATGTACATCATCTTCTGAGTATTTTAGTGCATTTTCTATAAGATTTAAGATTGCTACTTCTAGGAGTGTTTTATCTGCATCAATGCTTATTGTATCTTTTTCTTCTAAGTTTATATTTCTATTTTTATAATTTTGCATAATGTCTTCAATTGTATTTTTTACTAGTGCATTTACATTTACAGTACTTTTATTGAGTCTTAATTTTTTTTCATCTAATTGAATAGAAAGTCTTAATTTGTCTATTAGTAAAGATAGTTTTTCTCCATTGTTATGGATTTTTGTTAAAAATTTTTCTCTTATATTTTCATTTATGTTTTTATCATCCAAAAGTGTCTGAGAGTAGCCATTTATAACGGCTATTGGGTTTTTGAATTCGTGAGAGATTGCTGAGATTATATCATCTTTTTGTTCGCTTAATTTTTTAAGTTTTGCTGTGTACTTGGCTTTTTGTTTGTCTTTTTTATATAAAATTCTTGAAATTTTTGTTAAAAGTTTTGTGATTTCATAAAACTCTTTTGAAAAGTTCGAATTTATAAATAATTCCTTTTTTTTCTTAGTTAATTCAGTCAAAAATCTTAAAATTTTAAGTGTTTCTTTTTCGATATTTACGCTAATTTTATATGCAATGAAAAAAGCAATTATAAAAAATATAATAAGAGCAATACCTATTTTGATAGCTAGTGAAATAAGTCTCTCATAAATCGGATTTATCTCCTTGGCCATTCTTATATAAAGATTACCAAATTTTTTTGCTACATAAATCAAATCTTTGTTGATAGTGTGAGAATGTCTGATTATTTTGCCATACTCTTGATTTTTAGCTTCAAGAATTTCTTCTCTGTATTTATGGTTATCCATAGTTAATTTGTCTTTATGAGATTCTGCTATAACTGTTCCATCTAATTTGATGATAGTTAATCTTGTATTTATAGTGTTTTTTATATCTTTTGCAAGTTTATCTAAATTGGCACCATCTTTTACATGTATAGAAACGATATTGATATTTTCTAAAAGAGAATTTTCTATTTGATTTATATACATATCTTTTAGCCATACATATACTATAATGCCGACTATATTGAAAAGTAATATAAAAAGAAGTATAAACTTTCTAAAATAGATTTGATGAAGTTTTAACAAAGCTTGTAACCTTCTCCTCTAGCTGTTTTTATATAATTTTTTTCACCACTTGGGTCTATTTTTTCTTTGAGTCTTTTTATAGCCACATTTACGGTTTTACTTTGTTTATCAAAGCTATCTGGCCATACTTTTTCCAAAAGTGTACCACGACTCAAAATAATATTTGGATTTTTCATAAACTCTAAGAGTAATTTTTTCTCAAGTGTAGTTAAACTTTTTTCTTCGCCATCTATAAAAAATGTTTTATTTAAAGAGTGATATGTAATATCTCTAAATTTTATAACTTCATCATCTTTTTGTACTCTTTTTAAAAGAGCTCTTACCCTTGCTTTAAGTTCGAGCGTATTGAAAGGTTTAGTTATATAATCATCCCCACCTCTATCAAATCCTTCAAGTATATTTTGAGGGCTATCTTTTGCACTTAGATAAATAACAGGTATATTATAACCCTCTTTGCGAATAGAGTTGATAAAAACGGAGCCTTCTTGTGACGGCAAATTTCTATCCATCAAAATCAAATCAACATTTTCTTCATCTAAGATATTCTTTACATGTAGAGTATCCACACAGCATATACACTCGTATCCATCACTGCTGAGTGTATACTCTAACAAATCTAATATGTCTTCTTCATCTTCAACGATTAAAATAGTTTCCATAAGTAAAATTATACCTTTTGAAGAGTTCCACCAACCTTAATGTAAACTAATAAGTTAGCAATGCTTATAGTTCTATCTGCTATTTTAGCACTTTTTCTAAAAGCTCTTAGGATTTTATGAATCTTTTCAAAATCATCAACTTTTTTGGAATCTTTTAAAATATTTTTTTCTAATATTTCATATAAGTCATCAGTTTTATTTTCTTCAATTAAAACTTCATTAAAACAATCTCTTATTTCATCAGGACAATCTACATGAAACATACCAATAGTAATATCAAGAGCCTTTATAGTTGAGCGTTGTAGAGGCATTGCATACTCATTGATCATATTTTTATCTATGTCTTCACAAGTATCTATAAAACCTCTTATAAAACTTCTAGTGTTTGTAGATGCTCTTGAAAGTTCAGTTGTGATTTTTAAGTATGCAACAACTTCTCTTAAATCTTTTGCTTCAGGGGCATAAAGAGCCAAAAGTTTTATTATGCTATTGTCAATATTGTTTAATTTATTTGTTGTATTTTTTATATTGGATTTTGCTCCTTCAAAAGTGTCCTTATTGCACTCTTTCATGCCTTCTAAAATCAAATCATTTGCTTTTTTAAGTCCTTCAAAAATATTTAAGATATCTTTTTTAACATTTTTAAGTTCTATGTCATAGTTTTTTATCATCCGAATCTCCCTGTTATATAATCTTCTGTTTGTTTCTCATTTGGATTTAAAAAGATTGTTTCTGTTTTGTCAAATTCAATCAAATCTCCAAGATACATAAATGCTGTATAATCACTAATACGACTTGCTTGTTGCATGTTGTGAGTAACAATAGCAATGCTTACATCTTTTTTTAGTTCTACTATAAGCTCCTCAATTGCACCTGTACTTATAGGGTCAAGCGCACTAGTTGGCTCATCAAAAAGCAAAAGTTCAGGTTTTACTGCAACTGCTCTAGCGATACAAAGACGTTGTTGTTGTCCGCCACTAAGTCCCATAGCAGATTCATTTAATCTATCTTTTACTTCATTCCATAAAGCACTACCTTTTAGTGCATTTTCAACTTTTTCTCTTATTTCATCTTTGTTTTTAAGACCAGCTATTTTTAAGCCGTATGCAACATTGTCAAATATACTCATTGGAAATGGAGTTGGTTTTTGAAATATCATACCAACTTTTTGACGAAGCTCTATGAACTCGTTTTCTTTTTTAATATCAAGTATATTTTCCATCTCGTTAGTTTGTGTATTTAAAAGCTCAATTTTGCCATCATAGTGATTTCCAGGGTATAGGTCGTGTATGCGGTTCATTGATCTTAAAAGCGTAGATTTTCCACAACCACTTGGCCCAATTAGAGCTGTGATTTTGTTTTTTTCTATTGGTAAGTTTATATTTTTTAGTGATGGTGCAGGAGCCCCTGCGTAAGTAAAACTAAATTTTTTTATATTCATTATTATATCAGACATATTTTAACCTTTATTTCTTGTTATAAATCTACCTGTTAGGTTTATGATTAAAACCATAACAGTAAGTATAAATGAAGCTGCCCAAGCCAAATCACGGCTTGATTTTTCAGGTTCATTTGCTAAGTCATATATACTAACAGTAAGAGAGGGAAATGCTTTTGTTAAATCCAAGTTAAAATAGTTACTTGTTTCACTCGTAAAAAGAAGTGGCGCAGTCTCTCCAACAATTCTAGCAAATGCTAGTAGTATACCAGTCATAATCCCAACTTTTGCTGATTTTATAACGATGTCAATGATGACTTTGTATTTACTAGCTCCCAGTGCAATCCCAGCTTCTCTAAGCTCTTTTGGAACGAGTGAGAGCATACTGTCAGTTGTATTTATGATGATAGGAATCATCATAATAGAAAGTGCAATTGCTCCAGCAAATCCACTTGTTCCACCAGTTGGTACAACTACTAGTGCATATACAAAAGCACCTATTACAATCGATGGAGATGAAACCATTATATCACTTAAATTTCTAATTATATTTGCATATTTACCTTGCCCATACTCTCTTATGTAGATTCCAGCTATCATTCCAAGAGGTATTCCTACTAGACTTGCAAGACCAGCTAGAATTAATTGTCCTATTATGAGATTTCTAAGCCCTCCATTTACAAGATCATTTAAAAACAGACTAAAATGAATTGAGCTAAGACCTTGTATAAAAAGAGTGATTAGTATCCAAGCTAAAAATGCTAAACCTAGTATTGCTGCAAATGTTGAAAGTCCCAAAACAAATTTATTAAGAAGTAGTCTCATTTTTTATTTCCTCTTAAAAAGTAGAATTTAGCGATACTAATGACACTAAATGAAATGATAAAAAGTATAAGTGCGAGATAAAAAAGAGCACTCTCTCCTAAACCACTTGCCTCACCAAAGTTAACTGCCATTGCAACTGGTATAGAAACTGTTGGGCTTGTAATACTTGATGGTATAGAATACACTGAACCTATCAAAAAAGCAACAGCCATAGTCTCACCCAAAGCTCTTCCAAGTGCTAAAATGATTGAACCAATTATGCCAACTTTTGAATATGGGAAAATGATATCTTTTATAACTTCAAACTTTGTAGCTCCTAAAGCATAAGCTGATTCTTTTAGAACATCAGGAGTTGTATTCATACTATCTCTTGTAATCGCTGCCATAAAAGGAAGTATCATTACCCCTAAAACAAGTCCAGCAGTTAAAAGTGATACTTGATAGCCTCCAAAAAGGTTTGAAATAATTGGTGCAAAATAGTAAAGCCCCCACATACCAAATATGATACTAGGAATTGCTGCAAGAAGTTCGATTGCAATTCCAACTATGTGAGAGATTTTTTTTGGGGCAAGTTCAGCTAAAAAAACAGCAATTCCCATAGCTATGGGTAAAGAAAAAACTAATGCTATAAGAGTAGATAAAAGAGTCCCAATAATTGGTACTAAACCACCAAAAACTGTTTTTGTATTTGCATTGTCTTCGTCTATAATTTCATCTTCATCAGCAATTATTTCATCATCATGGTGGATATTTGCTGTTTCATTTTCTAACCGAATTTCTTGATTCCACCTAGAATCAGTTATAAATCCCAATCCAAACTCATTAATTGCAGGCTTGGCAAATTCAAATAGAGTGATAAAAATCGCAACTAAAACCACCAAAACAAGCGAAGCACTAGTAAATGAGATTTTTTGAAAGAGTTTTTCCATATAAGTATCCGTAAATTTATAATTTTACGGATTTTATAAAAAAATGGTTACAATTTGGTTACATTGTTGAATTATTACATGTAATCTGGTTGCAAATTATACTAGCACCAGTAGGTGTAGTTCTTTTTTTTGATTCTTTTTTTAGACTACCTATGATTTCATCAAACTCTTCTTTTTTTATGTTTGAGCATATCTCTATAATGGCGCAAGATACACTTAGTAAATCAAACTTTCTCTTTATATCAAATCTATCTTTTATTTCAACATAACCTGCATCTCTATCTTCTTTTGAGTACAAAGATGAAACTTGGTTTTTGAAGCTTTCTTGTACTTTAGATATCAATTTAAAAACATCTTCATATGGCATATTTTTAATACCAGCAAAAAAGTCATCTCCTCCGATATGAGCTATAAAAAAGTTGCTACCTAATTTTTTCTTTAAAATATCTCTAAAAACAAGTATGGCTCTATCACCTTTTCTGAAGCCATAAGTGTCGTTAAATGGCTTGAAATTATTAAAATCAAAATAAATTAAAGAGTAAGTGTCTTTTGCATTTGGTTTAAAGACTTTGTTGAGGTATAGCTCTATTGATTGATTACCAGGGAGTTTTGTTAGAGGATTCTGTTCAGATACTATTTCTATGTTTCTTTTATATGAAAGGTTAAGAAGATTTTTTAAGTCTATATAGCCATAATATTTTCCATTATCTAACATAAAAATACCATTTGTGATATCTGTGTTTACATTATAAATTTCCAAAATTTTATCAACTGTCCAATTAATATCAGCAGATACTATATGATTTATATGTTTTTCTACTAATGATTTAAAGTTTGTATTGTGAGCTAATGAAATACCGTATTGCGAGTATGACAAATCTCTTATATCTTCTTCTTTTATTATGCCTTTTAAGGTGTTTGTTTCATCAATGATTGGAACAAAAGATGAATTTTTATGTTTCTTAAAGTATCTAAATACTGTCATAAAATCTAAAGTTTCTATAGGTAAAGGATTTATATATTTGATTATATGTTTATCTATTGTATTTGATTTTTTATCTCTTAAATCATTTTCATGTAATTTTTCAATTTCATTATATTTAGGTAAAATTTTACTAATGTTTTGTTTGGGTTTTTGAACAAAATAACCTTGTATAAAGTCTGCTCCAATATCTTTACATGTAAAGTACTCTTCTTTTGTTTCTATACCTTCAGCTATCACGACTATACCCATTATATGAGCTATGTTTATGATGTGAGTGCAAAAAAGTCTTTTTTTATTGTCATTTTGTATGTTTTGTATAAAAAATCTATCTATTTTTATGAAATCAGCTTCGGCATAATAGAGCATTTGAAATCCAGATACTCCAGTTCCAAAATCATCAATAGCGATTTTGAAACCACTTTGCTTATATCTTTTTACAAGGTTTGAGACAGAACTAGGATCTTTTAGTGTTCCTCGCTCACTAAGTTCAAAACATACCACCTCTTTTTTTAAGTCAAATTTTTTTAAGATTAACTCAGTATTGCCTATCTTAAAATCAGGGGCATATAAAATACGGTTATCTAAGTTGTAAAAGATTTTTAGTTTTTTTATATCTATATTAGAAAACTTTTTGATAGCAATATGTCGTAATTCTATATCAAGTTGATATAAAACACCATCATGAAATGCTTCATCAAAAAGAGCAAATATAGAGTGAAACCCACCTGCTTCTTTAAAGTTTCTAAGAAGTGCTTCAACTGCATAAATCTCTCCACTTTTTATATTGACTATTGGTTGAAAAGCAAAGTCTAGCTTTTTTAGTATTTTTATCCATTTCTCATTTAGCATTATTATCCTCCACACAAGAATAATACTACTTGTTTATTTCAATTTGGTTACTAATTATAGTAAAACATAATTGTATTTAGTTTTTATGTTGTTAGATTTTATGTACTCTAAAGTGTAGTGGCTTGCATGGATGAAGTATGATTTTTTTGCTTTTAATATATCTAAAATTTCACTTGCTTGTTCATAGTTAAGATGATTTCCATTGTCAAAATTAGGAGCTAAACAAGCGTCTATGTAACACTCATCTATATCAAAGCTCATTAAGTACTGCATAGATTTTTCTTCTATGCCAGCACAATCAGTTAGATAAGCTATGGTTTTACTATCTGATTGGATGAGATATCCAGTTGTATTTTTTGAGTGTTTAAGAGGAATCGGAGTAAAGCTAAATTCATTTAATATGATTGGCTCAAATGGTTTGTTTTGTATAAAACTTATTGATTTAGGATGCTTATACAAATCAGCAAATCCTTTCTCATCTTTTGGGTGATAACAATCAATCTGACTACTACCATATCTAAGCCTTAAAAGACCAAGGCAGTGGTCTGCATGAAAGTGGGTTAAAAATATAGCTTTTATTGTTTGTTTATCAAAAGTTGTAGATATACTATCATGTCCAGCATCTAAAAGTATTATTTCACCATTTTTAGACTCTATATAAGCACAAGTTGCTAAGTTTACTAAGTTTTTGCTTCTGTATTCTTGACATACACTACATGTACAATTAAAACTTGGAATTCCACCACTATCAGCTGTCCCTAAAAACTTTAGTTCCATTGAATCCCCTTTAAAAGATTTACAAATTCTTTAGATGACTCTTGTATAGACTTGTCATTTTTAAATTTGATTAATCTATTTGCCTTAATTGTATCATATACTCTATTTAATCTTTGTTGTATTTGTTCTTCAGTTTCTCTACCTCTACTTTTTAGTCTATCATATAAAATATCTTTAGAAAGTGTTATCTCTATAGTAACAACATCTGCATATAATTTTTCAAAATCACTAATAGCACTTCTTGATACAGATATGATATTGAGTCCTTTTTTTATCTGATTTTTAGCAATTCCATATAAGTTTTCATGGGCTTCCCAAGTAGAGACAAAAAAATCATTATCTTTTAAAGTATTAAATGCTTGTTTATCTACATAGTAATTGTTTTCACTATTTGAAGGTATTCTGTTTATATATCTAGTAATAAAGTTTGCATTGATTTTGTCTTTGATAGTTTGTAATAACGTGTCCTTTCCGACACCACTTGCTCCTACAATTAAAACTATTTTATGCATATTTTTCTACAAAAGACTCTATATCTTTGAACTCTTCTAAAGAATTTTTTATTTTATCTTTATCCCAGTTCCACCATTGTATCTCTTGTAATTTGTCTATGATTTCTGAGTTAAATCTGAACTTTATAATCTTAGCAGGATTACCAACAACTATTGCATAAGCAGGAATATCTTTTGTAACGATAGCACCACTACCAATAACTGCTCCATTTCCTATAGTTACACCTCCCATAACAGTGACATTGTGTCCTATCCAAACATCATGTCCTACCAAAACTTGTTTTTCTCTTCTATGATTAAAAAACTCTTCATCATCTAAACCAAAGCCATACATCTCTTTTCTGTATAACATATGATGTTGACAAACCCACTCTTTTGGATGTTGCCCTGGATTTAGTCTTACATAAGAAGCAATATTGACAAATTTACCTATTTTAGAGTATATGATTTGACAGTTCATGCTTGTATAACTATAATCGTCCATAAAACTTTCAGTTATATCATTATATGCTCCAATTTCCACATACTTTCCAAATGAGGATTCTACTAGAGTGGTATTTTTTCCTATAAATGGTTTATCACCTAGTATTTTTTTCATATTTTAAAACCTCTTATCCCATTGTAAACTACTTCTCCACTTTTAAAAGTCAGAACGATTTTTGGAAAATGAGACTCATCAATAACAGCGATATCTGCTAGCATATTTTCTTTTATCTCACCTCTATCTTGAAGATTTGCAAGTTTTGCTGGAGTAGTACTTATCATAGAAAACCCATCTTCTAGATTTAAATTTACATCTTCTTTTAATCTGTATGGACTAAGTAGCATCGATGAAGGGTGATAATCACTACAAAGATAATCACAAACTCCCTCTTTCACAAGCTCTTTTGCAGCTATATTTCCACTCTGGCTTCCTCCCCTTACAACATTTGGAGCACCCATACCTGTACTTATGTTTAGGCTTTTTGCATATTTTGCTACTTCTACACTGAGTGGAAATTCAGAAAAAGTTACTCCAAGTTTTTTTAATGTGTTGATTTTCTCCTCGGTATCATCATCATGACTCAAAACTGGTAAATTATGTGACAACCCAAAGTCAACCAAATCTTCAACAACACCAATTTTATCTTTTGAATTTTTACTTTTTATATATGTCTCAACCTCATGTTCTTCTATCTCATAACATGCCAAGTGGTGTTTTTTCCAACTCTCTAGTGTTTTAAACTGTCCTTGTCCAGGGGAGTGGTCCATCACTGAAAGCATACTTACTTTATCTTCTTTTATAAGATTTTTAATAGTATCTATTGAGCTATGGCTTGTGATTTCAAACCTTACATGTATAAGATTGTCAACCCCTAGATGTGATTGATTTGCTTTATAAATTTCTTCTATCAATTCTTTGGATTCTTTTGTACCTCTACCTTTATGAAGCTCTTCATCATTAAACCCAACAGCATGATACATTGTTGTAATACCTGACATTGATAGTTTTTTATCAAGCTCAACTACTGCCATTTGGACAGGAAATCTAGCTCCAGGACGTGGTTCTATCTCTTTTTCAATTGCATCTGAGTGTAAATCAACAAAACCTGGAACTACTCTTCTCTCACCTAAATCAATAGCTACATCTATTGATTTGTATTTTTGTACAGAAGTAATTATTTTTCCTTGTATAACTATGTCTGCAGCTTTAAATTTACCATCTATTAGTACATTTTTACTTCTAATTATAGTTTGCATATTTTTTTTCCTTGATATCAAATACTTTATCACTTATAGCACTCATAGCTTCTAAGTCATGAAAAATGCCAACCATTGCAACACCTTCTTTTTTTATCTCTTTTAGTTTATCAATCACTTTCATAGTGTTTATTTTGTCCAATGAAGCTGTTGGTTCATCTAAAAGAAGAACTGATTTTGGAGCAATGATACCTTTTGCTATATTTACTCTTTGTTGCTCACCTCCACTAAAAGTCAAAGGAGAAACATCAAAAAGTTCATCTTTTATAGATAAATAACTAAGCATCTCTTTTGCTTTATCTCTTGCTTTTTCTTCAGATTCTCCTTTTTCTATCAAAGGAGTTGCTACAACATCTACTGCACTAATTCTTGGCAATATTTGTAAAAACTGTGATACATAGCCAATCTCATTTTTTCTAAGCTCTAACATTTGACTTTCATTACAAGTTGCTATATTGACGATATTTCCATCTTCTTTTGTAAATAAAATATCACCTTTAGTTGTTGTATATGTTCTATATAGTGCTTTTAATATAGAAGATTTCCCCATGCCACTTGGTCCAAATAAAGAGATAAATTCGCCATTTTTTACTTCAAAGTTTATATCTTCATAACCTTTTATTTCTAAACCACCTCTACTATAAATTTTAAAAGTTTTTGATAAATTTTCTACTTTTATTTTGTACATATTTTCCCTTTAAAGTACACTAGAAACTAGCACTTGAGTGTAGGCATGTTGTGGATCTTCTAAAATCTGATCTGTTAGGCCATACTCCACAATTTCACCGTTTTTCATAACTATACAGATATCTGTTAAGTGTTTTATAACACCTAAATCATGAGAAACTATAACCATAGAAAATCCTATCTCTTTTTGAAGAACTTTGATAAGATCTAGTATTTTTGCTTGTACAGATAAATCAAGTCCTGTTGTAGGTTCATCAAGAAGTAAAATTTTAGGATTACTTGAAAGGGCTTTTGAGATTTGGATTCTTTGTTGTTGACCACCACTAAATCTATCCGGATAATCATCAATCCTGCTAGTTGGGATTTCAGTTTTATCTAAAAAGTATAAGGCTCGCTCTCTAATGTCTTCATACTTTTTAGTGCCACTCATGATAACTTTTTCAGCTATGTTACCACCTGCACTAAACTGATAGTTCAGCCCTAGCACAGGATTTTGATATATCATAGACATGAGTTCATCTTTTAGGTATCCTAGTTCACTTGCATTGGCTTCTAAAACATTTTTGTATCCGCCTAGTTTATCTACAAAACTATCCATATATAGGATACCACTAGAGGCTTTTTGATCTTGGTATATGAGTTGTAAAAGAGTAGATTTTCCACTTCCACTCTCTCCCACTATTCCTAATATCTCGCCTTTTTTAAGATGTAGGCTTACATTGTTAACAGCTACGACACTGCCACAGTGAGGACAAATCGAACTATCGAATTTTTCGCCTGTTGATTCTAAACATTTATCACAAAAAGAGCCATATACTTTGCATATATTTTTTAAATCTAAAATCATAGTTTACCTTCTAATTGTTTATCACAATAGGCTGTATCGTTACAGTAGTATTTGACTTTTCCATCATCAGTGTGAACTTCATCCATAAACACTCCACTTGCACCACATCTTTCGCATTTTATATTTTCAAATTTTTCTATTTTGAACTCTCTATCTTCAAATTTTAAAGGTTCTACTTTTGTATAAGGAGGTAAGGCATAAATCTTTTTTTCTCTTCCTGCTCCAAGTAAGATTAGCCCTTTGTTTTTGTTTAGTTTCAAAGTATCATACTTTGGTATTGGGCTTGGATCCATAGCATATCTATCGTTTACCATAACTGGGTATCTATGACCGATACGGCTATCGCCAAATTGTGCAGTATCTTCATATAAAAGTACCCACAATTTAGCATAGTCGCTATTTGCATGCATGATTTTTTGTTTGAAACTGTCAGCTTCTACATTTGTTAGCACTTCTGGTTCTGGAACTTGAAGTACAAGTATTTGCCCTTCGTTCATAGGCTCTTCAGGAACTCTGTGTCTACTTTGAATGATACTTGCTTCATTCATATCAACTGTAGTTTTAACTTTTGTAACAGAAGAGATAAAGTTTCTTATATTAACAGCATTTACACTTCCATCACAACCTTGGTCTATAACTTTCAAAGTATCTTTTTCATTCATGATAGATAGTGTAACTTGAAGACCACCTGTTCCCCAACCTCTTGCGATTGGTAATTCTCTTGAGGCAAATGAAACTTGATATCCAGGAATTGCAATAGCTTTTAATGTGGCTTTTCTTATCTCTTTTTTTGCATCTTCATCTAAAAAGGCATATCTCATTTAGTTTTCTCCTTTAGAATGCTTTTGGGCATTTGAAAATACTTGTAAATCAGCTTGAAATGTCACATAATGTGGCAATTTGTAGTGATTTGTAAAGCCCATAGATTCTATTCCATCTATATGATGAACTATCATTTCAAAGTTATCTGCTATACTACCTTCACCTATGGTGTGAGCACTGTTGTATAAAGAAGTATCAAGTATGGCCATGCTTATGGCTTTTGTTTCATTAACTCCAAAACAAAACCCGTATCCTGTTGAAAGTTTTGTTGATCCATCTTCTTGTTTCTCAAAAGTTGCTGCTACTTCACAAGATGTTGCTTCTATTTCACAGATTTTCACCTCTTTTTTTGTAAAAGGGTGAGTAAATTTAACATCACAAGTTCCAATTCTAAGATCACCAATAGTAGGATGCACATCACCATAGCCTCTCATAGTAGTATATGCAAAACCTAACATACTTCCACCTTCGCCTCTGCTCATGATTTGCATAACAGCGCTTCTTGGGTAAGGTGGTGCTGGAAAAACTCTTGTGATATCAGAAGTAACTTCATCTTTTTTTAGTGTTTTTACAAGGTTTTGATCTCTAAGTGGTTTTAGTGCAGATTCTACAAAAACATCTTCATCACTATACATACTCCATAAAGTTTTATTTGATGCCTTTTTTAGTATTAGTTTTACTTCATAGTCATTTGATGGACCCAAAATCTGCCCACCTTTTATGTCTTTAAAAGCAGATGAGATTCGTCTTGTTACTCTCATATCATCTGTATTTATTACTTTTGCTATGCCTACTCTTGCACAAGAACTCCTATGGGCTCTTAAGAAAAATGCTGCATTTAGTAAGTCTCCACCACTTTTTTGAATCGCAATGGCAGATAATTTTTTACTATATAAACTACCTTCACTCATGACTTTGTCTACTGCAAAACTTAGAGATTTTTCTATATCTTTAGGTTTTATTTTGTATTTGAATGTATCATCATAAAATGCTAAAGAATTCTTTATAGCTTCTTCACCACCTTTTATAGCAACATATCCCATTATATTACCTCTACTTTGGTTGTTCTACTTAGTGCTAGTATCTCACCATCATTCATAAGAAAAAAAACTTCTATACCCAACGGATACTCACTGTTTTTTTTCATCAACTCTTCTATAAAATTTTTATCACATGGTAAATTAACTTCTTTGGTATTGTTTATCCCAGGACCACTTAAAACTGCTTTTGTGCTTATGTTATCTTTACATGTAAAGATGAGAGTTGCTGAAAAATCAGGGTTGATATAATCTCCCTTTTTAGCTCTTGTTATTAGGTTTTTTTCCACAACATCACAAAAAATATAATCTGCATTTTCAATAGACTCTTTTTTTGCATTTGTTATAGCTTCAACGATACTCATATCTTCTTTTCCTTCATAAAAAAAAGAGATTTCGCTATATAGCAAAATATTTGCTAATGCTAGAAGATATGAATCATAAAGAGGTTTTATTTTGTCTATATTTCCAGGCATCGATAAAGCATTTATCATAGCTCTAAAATTTTTTCTATTTAATTTTTCTAAATCTACGCTTTTCATATCTTACCTTATGCCATTAAATCAAAACTAACTTTTGTAGAGTTGATTTTTTGATTTATCTTTTGTTGTTTAATTTGCATATTGATTTTTATTTTTTTGGCTAATGATTCAATCTCGTGTTTAAAAAAACCAGCACCATATGCACCATCGCATACACTTATATATAAAGATAGTTTTTCATCATCATCTTGCACCATTGCCCAACCTTTATTGGAACTGTCTCCTACACTTACTATTGTAGTAGTTACAAGAACTTCACCAGCATAAAATTCTCCATCACTAATAGGATCAACAATTGGTTGCAAAAGTGTTTGCATGGTTGGAGCTTGTAAAATAGTCACTTTGTACTTGTCTTTTATATTTTTATATAACTCTTTTAAACTCTTTATATCTGCTTTTTGAAGTATAAAGTTTAAATCTTCTCTTTTGATAGTATTCATTTATATAAACCTTTTTCTTATCATTGCACTTAGCTTATCAAGTGCCCAAACGGTTGTGATTATAAATAATAAAATAGTACTTACTTCAGCATTTTCAAAACCTCTTAATTTATCAAAAAGATAAAAACCAATTCCTCCAGCACCTACAAAACCTAATATCGCAGCACTTCTTACATCACTCTCAAAACGATAAAGAACCATTGATACAAAATGAGGAATAGTTTGAGGAATTACAGCATAAACTAGTATTTTAATAAATCCTGCACCACTATTAGTTAGTGCTTCTACAGGACCTGGGTCAATTGCTTCATTGCCTTCACTAAGAAGTTTACTTAAAACTCCAGCAGTATGAATACTAAGTGCTAGTATACCTGCCATTGGACCGAGCCCAACAGCACTTACAAAAATAAGTGCCCAGATAAGTTCATTTACAGATCTAAATATATTTGCTATTGTAATTCCTAGTCCATAAAGTGTTTTTCTAAAACCTTCATGAAAAAGACTTTTTCCAGGAATTAGTATTTGTAAAATATTTCTGGAAGTGATATAAGAAAGTGGTACTGCGATGATTATAGATAAAATGAGTGCGACAAATGCCATTTCAACAGTTTCTACCATCGCCCAAAAATATTTAACCAATTCATCATGATAGAAACTTGGTGGGAAAAAACCACTCCCTTTTATATCAGGATTTCCTTGTATATATGAAACCATATATCCCCAGCCATCAATCAAGGCTTTAATACTCATTTCGGTACTTGTCCAACTTTGGATAAAGATGTAAACAAGAAGTGATATGATAAATAGATTAAATATTTTAAATGGGTTTGATTGTTTTTTTAAGTCATCAATCGTCATAATTTACCTTTTTGTTAATTTGGATTTAAGTTTAGTGGCGAAATTGTTCGCCACTAATATCGTGTATTATTTTTTAAGAGATTTTTTAAACTCTATAAGTTCTCTAACAGGGTTATAGATGCTATCATCTACATTTTGATATCCATCAATTTTCATCTTTTTTAAGATTTCTTTATCTTTAAATGCAATTAACGCACCTTTTATTGCCATTTTAAGAGATTCAGGTAAGTCTTTTCTAACAGCCATTGGAGAACCTGGAATTAAATCTGATTTATAAATGATATTATAATCACTTGCTTTCCAGTGTTTGTCTAATCCTCTTTGGTAATCAAGGTTATTAGTAGATGCAGCATCAACTCTTCCAGCTTTTACTGCAAGTAAAGATGCTTCGTGTCCACCTGAGTAAATAACTTTTGAAAAATAATTCTCTGGTTTGATATTCTTTTTTGCAAACATAACGCTAGGAACCAATGTGCCTGAAGTTGAATGAGTATCAGTAAATGCCCAAGTTTTACCTTTGATGTCTTCTATGCTTTTTAAGCCACTTCCTTTTTTTGTGATAATGATTCCATAATATCCTGGAATACCAGTCTCAGCATCTACTTCAACAGCAACTGCTTCAGCATTTGCTCTTTTTGCAGCTTCTACGTATGATTTTGGTCCAAAATATGCAAGATCAACATGTTTGTGTGCCATTGCTAAAATAACACCAGCATAGTCACTAGCTGTAGAAAGTTTTACTTTTATACCTAATTTGTTTTGTAGGTATTTTGTAAGTCCACCAAATGTCTCATCCATAGTAGTTGAACCAGCAACAGGGATTACACCAAAGTTAAGTTCTTTTGGCCAATCTTTTTGTGTAGCACTTAATGTTGATGCACCTAGAGTAAGTGCAAGTGTAGTTAGAACAGCTTTTTTTAGAAATGATCTTCTCATTTTATTTCCTTGAAATTTGTATTTTGCTACACTACTTTTTGGTATCAGTAGCATAGATTTTTTCAACTATCTCTTTTGATAGTTCACCGCTCGTACCGTCAAAGACGACTGTGCCACTATTCACTCCAATGATACGGTCACAGTACTCTTTGGCAACTTCTAGGTGATGAAGATTTGCTATGATGGTTACACCATAGGTTTCATTCACCTTTTTTAAGATATCCATTACCTTTTTTGCACTTTTTTGATCAAGTGCAGATATAGGCTCGTCTGCAAGGATGATTTTGGGCTCACCTGCCAAGGCCCTAGCAATTGCAACTCTTTGTCTTTGTCCACCACTTAACTCATCACATCTTTTTGCAGAGTATTTTGTAATGTCAACTATTTCCATGTATTCTTTGGCTTTTTTTAAATCTTTTTCTTTGTAGTATTTTATTATCGCTCTTGGCATTGGAATTTCACTTAACATTCCACTTACGACATTATCAAGAACACTTAATCTATCTACTAAGTTGTAACCTTGAAAGATAATCCCTATTTGTGCTCTAATTTTTGTTAATTTTTTCTTGGAGATTTTATCCATATCGTAATCTAAAACTTTGAATTTTCCATCAAAAACTTTTATCCCACCTACGACAGACATCATAAGCGTAGATTTTCCAGCTCCACTTGGTCCTATTATAGATATGAATTCACCTTTTTTGATTTTCAAATTTACATTACTTAGTATTTTTTCTTTTTTATATCCGAGCACTAAGTTTTTCATATTTATCATCTAATTATCTCCTGTTAAATCTACGTTTATTTTGCATATATCACCTCTAAAGTTGCTAATCCCATACTCTACATAGTTATTGTTTTGATCTTTTGAGATAGTATGAACTGATAAAATAGGAGTATTTTTAGCTATATCAAGGTCTTTACTAAATTCTTTTGAAGAGAGGGAAGATTCAAATTGTGTTGATATTTTTCTTATTTCCAAGTCTGGATAACACTGTTCTAAAATTTTATACAAAGAAAATGGCTTAAAATCTAAATAATCAAGAATCTTTTTATATCTAAATGCATCAAAATAATTATATGTAACTTGTATCGGTAAATCATCCGCAAATCTTAGAAGCTTTAGTTTTATGACTTTAGTTTTTGTAGATAAGTTTAATTTTTCTGCAATTTGTTTATTGGCTTCAACGATATCTACATGTAAAAGCTTGGTTTTTGGTGTATATCCTAAATCAGCAATTTTTGATGAATAGCTACTCTTATCTGTAATAGAGTAGGGTATATTTATACTCGCTATAAAGTTTCCAAGGCCTCTTTTTGTATAGATATGCCCTTCATTTTTTAAAATTTTTAATGCTTTTCTAATTGTGTGCCTATTTGCATCGTACATTTTTGATAAGCTATTTTCAGAAGGTATAGCCTTTAGAGGTTGGTACTTTTTGTTTTTTATGTCATTTAAAATTGCATTGTATATATGTAGATAAATTGGCTTATCTGTTTTTTTAAACATTTATACCTCCTCTAAATTATTTACGGTAAGTATAAATGATATAAGTTACATAAGGATTACATGTAGGCTATACAAGTAGCTCTACATGTATATATTGGAGTTGTAATCCTTTTGTTAATAATGTTTAGTAAAATTAATAGAAAGGATTATTGTAATGAAATATAAATCGATTTTCATATCAGATATTCACCTTGGAACTAGATTTTCTCAATCTGAAAAACTTTTGGAGTTTTTAAGAGACAATGAATCTGAAAATCTTTATCTTGTTGGCGATATTATTGATGGTTGGGCGATAAAGAGAAAGTTTTATTGGTCACAAGCAAACTCTGATGTGATTCAAAAGATTCTAAGAAAAGCAAGAAAAGGTACAAATGTTTTTTATATAACAGGCAACCATGATGAATTTTTGAGACCATTTATACCAATGCTTTTAGGAGATAGTTTGAAAATAGCAAATGAGTATACGCATTATGGGATTGATGGTAAAAAATATCTTGTAACGCATGGGGACTTTTTTGATAGTATAACTATGACTAAAAAATGGCTTGCTCATCTAGGTGATGTTGGATATGATTTACTTTTATATCTAAACAAAAGAATAAATCAAATAAGAAGAATACTTGGTATAGGAAAATATTGGTCTTTTTCAAAGTACGTAAAAGACAATGTTAAAAAATCAGTTAGCTTTATAACGGATTTTGAAGAAATTTTGACAGAGCATGCAAAAAAGTTAGATTATGATGGTGTTATATGTGGACATATTCATAAAGCAGAAAATAAAATAATCGATGATTTAGTATATTTAAATTGTGGTGATTGGGTAGAAAACTGCAGTGCTGTCGTTGAAAACTTGGAGGGAAAATGGAAAATCATAGAGTTACAACCAAACCAACATTAGAAGTATGTTTAGCTCTCTCAGGAGGAGCTGCAAGAGGATCTTTTCATTTGGGCTTCATAGATGCTTTACAAAAAAATGGAGTTGTTATAAAAGCTATCAGTGGCTCAAGTGCTGGAGCTTTGGTTGGAGGAGCTATAAGTTGTGGAATTTCTCCTAGGCAAACACTCAAAATATTTAAATCAAAAGAGTTTAAAAAGATATTTAAATTTACTTGGTTTTCCAAAGGGCTATTTAAAATTGACTTGGAAGCAAAGATTTTAGATAAGTTGTTTTTGTATGATGATTTATCTCAAACAAAAATTCCTTTTTTTGCTTGTGTGACAGATTTAGATACACAAAAAGCTCTATATTTTAACGAGGGTCCAGCTAAAGAGCTTATATGTGCTTCATGTGCGTTGGTTCCATTTTTTAGTCCTATTATCTACGATGAAAAAGTTTTGGTTGATGGAGGTATATTGGATTTGATGCCTGTTGCTCCACTTAAAAGTTTTGATGAGAAGATTTTAGGTATAAATATCATGCCAAGCATAGCTTACAAAAAAAACAGTTTAAAGATAGTTATAATGAAGCTTTTAAGTATATTGACCTCAGCAAATTTACAAAAAAGCATAAAAATGTGTGATTTTTACGTAGCTCCAAAAGAGATATTAAAATACAAAATGTTCTCTTTTAAGAGCTTACAAAAAGGATTTGATTTAGGTTATGAGTATGGTCAAAAGTGGTGTGAAGAGCATGTTAACTCTCATATATCCTCTCACTAAATTCAGCAAATTTTCCACGAACTGCTGATTGTAACTCTATGGCAAACATTGATAACTCTTTGTCTTGATGGGTTGTTTGTTTTATCAAGCTTGTTAGTCCATTGTTGTATTTGTTTAAATAGAGATTATCGATTTGTCTGTTTGAGCCTATAACAATAGCCATACAGCTGTTATCAAGTCTTGAGAGAATTAGTTGCGTTGTTTTTTGTGAACTATTTTGCCACTCATCTAAGATGACAATAGCATTGCTTAAAGTTCTTCCTCTTGCTTCTCCTGGCCATAGCTTTTCTATGTGGTTTTTTTCTATTAGCTCTTCTGCTTTTGCTTTTATAGATTCTATGTTTTCATCTTTTTGTTTTTTCAACATACTTTTTGCAATAAACTCTACTGTATCATTTAGTGCCATATTGTAGATGCGAAATTTTTCTTCATTTCCAGATAGATAACCAATATCTTCACCTCTATCTAAACTCTCAATAGAGTTTCTTGTATATACTATCTTATCATACAAACCTTTTGAAACCATTCTCATAGCACCATATATAGAGAGTAAAGTTTTTCCACTTCCCGCTTTTGCATCTACTACAATTAGGTTGTATAAGTTACTTGTTATTGCTTTCATGAAGAGTTTTTGTTGGATATTTATGGGTTTGATTTTATATCCGTGAAAGTCATTTTTTTCATGCGTATATATTTTTTCATTATGTATAATTGCATATTTTTTATTTCCATTTGGAGTTGTAAATTCATAGCTTCTATTAGATGGTTTGTATTCTTCATCTATAGTAGTTATATTTTCATTGTTTAAATTTTCTAGTATATCTTCATCAACTTCTATTGTTTTATATAACTCTATTTTTGGAACTTCTGCTTTATCTTCTTTTAGAGTTTGTGTTTCTACTTTTTTTAAAAGAGCAAATATTCTTGCATATACATCAATAGATAAAAAAATGACTTCTCTTTTTTTGTAGTGTTTTTTTGATATCTCAGCTATTTCGATGATTCTTTTATCGTTGCTTTCAGCTCTGTTATTTTCTTCTATACTATTTTCATAAATATCTTTTGATATGATATCAAGAACAATATCATCTTTTGCCATTCTTACAATTTTGAAACCAAGATTTTGCTCAATTTCAACAACATTTGCATTTGCCAAAAATCTTGCAAATTCTCTTGCATTGTAACCAACTTCATCGAGCTGCTTTTTTTTGTTTTCAACTTCAAGTAGTACTGTTTCAGCAATTACGACTACATTTTCACCACCTTGTGATAGATTTATGATGTTGTGAAGACCTTGTAGGATTATGTTTGTATCTACAATAAAAACTTTTTCGCTCATTATAACTGACCTTTAATATATCTTTGTCTTTTTTTGTCTTTAATTTTTTCTATATCAACAACAATAAAACTATCAACACAATTGTTGAAATTTTCATCTATATTAAATCCCATAAAAGATATACCACCTTCTTCACAAAGTTCTGTATATTGTTTATACAGTACAGGGACGCTAACTCCATAACAGGCTAAATGCTCTTTTAAAAGCTCAAAGTTCTCTTTTTTATCTTCTCCTGTAAATATTTGTTGCATTTCTGTTTTTTCATCTTTATTAAAAACAAATGGATTTTTTGGATTTATTGCATTGTTATTAGCGCCATAATATTTTGAATAATAATATATGATGAGATTTTGAGCACCTTTTGGTATTGATGAACTTAGAGAAACTGGACCAAACATATATCTTATATGTGGATTTTTATATAAATATGCCCCTATGCCTTGCCAAAGATAATCTAATGCTCTACTGCCCCAGTATTTTGGTTGTACGAAGCTTCGTCCTAACTCTATTGAGTTACTCAAATACTCTTCAAACTCTTGATTGAAATAAAACAAAGAATTACTATAAAAGCCTTCTTGCCCAAAATATTCACTTATAAAATCACTTTCACCAATGCGATAAGAACCAATAACTTCAAGTTTGTCTTCATCCCATAAAACTATATGTTTATAGTACTCATCAAACTCATCCAAATCTCTTTTTTTGCCAGTACCTTCTTCAACTTTTCTAAATGTAAACTCTCTTAAACGGCTTATTTCTTTCATAACAGATGATTCATTTTCATATTCATAAAGATATATTTTTTTCCCGTCACTAGTTTTTCCTAAAAGAGTTGATGCATTTAATTCCTCTTTTATTTTTTTTCTATCTTCAGGGTGTGCTATGCATTTTTGTGTTGCGAAAATTGGAGTTTTATTTTTAGAAATATTATATAAATGTTTTTTAAAAAGTTTAACTTTAGTTTTGATGTTAAATGTGTTTTTTTCAAAACTTTTAAAAGGGATGATTTCTCCTATAACAAACTCTAAACTTTTATTTTTTTTATTAAACATTTCCCAAGGAAGAAGACTTGCAGAGAGTTTTTTATTTATAGTAGATATGGTATAAAAAAAAGCAGAATTTTTTGCTTTTATATAAATAGGAAGTATTGGAGTGTTTTTTTTGAGTGCAAATTTTAAAAAACCTTTATGCCATTTTGTGTCTTTTATCCCATCAGGACGAGCGCGAGATACTTCTCCTGAAGGAAAAATGATTATCGCTTCTTCTTTATCAAGAGAGTTATAAATCTGCTCCAATGTCTGTTTTGAAGTTTTTGAGCCAAATGCGTCTATACTTAAAAGTATTGGTTTTAACTGATCTATTTGAGCTAAAACATCATTTGCTAAAACTTTTACATCACTTCTTACTTTTTTAACAAGATTTATCAAAGAAAGTGCATCAAGAGCACCAAGAGGATGGTTTGCTATGATGATAACTCTTCCTTCACAAGGAATGTTTTCTATTTGATTACTAGAAACTTTATATGAAAAGTTGAAGTAATCCAAAACTCCATCTACAAATTCAAATGGCCCTACATTTTCATATGATTTTAAAAAAGCATTTATCTCATTTTCTCGTATTAGCCTTTTGACAAATCCAAAGATTGGCTTTTTAATGATAAATGGTAGATTTGTAATAGCTGGGTATTTGACACAGATAGCTTTTTGAATGTTAACCATTGTAAATCCTTTTTGAAAATTATAATCAAAAAGGATTACATTTTAGAAACAAAAAAAGCCCTGCTATAAAAGATATAGCAGGGCTTTTAGAGGTTTAAAAAAGGTTACTTGATACCTTTTTCGCTCCAGTAAGCTTTGATTTTAGTAGTTAAAGCATCTGGAAGTGGAACAAAACCTAAGCTTGCAGCTAAATCTTGCCCATTTTTATATGACCAGTCATAAAATGCTGTTACTTTTTTGTTAGTATCAGCTTTTTCTTTTGGAAGAAGTATAAAAGTTGCTGCTACCATTGGGTAAGAGCCTTTTCCGCTAGGATCAGCTATGATTGCATAAAAGTCTTTTTTAGGATCAAAACTAGCTTTTGCAGCTGAAGTTTGAAAGTTTTTAAGTTCAGGTTTGATGTAGTAACCTTCTTTGTTCTCAACAGTTGCCATAGTGATAGAGTTATTTTTTGCATCAGCATAATCAATATAGCCAACAGCATATGGAGTTTGCTTGATAAGAGATGCAACACCAGTGTTTTTATTACCACCTATATGGTGATCTCCAGGCCAATTTACTGATTTTTTAGCACCAAAGTTTTTTCTCCACTCTGAGTTACTCTTACTTAGATAGTAAGTAAAGTTATAAGTTGTACCACTTCCATCTGATCTGTGAACAAAAGTAAGTTTTTTATGAGGAAGTTTTACGCCAGGATTTGACATAGCGATTAGTTCGTTATCCCAGTATTTTACGTTACCAAGTGCTATTTCAGCTATTGCTGCACGAGATAGTTTTAAGCCTGATACATTTGGAAGATTGTATCCCATTGTGATTGCCCCAACAACTGCAGGGAACTGATAAAGTTTTGCTTCAGCAAGTGCTTTTGGGCTAAGAGGTTTATCGCTACCAGCAAAATCAACTGCTCTTGCTTTGATATCTTTGATACCTTTTGAAGAACCTTTTGATATATAATCAACTTTTACACCAGTGTCTTTATGGTAAGCTTTTAACCACTTTTGATATACACTATATGGAAATGATGCTCCACTACCTTTTATGTCAGCTGCATTAAGTGCAGTTGATGCGATTAAACCAGCTACTGCGATTGTAACGATTTTTTTCATTTTTAATTCCTTTTCAAGTTTTATGATGGAATTATAAATTAAGTTGGTTACAAAAAGATTACAATAACTCTTTATTTATATTTGTAAGAATTTTCTCGTTTATAAAATTTACAAGTTTTTTAGCTTGAAACTTGATAAAATCATTTTTTTGCATAGTGGCATTATCTAAACTAAGAGTGTATAATAGTTCTATCTCATATTGGTCTATATCTTGGTTTTGGACTAATTTGTTAAGCATAGCTTTTGTATCTTCTAAATCTTCTTTTTCAATATCAAAACTTATTTTATTAAAATTATCAAGCCAGTACTTAAAAGTATCTACATGTAAAGAAAATTTATTCATTTTCATCTAATCCTAAAGCTCTTAGATAGTTATTGGAACACTCAATACTCTGTTTTTTCCCATCATCATCGACTGATACATAAGTAACAACTGCACTTGTTACATGTACACATCTTCTAAAGCCATCATCATTACTTCTCTCAGCTGTTACTTCTACTTTTGTTTTTACTGAAGAATTTCCTACCTTTATAACTTTTGCATAAAAGCTTACTACATCTCCTACAAAAATTGGCTCTCTAAAGCTCATAGAATTAACTGCAACTGTTACAACTCTGTGGATTGGTAAATCTCTTGTTGCTAAGGCTCCAGCTATATCAATCTGAGACATAATCCAACCACCAAAAATATTTCCAGATGGGTTAGTGTCTTTTGGCATTGCTACAATTTTTATGCGAGGTTCACCCATATTGTGCATATAAGCTCCTTAAAGAAGATAGGTTATATCATATTATTTTTTGGTATAATAAATGCTTAAGTACCTAACCACAAATAAGACCAAATAACAGAGTTCTAAAATGATAGTTAGTAGAAGGCAAAAACTTGCAGGAGCTACTAGTAGCTTCAAAAGTTTTTAACGCACTAATAGCTGTCATTTTAGAACTCCCTTTGGGCGATAAGCAAAAGGCGCATCTACTTCGTTAGATTTTTTCATCTTAGCAGCAGCTAGGATTTCAAAAATCTGCCTTGTATCTACACCTTTTGCTTATCGCTGTTAATTGGTTTTATTTGTGGTTAGGTACTTAAAAGCAATCCTATAAAGAATAGCTTAAACGAAAGGTAAAATTTAAAAAAGACAATAGTATATTAACAGTGAAATTTTAAAGAACATAGCAAGAGATTTTTTCTTGCTAATGTTTGATTTTTGAAACACTCATTTTAGGTAAGTATCTAGAATTTTACTAGAGTGCTTTGATAATCAAACACTAAAAATGTTTGGTTTGACAATGGTATGGTTGAGACACTATGTGGCTCAATGTTTATTTGCCAAGTTCTATTACAACTTATTGTTAAATAGTTGAATGATAAAGATCAAGATGTGACGAATACCCTTTGTGGGTTATAGGCAACATTATTTTTGTAAATAGCTAAAATGATATGAGCAAGTTTTCTAGCAACTATAACAACAGCTTCTTTTTTAGCTCTTCCAGAAGAGACTTTGTCGTAGAAGAGTTTATTAAGCTCTTTGTTGTGTCTAATACTAGCAATGGCAGCTTGGTAGAGTGCTTTTTTGGCTAGCTTGGCTCCACGCTTTGCAATTGGTCCATGAACTGTTTTATTGCCTGATTGCTCTAGTGTTGGATAAAGACCAAGATAACCTATGAAACTGTTTTGATTGGTAAATCTAGATAGATCACCACATTCACTCATAAGGGCAAAGATGGTTTTATCAGATACTCCAGGTATGGTTCTGAGATTATCAATGATATTCATAACCTCTTGCTCTTCATTTGTATCAAGCTTTGGTTGTTGATTAAAAAGAGCTAACATTTGAGTTTCACATTGCTCAATCTCATTGTTGATAAATTTGATTTGTCTAATATGAGATAGAATCACAAATGCTCTCTCATCAACACCATTGCCTTGATAGATAGAGTGCTTAGCTAACTCTAAAAGCTTTGTAGCTTTATTTTCATTGAAATTATTGCCCTTGATGCCTCTAAAAGTTTTAAGTATTCTATCTACACTAGCATGATGATAGTGCTTTGCTGTTGGATATTTTTCAAGCAGTGCAAGTCCAGTAACATTAAATGGATCTTTGATCACTTGTTCCATCTCTGGAAATACAACTGCAAGAAGAGTACTTACTTGTCGTTTATGTTTTTTTAGTTCATCCTGTAAGCTAGACTTATGTCTATACAAAGATTTAATACTTTGATATGAGTCTTCACTTACATACGCTTTGGAATATCTACCTGATTTTATCAAAGCTGCAATCATTAGTGCATCTATGTTGTCATTTTTAACTTTCTTCATTGTATCCATTTCTCTGAATCTATTTGTTTGATAGGGATTAAGTAATACTACCTTAAACCCCTTTGCTTTCAAATAAAGATAGAGATTTTCAAAGAATAGCCCAGTGGCTTCCATGGCAATAGTGAAGTTTGATATTTCATCAATAGATGATAGAAGCAAGAATAACTTTTCAAACCCTTCTTCATCATTGTTTAATTTTAAAGTATTTAATACTTTATCACTTTCAATACTAAGCACTGCTGCGACATGAAAACTTTTTGCTATATCTATTCCTACGAAATACATGACTGATCCTTTTATGTCTAACTTTTTCTTACAGCCTCGTAACGATAGAAGATTAGAAATAAATTCTATCTTTGCATCCTATATGTAAGTTACTTTAGTTAAACGCAGTATGCTTTCTTTGAAGATACAAGTTCATAAGGAAAAAAGACTGTCATTCAACTCTTTAACTGTAAGTTGTTTTAGATGTTGGTAAAACTAATAAAACTTTACCAAAGTCTAAATGATTATCAAATTACTACTCTAAATTGATCTAGTAACTTGATAAATTTATTATACGAGGAGAAAATATGGAACAAGAATTACAAGAAGTTACAAAGTTTTATAATACTGTGATTGAGTTTATAACAAATTATTCATTTCAGATTTTAGGTGCACTTATAATACTGCTTATAGGTATTGTTGCTTCAAAATATATACAAAGATACACCATAAAACTTTTGCAAAAAACTAAACTAGATGAGATAATTGTTAATTTTATATCTAATTTTGTTCGTTTTTTAGTTATAGCTATGATGGGGATTTTAGCTCTTGGAAAACTTGGTATCTCAATAGCTCCATTTATAGCAGCTCTTGGTGCGGCTTCTTTGACTGCTGGATTGGCTCTTCAAGGAAGTGTTTCTAACTTTGCTGCTGGAGTAGTTTTGATCATAACAAAACCTTTTAAAATAGATGATACTATAACCGTACATGGTGTTTTTGGTCAGGTACAAGATATCAAATTAGCATATACAGTTTTGATAAACGAAGATAAAGAGCAAATCACAATTCCAAATAAGTACATGATAGGAGATGTTTTAGTTAACTCTTTTTCTTATCGTTTGGTTGAAGGAAGTGTAGGCATAGCGTATGATAGTGACACGCAAAAAGCAATAGAGCTTATAAAAAATGTTTTATTAAATCACGATGAAGTTTCAAAAGACAATGAGCCAATTGTTGGTATAGAAAAGTTTGCAAATAGCTCTGTTGATATTGGGTATAGATATTGGGCACCAACTAATAGTTATTTTAAAGTCCAATACGCAATAAATCAAGAAGTTTTTAATGTGCTTAAAAAAGAAAATATAGATATACCATTTTCACAGATGGAAATTAGGATGCTCTCTTAGAGAGTTATTTTTTCTTTTTCTTTCTGTTGTCTTTTCTTTCTGTTGTCTTTTCTTTTTTGGTGACGCTTTTCTTTTCTTACAGAGTGAATCCATAGCCAATTTATTGCATAATATGAAAGTATTGAAACACTAATGGCATAAAAAAATGTTCCAGTATAAAGTGGTATAAAAATATCTCCTAAGTGATGTTTAAACCACTGCATAGTTAATTCTACATGTAAAGAATCCATCCCAAGTAAAAATGCACCAGTTTTATACTCCATATAATACATAAATGGCATAGTAACAGGATTGCTAAACCAAACCATACTAACTGCTATTGGGACATTAAATCTTGCAAGTGGGGTTGTTAATACCACAGCTAGCATTTGCATAGGCATAGGTATAAATCCCCAAAAAATTCCTATTGCAACACCTTTTGTTATAGATTTTTGATTTATTGATAGGTATTCTCTTGGAATTTTATATTTTTTTATAAATGCATCTAATTTGCCCTTCTTGGGACTTCTTTTGAATATCTTCCTAATCATAAGATGGAAGTATACCATAAGTTTTTAACTATTTCATTATATATCACTTACAAATTATGGGATTAAAAGGTTTATGATAGTGAATAAAAAAAAGATAGATGAAGTACCCCTAAGTTGGTATAATTAATATATATTTTTATCGATGATTTTACCTTGGATAATGGCAAAAATCAAAATATAAAGATTGACTATGATTGTAAAAGGAAGTCCAAATAGAGCGATCATAAATGGTAAGAGTGGGATTTTCACTGCTCTTGCATACATAAAAGTTGCAATTAATCCAAAGCTAAGACCATGTTTTCTCATGTCTTCAAGCATAGGATACCATGCATACATTGGTCCATGACTTAGGATACCACCAATCAAAGAGTAAAAAATACCTTTTTTGCCACTATCTTTACCTAAATGCTTCATAATTTGCTTTGGTTTTAAAAAATAGTTTATGATTGCAGTAACAAAAATAACTAATATAAATATAGGGATGATTTTGTATAGAGTCATCCCAAATTTGTTTATGATGTTTGATATATTAGAAGAATCAAATATTGCTAAACATATAAACAACCCAATAACAACTGCAAGAAATTTCAATCCTTTAAATTCAAACTTTTTCATGAAAATAATCCCAGTGTTATAGTTGATAGATAAGCTATAACAATAGTGCTTAAAAATGTTAAAAGATTACGTAAAGCAGTAAACTTTACTCCAAATACTGAAGCTTCAGCTGCTAGATGAGTAAAACTTAAAGTTGTCCATGCCATGATAAATGCTATAAGTGCATATGTAGACACACCTTGATTTTTCAATCCTTCAGCTACAACATAACTAATAGCACCATTACCAGAAGAAATAGCACCTAAGAATGTACCATCTAATATATCAAATATAATTCCATGCCCAAAGAGATTTGATAGCATTTGTGGTGTTATGTATACTTGAAAACAAGCGACTAAACCAACCACAGCAAGTATGGTTGGCAGTAAAGAGATAAATCCTAAAGTTGCTTTTTTTAGAGATATAAAAAAAGTTGGTTTTTTATCGGGTTGTTTTTTCTCTTTTGTAATCAATTTAGTTTATTACTCCAATACGCATATTTCTTTTTTAAACATATGTTGGATTGTTCTTAGTGCTACTATGAAAACAACAAGCGTAGAAAAAGCTAAAAATAGATATGCAAAATAGCTATATGCAATCAATCCAGTTTTTTTATAAGCAAGCATAGAAGCTATAGTTACAGCTGTTAGTGGAAATGTAAATGCCCACCAAGAGATAAAAAACTTTAGCTTAAGAAAGTTTTTAAACATAAATAAAAGTAAAAAAGTAAAAAATAGCGCTAAAGAGTATAGAAAGTTTGAAAATATATCAAAATGACCATACATTTTTGTGTAAGCGATAGACGCTACAGCAGGAGGTGCTATAAATATAAATAGTGTAGGCATAAACTTACCAGCTAATTGATGATGAAATATAATTCTATTGATAAGTATAGCAGTAAGAACAATCCAAAAGAATAGCCCTACTGAAAAATAATACATAAGAAAACTATTGTTTATATAACCATGACCAGCTACAGGAACAAGTACATTTCCTACTATAGGTATAAACCACGCTGGATTTGAGTGATCTAGTTTTAGGTTGTTATTTACCCAAAAACTAATAGTATAAAAAGTAAAATATGTTTGAAGTATAGTTCCTACATAGAAAAAATTTTGTGCTATTTGAGAACTGATTCCATGATATGTAATTGAAACCAATAAAAATGATATAGATACAGCAGCAAAAAAGTTACTTCTAACAGGATGGGAAAATTCTCCTTTTACTTCTTTGATATAAATTAGCATTTTTGTTGCGTATGTAAAAAATATAGCTAAAAAGACAATCATATCTAAATACGCTAAACTCAAACCTATAATGTGAGGTAAACCAAATAATTCTGCAGCTTTTTCATAAGCTATCGCCAAGCCTGATATCCCCATAGTGATGGAAAACATCATGATAGGGAAATTTTGTAATCGATTAGGAACACTTAATGGTGTATTGTTTTCTAAACTCATTATTAAACCTTTCTGAACATATGTTCAAAATTATAGCCAATCAAAACTAAATTGTCAATAGTTTTGATAATAAAAATAATATGAAATTATAATATGACTAAATATTAACTACACACAAAACTGTTACAATTTTATCATAACTTAAAAGAAGGAAGAGCAAATGAAGTCTCAAAACAAATTAAAATTAGCAGGAGCCCTTTTGGGAGCAACGCTAATGACTGCAACTACTGCAGTGGCTGGTGGAAGTGATGGTAAATGTGGTGCAAGTAAATGTGGAAATAAAACAAAATCTGAAAAAGAGATGATGTTAAAGAAAAAAGATGGAAAGTGTGGAGCTGGAAGTTGTGGTGATAAGGCTGCAACTAAAAAGATGGATGATAAATCTAAAAAAATGAAACAAGCTAACAAAGATGCCGATGCCAAATGTGGTACAGGTAAGTGTGGATAATCTAAAGGTTCAAGTTATGAACAACATAAATGGATTAGGACTTGGTCTTAGAAGAGATTTTCTTCAAGAAATTAATAGCGATGGATTCTTGCCAGATTGGTGGGAAATAGCACCAGAAAATTGGTTTGATATACCAGTTCATCATAGAGAAAAGTTTGAAGAAGTAATCTCGCTAAGACCTGTAGTCGCACATGGTTTGTCATTATCAATAGGCTCAATGGAGCCTGTTGATATGAAATTTTTGAAGAAAATGAAAAAGTTTTTAGATAGATACAATATAGAGCACTATTCAGATCATATCAGTTTTACATCTCTTAGGGGGCATCAAACTTATGATTTATTACCCCTTAGTATGACTAAAAAGACCATAGATACAATTAGTAAAAAAGTTAAAATTGTAGAAGATGTGCTAGAGCGATCACTTATATTAGAGAATGCGACATATTATTATGTGCCAGATTCTGATATGGGTGAAGTTGATTTTTTAAATGAATTGATGAGTAAAAGTGGTGCTAAATTGCTTTTAGATGTAAATAACATATATGTAAACTCTATAAATCACAATTTTAATGCATATGAATTTATAAACAATCTTGACTTATCACACGCTGCTTATATACATGTAGCTGGACACTATGAGGATAAAGAGTTAGGAATGCTTATTGATTCTCATGGAATGAAAGTAAAAGATGAGGTTTGGGATTTTTTAAAATATACACTAAATAAGATAGATATCCCAGCAATGATTGAAAGAGATAACAATGTTCCTAGCTATAAAGCTATGAAAAGAGAGTTTGAAACCATGCAAAAAGTAGTTTGTAATGCGTGAGTTTAATGAACAAAAAAAACTAGTAGATGTTGCTTTTGAAAATGCTAAATTTCCAGTAGATGTTCAAGGATATAAAGTATATAAAGCTTTAGTTTTTCATCGTTTTTTTGAAGTTTTAAGCAATGCATTTCCTCTTTGGTATGAAGAAGTTGATAAAGAAAAATTTAAAAAAAGTCTTTATGAATTTATGAGATATGGTGCTAAAAGTGATGTTATGTGGAAAATGCCAAATGAGTATAGGAAATTTTTAAAAAAGTCCAAATTTTTTA
Source organism: Sulfurospirillum sp. 1307 (assembly GCF_054408545.1). Taxonomy (NCBI): domain Bacteria; kingdom Pseudomonadati; phylum Campylobacterota; class Epsilonproteobacteria; order Campylobacterales; family Sulfurospirillaceae; genus Sulfurospirillum; species Sulfurospirillum sp. 1307. The sequence goes on along the minus strand of NZ_CP176011.1, from coordinate 1,871,200 downwards.
AAGAAACAAAATACTTAAATGACTTACTTTGGTTTGAGTGGATTGAAGTTAAGATTATGATGAAAAGTCGCAAGAGTAAAAAGAGGAAAAAGTTTTCTTTTAAAAATGAGTATAAATTGAGCAGTAGCGCTTGCGTTAAAAAGCTAAAATATAAAGTTTTTGAAAAGGGAAGTTTCAATGAAAAATCAAATTTTTATCTTTTAGCTTATTATGATTTTGATGAAGAAATGGTTTTTTATAGAGAGATATCAGAACTTTTGTATCTGTTTTTAAAAGAGTTAGAAAAAAAAGGTTTAAAAAGTGCAATAAAAAAGATTGCTTTATCAAGCCAAGAGAGCAAAACAAAGGTAAAAGAGTTTTTTAAAACTACTCTTGAAGAACTTTGTGAAAAACATGTAATAAGGATTAAAAATGTTTAAATGTTATAGTAAAGTAGAGGATATAACTAGTAATTTTCAAAGTATTTCGCTATTTTTAGCAAGATTGACTGTTGCTTATGGGTTTTATGAGCCTGCAATGAAAAAATGGGGTGGCATAGAAAATGTTGCAAACTGGTTTGGTTCAATGGGAATTCCATTTCCACTTTTAAATGCTTATGCAACTGCTACTTTTGAATCACTTGGAGTTGTTCTTTTAACACTTGGTCTTTTTACAAGATTGATTAGTATACCTTTGATAGTTATCATGATAGTAGCTATCGTTACAGTTCATCTATCAAATGGTTTTGCAGCATCTGATAATGGTTTTGAAATACCATTTTATTATATGTTGTTTTTGATGATTTTTACATCTTTTGGAGCAGGTAAAATCAGCTTGGATAATTTTTTATCGAAAAAAGAGTAAAATGTTGACATGAAAATTTTACTCTTAGAAGATGACTTAATTTTATCAGATATATTATCTTGCCACTTAAAAGAGAGTGGCTTTGATGTTGTACATGTAGAAGATGGAGAGAGTGCGCTTGATAAGGCGTATGATTCAAAGTTTGATTTAATGATACTTGATATAAATGTACCTAAAAAAAGCGGTTTAGAAGTCATAAAAACATTAAGAGAGTATAACAATACAACACCATCAATCATAATAACAGCATACCAAGATACAGTTCATATGAAAAATGGATTTGAAAATGGAGCTGATGATTACATCAAAAAACCATTTGATTTAGAAGAGCTGGATTTGCGTATTAAAAATATTCAAAAAAGATTTGGTATAGAGGTTGATGATAAGATTGATTTAGGAGATGAAATTTTTTTAAGCCCTAATAAAAACAGACTACATGTAAAAAACAAAGAGTATCAAATAGCAAATAAAGAGTGTGAAATACTTTTGTATCTAAGCTCACACAAAAAAAGAGTAGTATCTTCTGAAGAGCTTATGCAAAATCTCTGGGAATACGAAACAATGCCAAGCGATGCTACTATACGAGTATATATAAAAAACTTACGAAATATTCTTGGAAAAGATAGGATTAAAACTATAAGAGGAAGTGGGTATTACTTTGAATAAAGAAGAGAAAAAAGCTTTAATAAAATTTTTAACGATATATCTTTTTTCGGCTCTTATTTTGGTTTTAATAATAGGCTTTTTATACTATAAAAAGGAACTTGTAGCAATAGAAGATAAGTGCTCCATAGAGATGGTCAATAAAGCGATGATGGTTGAAAAAGACCTTATGAATAGTTTTATGGAGCATAAAAAATATAATTTTAAAGAAGATTCTGGCAATTTACATGTAGGTCTTTTTGGACCTAATGGCGAAGAAATATACTCAAATTTAAAATCTAAAAATGTTTTATTATCTCAAAATGCTTATAGAGATGGCGAACACGAATATCACATACATAAGCTAAACCACCTAATGTATGGTATCAAATACATAGTCATTGAAGGCAATCAAGTAAAAAGTGAAAAATTAAAGCTGATTCTTCTTATAAGTGCTGTCTCTTTTGCTTCTATGATTTTTATAGGCTTTATTGGATATCTATTAAGCAAGATGCTAATTGCTCCTATAAAAGATAGAGTAGAAAAATTAAATCGCTTTATAAAAGACAGTGCACATGATATAAATACCCCAGTTTCAGCTCTTATGATGAGTGTGTCATCTTTGAGAAATAAAGAAAAAATTGATAAAAGAGTTTTAAACCATATTTCAATTAGTGCAAAATTGATATCCCAGATATATAATTCACTTTCATTTTTAGCATTTAATGAGAAAGATGAAGTTTTAGATCAAGAGTTTGATTTAAAAGATAGTGTAATTGAGAGTGTAAAGTTTTTTGATGAAATTGCTAAATCAAAAGATCTAAAGATTATTTGTGAATTAGAATCAACTATGGTTTTTATGGATAGATCTCGTATACAAAAAGTGATTAACAATCTTATATCAAATGCAATCAAATATTCATATCAAAATACTAGGATAGATATAAAACTAAAAGATAGAGTATTAATGGTGCAAGATGAGGGTGTTGGAATTGCCAAAGAAGATCAAGAATCTATATTTAATAGATATGAGAGAAAAAATAAAGAAAGTGGAGGTTTTGGCATAGGACTTGATATTGTAAAAACAGTTTGTAAAGCTTACAATATCAAGATTGAGTTAAAATCAGAACTTTCAAAAGGGACTACTTTTTATCTAACATTTCCTTAAGAGTATTTTTTTAACTCTTTTTTCAAATCAAGAAGTAAACTACCTTGCCTTAGTGAGATGTAATTTCTAAGTTTTGATTTTATCAAGCTATTTGGTGATATATGAAGTACAACTTTTGTATTTACAATACTATAAATATTGGCTTTTGTTTTTATAAGAGTTAAAAAGCTTTTTTGAGTTGGAAGTTGAAATTGCAAAGTCAAATCTACTCCCCAAAGTTGTTTTTTTGAGAGCTCATCTGCTACTTCTTGTTTTAAATCTATGAGTATTGAGTTTTCTGAAATCGAGACTATATGTCCTTCTGCAACTTTTTTAGAATCAAGACTTAAAGAGGCAAAAATATCTCTTTCAGGCTCAACCCTTATACCGCTTCTCTCAACAGGAGATGAATCTAAAAATTCCAACTTACCAAAAGCCATCAGACTTTTTTTAGCATCAACTTTTATGATACTAGCTTTGATTACTGCTGGAATTAAGTCATGTTGGATAAAAGTGAATTTTTCATTTTCATAAAAAGCCATTTTTGATGGCTCTATCCTTACTTGTATAACCCCTTCTATAAAGTTGATTATTTTTACTTTTTCACTTATTGGCAATCCTTGGTAAAAATTAAATAGTTTAACCATTCTTAATTTATCAAAGATTTTTTCTAATACTTTTTTATCATTTTGTGATTCATAAAAGTCAAAATCCAAAGTACCATAAAAAATCTTTTGTTTTTTTGAGAGTTTTGACATAACATAGTATTTATCCAATCTATCAAGTAAACTTTTAAAATCATCACTAGCATCTAAAAGAGTAATGCCAATATGTTTAATATCAACTTTAAATTTAAATTTTATTTTTTTAACCATTTGCGAAACAATTGATTTTGCTTCGTGAATTTTACAATCTCTTAGAAAGATTAAGAATGTATCGTTTGGTTGTTGTAAGATTGAGTTAAAATCTGAATATGAGTGAATAAAACTGATTAAATCTTTAAAAAAGTATCCATTTTCTAAATCTACATCATAGCCAAATTTTACTACACTAAGTGGAATTTTATGAGTTTTTGCAAACTCTATATTTGATTCTATAACACCTCTTGTTAGAAATTGATTTATTTTAAATTCTCTATTTTCTTTCACCTTAAAATCTCCTTTTCATTAAAGCAAAGCTTCAATGAAAATTCCTCTCACTGAAGCTTTGCCCATTTGGGCAAGAAATGAAACCTTAAGATTTTCATTCTTATTTGTGTCAAGAATTTGATATGAGTGTTTCATACTCTCATCCACCCGTGCATTTTTTTTGCTGATATTATATCGTGTTTATCATCTAAATCTATTTGGTTTAATGCTACAAAGTTTGAGTTCTCTAATAAATCAAAGGTTTTACATGTAGAGTCTTTTTTGCACAATATAAAAGTATGCCCAGCATTTTTAAGAATCCTGTATATTTTTTTTGTTATCATGATATCTTCTATATCATCAATTAAAAAAACAAAATCATACTGAACTGCGTGTTTATTAAATTTTTTATCTTCATATGAAAAATCTTCATTTATGATATTTACATGTAGAGTTGCTTTGATTGAGTTGCAAAATTTTTGTAAATCTTGGATACCATCAAAATCTTTAGGGCATATCAAAGATATATAACTTCCTGGATAGCCTGGGATAAGTTCAAAAATCTTTTCAAAATTTTTCATTAGTTTGTAACCTCGTGTAGTTCACGAAACATATAAGCTTCAATGACATCTTCGATACTTTTTTGAAATGGAGCTAGTAAAACGCTAATTCCTTCTTCTAAAAACTCATTAATATCTTCATTTTTACTGCTAAGTATCACATAATCAATGAATTCATTTATATCATCTTTTTTCTTATATGTTTTTATCTCTTTAGTTTCACCACCATCTAAAAGTACAACAAGCCAATTTTCTATACTGTCTATTTTGCATAAATTTTTATCACTATCTGTTGGCATGAGTATGTACATAAGATTCCTTTGGTATAATTATGTCTATTATATCAAATATATTAAAAGAAGAGAGAAAAATGAGCAAGAATTTTACAGATGATTTAAAAAAAGTTTATGAATTGGTTGGAAAGAAACAAAAAATCTTAGGAGATTGGTTTAAGATAGTTGAAAATAAAGATGGTTTTGAAGAGGAAAAAAATTTTATTGATACTTTTTTAAAAAAAATAGGACTTGAGTGCGATAAAGAAAACAGACTCTCAGCCCTAACAAGATTAATTGCACTAAGAGATGAGCAGTTAGTACAATCACTTTTAAAAGAAGGTTTTAGTGAAGAAAAGATTGAAGAGATAAAAGAGATTGCTTATTTGTGGGTAAAAGAGTTTTACTTAAAACATCATGCAGATTTAATCAAATCTATCAAAGAAGAAAATCTTTTGAGTGAGTTTTATATAGCCTTACTTGAAGGTGTTCACAAAGTTGGTATAAAACTAAGCGATTGGCAAAGTAGTTGGACTAGATATATAATCAACATTCAAAATAAACTTTTAGAAGAAAAGTTTAAAGATGAGGCGGTAAAGTTTTTAGCTGATAATAATCTTTTTGATATGTATGAAGATGGAAGTGTTTCAGATAGGTCTTATTCAGTGATTGAGCAAATTGAAGATAAGTTTGAAGTAAAAACATATGCTGAATTTTTCGATAAAGAGGTAAAAGCAGTTGTAAAAGAGCTAGATAGTTTGATAGAAAAGTTAAGTACACTAGAAGATTGTCAAACCAATCAAAAAGAGGCTTATATAGAGTATTTTAAAGCTATAAAAGATGCTTTTAGTGAAAAAGATAGAAGCAAGCTTGTTAAAAAATGGCAAGATGTAGATAGAGCTTGGATGAGAGTTACAAGTCCTATACAAGTTGGACATCCTTTGGAGTATTATGAAGATCATTACAGAAAAGCAGTTGCGCTAGAGTGGGATGTTAGGATTAGTAATCCAAAAAATATAGGAGCAAATAAAACATATAAAAATATCCTTTACATGTATAACTCCTTATTTGAAAAAATAAATCATAAAAACAAGCATGTTTTAGATATGTGTATATCAAATCTAAATCGAGTTGGACTATATATTGGAAGACCAGCACTTTATTATGCAGCAGAATTTAATGGGCTTTTTTCAGCTCAAGTTGTGCCAAATGATGAACAAGTTACAAAAGAGATGGGCAAAAAAATATTTGCTTTTAGTGACAATATATTAGATTCTTTAAGAGCAAAGCCATTTTTAAAGATTCAAAATAGGATTTTTGGTAAAGAGTTTATGGATCACGAAAGAGAGCTCATATTTAAAAAACCAGAAATTTGGCATAAAGTTTACGAAGTAAGCACTATTGGGCATGAATATGGTCATATCTTATGGCTAGATAGCGATAGCGAAAGCAGGATGAATAAAAGTGGAGTTTTTAAAAATATAGAAGAATTTAAAGCTACAACTGGTGGCTTGATGGCATTTTTTATGAATGAAGATGAAGAGATTAAAGAGTATATTTTAAGCGATCTTATAAAAAGAGCAGTTGGATTAATTGCTTGGATGCAAACAGGAGAAGTAGAGCCATATTATTGTGAAGGATTGATTCATTTAAGTGGATTGTTTGAAACAAAAGTTTTAAGTTTTGATGGAGAAAATTTAAAAATAAAGCTTGAAAATTATGATGAACTTAAAAACTGGTATATAAAAACATATACCAATTTAGCAACTCATTATCTTGATAAATTAGATGCAAATCTTTTCTTAGAAAAATATGCAAAAAAAGAAAATGGTGTTTATAAACCAAGTGAAGAAAAAGTTAGAGATTTTGTAGATTTTTATTGGAGTTTACATCAAAGTATGGGAAGAATTGTTGATGATGAGGTAAAAAAAGAGGATTGGTTATAAAAAATTTATTAAATTATAAAAGAAGTCCAAAATATCATATACTTTTTATAAGTAAAGCGTTATAATTTCATAAGTGATACCATCTTTATAAAGAATCGTTGTGAGAAAACATTTAGCTGAACAAACTGTTATTTTTTTTAGTGTTGCAAAGTGGCTTGTGCTATCTTCTGCTGTTGGAGTTATGATTGGCGCTCTAATGTCAATTTTTATAAAGCTTTTGCATTTAGCAGAACACACTAGAGGCGATGTTCCTTTTCCTTATTATTTACTTTTGCCCTTTGCTTTGGTGCTTACTATTTGGATAGTAAAAACTTTTGATAAAACTGCAACAGGTCATGGAACTGAAAAGGTAATTGAAGCTATTCATAAAAAAAATGGACTTATAAACATAAAAGTAATTCCTGTGAAATTAATGGCAACGCTTATTACAATTTTTGCAGGTGGTTCAGTTGGTAAAGAAGGACCTGGTGCTCAAATAGGAGCAGGGGCTGCTTCTTTTGCTTCTACAATTCTAAAATTTTCAGAAAAAGATAGAAAAAAACTTGTTATTTGTGGTATCAGCGCAGGTTTTGCATCTATCTTTGGAACACCAGTGGCAGGAGCTATTTTTGGGATAGAAGTGCTTATCATTGGTGTAATTATGTATGATGTACTTTTACCTTCTTTTATTGCAGGATTTGCTGCTTTTACAACTGCTCAGTTTTTAGGAGTTCACTATACTTACTATGATGTTGATTTTTTTAGGAGTTTAAATTTAAACTTGGTTTTAATTGGAAAGGTTGTAATTGCTGGTATATTTTTTGGGATAGTTTCAGATTCTTTTATAACTGTTATTAATTCAATCGAAGCTTTTATTAAAAAAATTCCATATAGTGATTATAAAAAAGCATTTGTAATTGGCTTGATTATGGCACTTTTTTCACTTATTTTTACTGACAAATATCTAGGTTTGGGTTTAGATACAATCGCTGATGCTTTTCATGAAAATGTAGTTTTAACTGAAAATATTAGTTGGTATGATTTTATTATAAAAACTATATTTACTTCATTGACTTTAGGGGCTGGAGGAAGTGGAGGTATTATCACTCCTATTTTCTTTGTAGGAGCTACTAGTGGTGTAACATTTGGTCATATCATTGGAGATAATATTGAGCTTTTTGCTGCACTTGGTTTTGTAAGTGTACTAGCAGGAACCACAAACTCGCCGATTGCTTCAATAATCATGGCCGTTGAACTTTTTGGAACCCAAATTTCTCATTATGCTGCTGTTAGTGTTGTAATCTCTTTTTTGATTACAGGACATAGGAGTGTTTTTCCTTCTCAAAAGATTGCTCTAACAAAAGCAGACAATATTGACTTGGGTGAAGGAGATGATATCGAACATACTCCAATTAGTGTCAATATGGAAGATATTGAAAAAGTCAAACATATAAGAAGTAAACTAAGATATAAAAGCTTAAAATGGCAAGTTAAACATCATAAACATCATAAACAAGATAAATAATTATAAACTTTTATATAGTGTGTAAGCTATAAAAAACATTACAAAAGATGTGAAAAGATCAAGTAGCTTCCAAGTAACTGGCTTTTTAAAAAATGGTATCAAAATCCTACTACCATATGCTAGAGTGAAAAACCAAACAAATGAAGCAGAAGATGCACCAAAAGCAAAGAGATTTTGCTCTATCCCCTTAAATTGACTTCCAATTGTTCCAATTAGCACGACTGTATCTAAATATACATGAGGGTTAAAAAAAGTCAGTGAAAAGATTGTTAAAACAATTTTCATTGTAGATTTTTTTGTATTTTTTACATGTATATCAAGGGAGTGTTTATTTAGTGCTGATTTTAATGCAAGAAAACCATACATAATCAAAAAAACAATACCAAACCATGTAATATAAGTGATAAAAGATGGAAAAATTTCTAAAAATTTACCAACACCTTTTACTCCTAGGAGTATAAAAAAAGTATCAAGTAATGAGCAAATTAGAGCAACTATAAAAACAGATTCTTTTAGTAAACCACGCTTTAAAACATATATATTTTGAGCACCAATAGCTACGATTAGACCTATACTGATTAAAAAACCTTGGATTATTATATGCAAAAAAATTTTCCTTATTATTGTTAAGCTATTACAAAAAGCCAAGCAGATAATAGAATAAAAACAATAAATACATAATTAAAGATTATCTGCTCAAGCCTTTTTGATTAAAAAAATATTCGTGATTTTATTTCAAAAGGAGGTGGTGGCCTGAGGCGGAATCGAACCACCGACACGATGATTTTCAGTCATCTGCTCTACCGACTGAGCTATCAGGCCATCTTGTTTAGGAGATGAAAGTATACCCAAATAACTTTAATTTTAGCTTATTGTCTAGGTTTTTCGAAACTAAAAATTTAATACTTAAGCTAAACTTATAAAGTAATATTATTGTTGCATAAATATTATATCTATTTTAAGCTTATTTGTAGTAATATAACTTATTATAATGTAAGGAAAAGATTAAAGTGAGGTTTAAAAATTTATTTTTTGTATCAATTCTTTTCTTATCAAGCACTCTGTTTGCAAAAGATATTGATTCTTTACTTAGTGAGTTAACAAGAAAAGATGATTTATCAATATATACAAAAAAAGATACTGCCGGATTTATCACTATTTTTACTCGTGAAGATTTAGATCGTATGAAAATTAGATCTTTGGATGAACTGATAGATAAAATCCCATTTTTAAGAAACAAACTTGATAACCTAGGACTAAATGACGCTTTTTATAAACCATATCAGATAAGTAATCCATCAAGGCTACGTTTATTTATAAATGATAGAGAAATTTTGACACCTCTTTTTGGCTCTGGTTTAAGACTTTTAGGCCAGATGGATACGAGTTATATTGATCATATTGAAGTGTATCATGGAATTCCATCTTATGAAATAGCAATAGAGCCTTCAGTAGTTGTTATAAAAGCATATACAAAGATAGGTAAGAGAGAAAATACAACAACTTTTGGAACATCTGTTGGAAATCATGGAACTTATGATGCTTATGTATATAAATCTGAAAAATTAAAAGATTATTCATATTTTGCTTATGTAAATCGCAGAGATTTACAAAGAGATAAAGTACAAAATTTGGGTAGTGAGTTATCTCGCGATAAAAAGACAACTCATGTGTATGGACAGTTTTCTAATGAAAATTCAAATTTTGAGATTCAAGCAATAGATGGAAGTTTAGATGCTTTTGCAGGTGACAGTTGGAATATGACGCCTAAAACAAATGGCGTAGATTTTAAGTATCTTTCTACAAGTTACTCTTTGGCAAATTTGGATAAAAGTTTAAAAGCAACTTTTAATTACTCGTTTTTAACAGATAAACGTATAGAATCATCTACTTCACCATTAGGGTATCTTCCTTCTACAGTTTTTCCTTTTTATTCACTATATTATGATGCAAATATAGAATCAACAGAACATTTATTTGATGCTAAAGTCACTAAAAGATATAAAATCAATGATACGTCATATTTACTTGGTATAAGTAATAGATTTAAAAAATTTACTTTCGATAAATATGAGCTTGGAGGAACTGACTACTCTTCAAGATATGATTATAATCAAGAAGACGTACTATCTCTTTTTGCAGAGGTAAATCATCAATTAAATGAAAACAACAATATAATATTATCTATCAATGGGCAAAAATATTTTGAAAATGCAAACATAGATGATGAAGTCATATATGGTACTAGATTAGGGCATATTTATAAAAAAGACAATTTTATTCAAAAATCATTTATTTTTTATGGAAAGTTTCATCCATCTCCATTGGCATTGTTATCTAATGATCTATTGACAAATGGGTCAAACAAATTAGATTCAGAACTTGCTTATAGTATCTCTACTAAGTCTTTATGGACAAATGATGATATGGAAAACTCTTTGTTTTTAGCAAGGTCATATTATAAAAATGCTATTTATTTTGATGGAAACTATCATAATTCAATGGATAGATATGTATATGATACTATTTCTTTTGAGAGTAAGTACTTTATAAACTCTCATGATAAAATTGATTTAAATTTATGGACTATAGTGGTTGACAATGGTCAAAGTTCTAGCGACAGATATAAAAATGCATATGGAGGTTCATTATCGTTTTATAAAAAGTTATATCGTTTAGATACTTATAACTCTATCTCTTATGTTAGCGGTGAAAAAGATATAACAGATGGGTGGAATTACAATGCGACTATCACATATCAGTATTCTAAGAAATTATCTTTTTTTATTAAAGGTAAAAACTTGCTAAATAAAGCACTTACTAGTAATTACATGAGCATAAATCCTCTAACTGGCTTAAGAACAGAGCTAAATGGTATCGCAAACGTAGATAGAAGTGTATGGTTTGGTTTGGAGTATGAGTTTTGAAAATATTTTTGATTATACTACTTAGCATATCATCTTTATTTAGTTTTGATGCCTTACAGGTAAAGGCTGAAATAATCTCAAAAATTGCTCATGAGTTTGTACATAAAGATGTCGTAAATATATGTACAGATGATAAAGATTTACTAAAAACAAAAGGATTAGTCTCCTCCGTAAACTATACAACTATGGATAAAGCAGATATAGTTTTTGTATCAGATATAAATTCTATAAGTAAAAATTGTAACACTAAATATATCTTTTCTACATCATATTATTTATATGAAAACTCAACAGAAGTTCTAGGAGTATTTTTTTGGCAAAAAGGAAGACCTAACATCATCATAAAATCTTCAATGTTGAAAAAATCAAATATTAAACTTTCCCAAGCATTTCAAAAATATGTTGAGTAAGTGCTATGAAAAAACTTTTGTTTTATAGCAAAAATTTATTTTTTATCATCTCAAGTATAGTTTTTTTTGGAAGCTTATGCCTTTATATTAGTTTTAAAAATGTAATAGGTCAGCAACAAACTAAAATTCATAGCATTGAAGTAAATAGAGCACATAAAACTGCAAAAACAATTATTCCACAGATTAATTTATATACCAACAATTCAATATCGAATGTTATCAATGATGCTACAATAGAGCCTGATTTGAGTAGGATTTTATCTTATTATAGAAATGATGAGTTTAAATATATATATCTTGTTTTTATAGATAAACATGGAGCATTTCGTTATCTTGCAGATGGTTCAAAATTAGAAGATAAAGCTACTTTTCATCAAAAATTTACTCCTAGTAAAGAGAGACTTTGGGAGAAAGTTTTAGCTAAAAAAGTAGATGTATATGATATACAAGATAGTGCTGAAGGATTATGGTTAACTTACTTATCACCTATTGTTGTAGATGGAAAAGTAAAAGCTATCCTAGCTTTAGATATATCAACTAAAGAGTATCAAGAATTTATTAAATTATTAGCACCTTTGGAAAACTTTTTAAGCATATTTATATTTGCTTTGGCAATTATCTTTTTTGTCATCTTATTACAAGGTTATCTTTATTATAAGCAGTATAAAAATAGTATGTTTGATTCATTAACAAAGCTCTATAATAGATACTTTTTAGAGGACACGTCAAACAAGTTAAATAAAAACAATTTAGCTATTTTTATGATAGATATAGATTTTTTTAAGAGTGTAAATGATAAATATGGCCATGATGTAGGAGATATGGTTTTACAATCAGTAGCAAGAAAATTGTTATCTGCTACAAGATTAGATGATGATGTGATTCGTTATGGTGGCGAAGAATTTTTAGTTTTTATAAAATCTACACAAAATAAGCAACATATACTTGATATAGCAGAGAGAATTAGAGCAAGTATAGAAAAAGATACAATAAGAATTAACGAATCGCTTAATGTAAATGTTACAGTTTCAATAGGCGTAAATTTGGGTGTAAAATCGTCTCAAAGTATAAATGAAGCTATCAAAAAGGCAGATGAAATGCTTTATAAAGCAAAATTAAATGGCAGAAATAGGATAGAAGTTTACGAGGGGTAAGTATTACTCATCTTCTATTTTTTCTATCTTTCCAGTGTATCCTGCATCTTTTATAGCCTTTAAAAGAGCTTCTTTGCTAACTTTTTCATCGAAAAAGACTGTTGCTTTTTTGCTGTTTAATCTAACTTTAGCTTTACTTACGCCATCTATTTTTTTAAGGCTCTTTTTTATAGCAGTAGTACAAAGAGGACATGTCATGCCTTCTACATGTATAGTTGCAACTTTTGAGGCATAGCTAAATGAAAACAATAAAAACAGTGATAATATAAATTTCATAATTACTCCAATATATAATTTATCCAATATGGATAAGTTGTTAAAATTCCAACTAAAATTGTACCAATTATAAGATATGTTTTGTAATATCTACAAAGTGGTGTTGAACATACTAGCTGAGTTTTTCTTTTTTTTAGATAATCAAACCATAAATATCCAATAAATAAAATAGCAAATATTGTAAAGTATATTTTATATGGGGCAAAAATTTGTAAAAAAGAGAGTGAGCTCATACTTACTCCAAAAACTAAAAATAAAAGTGGAGCCAAACAGCAAGTACTTGCTAAAATTGCTGAGATGATTGAGCCTAAAAATAAAAGAAAAAAGTTTTTATCACTTTTTTTAAAATCAGCGTTTTTATCTAAGATTAGGATACTAAACTCTTTGCTTTTACTTTTTTCTTCTACATGTATATTTTGATTTTTAGCAAATCTTTTTACATTTTCTATTGAAGCGTAAGAGTTGAGTTCAACCTCAACTCTTACGGAGTTATCCAAAGCCTTTTTTACTCTTAAAACAGGCTCAGGACATACTAGATTTTTACAATCTAATTTCATAATTCTTCTTGAGAAGTAAATTTATATGAAAATGCTTTTGGATTATAGTAATTTAGTACTTCATCATCAATTTCACCATAAGGATATCCTAGCATATTTAAAGGAAATTGCGTTGGTTTTGGAGAGAGTACAAAATCTCTAGCCCAGTTAAATCCTAACCAGTTCATCTCCCAGCTATGTAGGTATTTTTCTCTTAATTTTTTTACTTTTGGGTGATTATAGTCTAGTTTTTCAACAAGCTCTAATTTTGTTATATCAGCAGGATCACTAGGAATCCAACCAGCTCCAGCTATGTAGTATTCAGCGCGACAATGTTGCCAAGTTGAGATATTTGCAAAGCCTTTTTCATCTGATTTTCCTAAAGCTTTTGAAAAGTATGATTTACCAAGTCTTATACCAAATACTTCACGAGCAGGAATTCCAGCAGCTCTAAGAAGAGCAACAAATAGTGAACTTATATCAGTACATTTTCCACCAAAATAACCAGTCTCAACCATTTTGCCAGCATCACCAACTCCACAGCCAATTACTTTTGGATCTCTAAAAGTAGTTTCAGTTGTCCAATCATATATGGCTTTTACTTTTTCAAAATTATCTTTGATACCATTTGTGATTTTAAGAGCAGTCTCTTTAATCTTTCCATCAGTTGGAATATGCTCAGTTGGCTCTAGATATTTTTTAACAGAATCAGGAAGTGGAAGGTTTTCTTTACTAGCTTTTTCTATGAGTTTTATATCAACACTTCTCTCTTTTGTTTCTATATCCATAACGATATTGAGTAATTTTTTCTTATCACTTTTTTTCCAAGAAGCAAAAAGTGTTTTTGCATCATATTCATTATTTGTATTTATATTGTATTCATCATAATTACCATCAAATTTAAAATATCTTATTTTTTGATAATCAGCTTGAAAAGGTATTGGATTCCATAGTTTTGCTCCAAACTCTTTCTCATCATATTTAAGGTCAAAGTTCATATTTACTCTAAACTTTCTACTTTTCTCTCCAGCTAGTAGACTGCTAGAAGCCAATGAAATAGCACTTATCCCAATTGCAGAGGTTTTTAAAAAATCTCTTCTTAACATTTGTAATTCCTTTATAGTATAAAATTTGCAGTTTGTGACAGGGAAGTGTTTTACATGTAGAATAACGTACTTTTTGTCTACCCAAACCTTGGGTTATGCAACAAAATGATATCATATTATGATAAATTTAAGTTTAAGGAAAAATTATGATGAAAGCTTTAACCAATAATTTTTATCTACAAATAATAAAAATTATAATACTATTTGGAATGATTACAAATATAAATGCACAAGAAAAACATACAAATGCTTTGATAAAAGAGGATTCTCCTTATCTTCAACAACATGCACACAATCCTGTAAATTGGTTTGCCTGGGGAGATGAAGCTTTTAAAAAAGCTAAGGATGAAAATAAATTAATATTCTTATCCATTGGTTATAGTACCTGTCATTGGTGCCATGTTATGGAAGAAGAGAGTTTTGAAGATGAGGATGTTGCTAAAATCTTAAATAAATACTATGTAAGCATAAAAGTAGATAGAGAAGAAATGCCTCACATTGATAAGTACTACCAAGATGTTCATAATTTACTAAATAAAAGAGGTGGAGGCTGGCCACTTAGTATTATTATGAGTCCAGATGCAAAAGCATTTTTTGCAGCAACTTATATACCAAAAGAGCCAAGATATGGAATGAGTGGTATAAAAGAGCTACTTTTAAAAATTGTTGGAATTTACCAAAGTGAACCTAAAAAAATAATTCAGAGTTCTTTAGAAATTGAAAAAGTTTTGAAAGACTCAAGACTAGCTAGTGCAAAAAAGAGTGTTAGTATTGATGATAAAATTATAAAAAAATTTGTAAGTGAAGTTAGTAGTTCTTATGATGAAAAAAACAAAGGTATTGGAGGTGCACCAAAATTTCCGCATGCTTCAACCATGCAAACACTTTTGGATATTTATGAGGTTTATAGTGACAAAAGAGCTCTTAATATGGCTACTAATATGCTAAGAGCTATGGCAAAAGGTGGAATAAATGACCAAATTGAAGGAGGATTTTTTAGATACAGTGTAGATGAATCTTGGATGATACCTCATTTTGAAAAAATGCTTTATACAAATGCTGAACTTTTGAGCTCTTACGCAAAAGCATATGAGATAACAAATGATGAGTTTTTTAAAGAGCAAGTTGAAAGTATTGTCAATTTTGTGGAGGCTAGATTTGAAAAAGATGGACTATTATTTAGTGCAAGTGATGCAGATAGTTTAGTAGATAATGAAAAAGAAGAGGGAGCTTACTTTGTTTTTGATTATGAGGAAACAAAAAGCTATCTTGAGAGTTTGGGTTATAAAAACTCTAAAGAGATATTGGGCTACTTTAATATAAATAAAATAGGAAATTTTGAAAACAATACAAATAATCCTTATATAACATCAAACAAAAAACCAGAGAATTTACAGCAGATAAAACATGATTTAAAAGCCTTAAGAGCGAAAAAAGAATATCCTTTTATTGATTACAAGATTTTGACATCTTGGAATGCTATGTATATATCTTCATTATTTGAAGCTGGTTTGAATGAAAAAGCAAATTTTCTACTTAATACACTTATAAAAGAGTTACGCATAGATGGAATTTTATATCATCAAAAGCTAATAGGTAAAAAGCCTAAGGTTAAAGCCTTATTTGAAGATTATGCTTTTTTGATTGATGCACTTTTAAAATCATATGAAGTAAATTTGAATGAAGATGATTTAACATTAGCAATTTCACTTACAAAAGAAGCAATTAGCAAATTTTATAAAGAAAAAAATTGGTATATGAGTGATGATGATTTTAAAACAATTGCTTCAGTTTATGATGCTTCATATAAAAGTTCATTATCGTTAATGCTTGATAATTTAGAAAAATTAGCCTATTTAAAGAGTAATTTATATTTTTATGAGATTGTAAGAGATAGTTTTAAAACAAATTCCTATATGCTTGATCTCTCACCTAGTAATTTAGCGTGGTTAGTTAGAGCGTACATGTTTTATACCAAAGGATATGTCGTTTTAAAATCTAATAAAGAGTTATTAAAAGATAAAAAGTTATCAGTAGGAATTCTAAAAAAAGTAACCAATGCTACAACTTTTCAAGCATGTGCCCTAAATAGTTGTTTTGCATATTCTGATAATTTTGAACAAATTTTGAAACAAATTAAGGATTTTAAAAACAATTAGTAGAATTTTAAGAAATATAATATTTTAAAAGTTGTATACTTTAAGTTAATTTTTTTTAACTTGGAGTATATAATGCAAAAAAATATTACTTTTTGGAATAGGTTTGTTAAATTTATTACCTTTATCAATCTTCCGATTAAGAAAAAATTTTTACTATTTGGTATGGGCACATTTTTTTGGTTTTTTACTATAGTTACATGTAGTATCTTTGCGCTAACTTTTGTAAATTACAAATACTCACAAATTACAAATACAACAATACCGTATTTTAAGGCAATACAGGTTATTTCTATGAAAATTGATAACATAGAAGAATTTACAAAATGGGCATTCAATGATGAGAATCAGGAAAAATACATGCTAAAAATTATATTTGAATTAAATCAAATAAAAAGTGCAATCTCTGATATTACTATAAATGCAACTCAAAATCAAAATTATAATGCTATAGAGAGTTTAACTTATACACTTTCAAAAGAGGATTTAATTGGAGAACAAAAACTTCAAGCTATTGTTAGTAAAATAAACAATATGGATGAATTACTATCTAAAAAAGGTAAAAATATCTTTGAGCCTTTGCGTAAAGAGATTAAAGAAACTAAAAACATTTTAGAAGAATTTTCAAAAAGAACAAATTCTCAATTAAACAATTACACCCAACAAATCAATAAAATCATAAAGTATGCAATAAATACGATAGGCCTTGTATTTTTAATTGCTACATTTTTACTTTGGTTTTTCACAAGGTGGCTTACAAGAGCATTTTCAAAGCCAATAGAGGCTATGACTCATCAGATACATTCAATTGGAACAGGAGAAGTTGATCTTAACAAAAAGCTAACTATCAAATCAGAAGATGAGATTGGAGTTTTATCAAGAGAGTTTAATAAGTTAGTAGATACTGTTTATGGTGTTACTGTATTTAAAAAAGTTATTGAAGAGGATAGCTCTTTAGATGCTGTTTATACAAGGTTAGCTGAAGTTTTTGAAAAAGAAGCTAAGATAAAAGATTTTAAAATATTTGATGTGAATGTTGCAAAAGAGCAGATGGGTATAGTTCATCCTCCACTTTCAACTGAATCTAGCATGGATTGTCACAGTGAAATACTTCATGATTGCTCTTTATGTCGTGCGCAAAAAACAGGACATAAAATTTCTTCATTGGAGTACGAAGGAGTTTGCAGACAATTTACAAATACTGAAAATAAAGAACATATTTGTATCCCTCTTATGGTAGCAGGAAAACCAAGAGTTGTTGTTCAATTTGTTTTTGATAAGAAAAATAGCGATGAAGATGTTGAAAGGATTAATGAGAAGATATTTAAAGCAGAAAGCTATATAAAAAATTCACTCTCTGTAATTGAAACAAAATTGCTTATGCAAACGCTAAGAGAAACATCACTAGTTGATGGATTAACTGGACTTTATAATAGAAGATTTTTACAAGACCACTCAAACCAAATAATCGCAGGTGTATTAAGACGTAAAAAGCAAATTGGTTTAATTATGTGTGATATGGACTTTTTTAAACAGGTAAATGATGAACACGGCCATGACATTGGAGATGCAGTTCTTAAGGAAACTTCGAGAGTTTTAAGAGAATCAGTCAGAGAGTCTGATGTTGTTATTAGATTTGGTGGAGAAGAGTTTTTGATACTTTTAATTGATTCTGAAGAAGGATTTGCAATTAAAACTGCTGAAAAAATTAGAGAAAACATATCAAAAACAAAATTTCAATCTTCAAAAGCTGGAGCTCTTAAAAAAACTATTAGCATTGGAGTTAGTGAATTTCCAAAAGATACAAACGCATTTTGGCAAGCTATCAAGTTTGCCGATGTTGCCCTTTATAGCGCAAAAGAGACAGGCAGAAACAAATGTGTAAGATTTACAAAAGAGATGTGGAAAGATTCTGAAAAGTTTTAACGCAAACTCTTTAACGGTAAATGTTAGTTTACCGTTTAAACTTATATTTATATTATAAATATTATAATTTTACTCAATGCTGTAGGTCTAGGTCTAGACAAACATGAATTAAGCATGCTTCTTACTTCGCTTTTTCTACATGTAAAATAATTTTCCAGCATAATTTTTAATTTATAAGGATACTACTATGGGCGTAGAGGTACACAAAGAGTTACTTTCTAATATTGGATTGGATGTCGAAAAACATGCTAAAATGATGGCAATGGGGTTAGAGTCTTACAAAAAACAGTTTTTATCACAGCCAAATAGACCAGAAGGTATGAAATATTTTGATTGGTTTATGAGTGAAATTCAAGGAGATAGAATTGCTGAGATAAACAAGCTTAGAGCTGAGAAAAAACCAGCAGTCGGTACTTTTTGTATCTTTGTTCCAGAAGAGATAGTTGTTGGAGCTGGTGGAGCTTGTTATGGTCTTTGTGGAGGAAGTCCAGCGACAATAGCAGATGCAGAAACTGAGTTACCAAGAAACATTTGTCCACTTATCAAATCTGCTCATGGATTTAAACTACAACGTACTTGTGCATACACTCAAAGTTCAGATTTTATCTATGGTGAGACTACTTGTGAAGCAAAGAAAAAGACATGGGAGATTTTAGATAAACATCACCCAGTTCATGTTATGAATATACCTCATATGAAAAGAGAAAAAGATTTAAAATCTTGGAAAGAAGAAATTATCGAGTTTAAAGAGCATATAGAAGAGGTAACAGAAAAAAACCTAAGTCTTGAAGAGATGAAAGAGGGAACAAGAATAGTCAATGAAAAAAGAAAAGCTCTTCAAAGATTAGATGCTCTTAGAGGAATGCACCCTGATGTTGTGCCAATAAGTGGAAAAGATGGGCTTTTTATTACTCAAATGGGATTTTTAGATGATCCAGTTAGATACACACAAAAAGTAAATGAATTATGCGATGAATTAGAAGAGAGAGTAAAAAATAAAGTAAGTGTATTTCCTAAAGATACTCCAAGACTGATGGTTTTAGGAACTCCTTTTGCACCACCAAACTGGAAACTTCACACAGCAGTAGAAGGAAGTGGAGGCTGCATCATCAATGAAGAATCTTGCATCGGGCATAGATATTATAAAGATAATGTAGATTTAGAAAATGTAGAAAGCGAAGATGAACTTATGAGTAGATTGATGCAAAGATACTCACAAGTTGATTGTGCTTGTTTCACTCCAAACAGACCAAGAATTGATAAGATTTTACAAATGTATAAAGATAGAAAGGCTGATGGTGTAATTTACTATACTCTTTCATTTTGTCATACTTACAACGTAGAATCTCATCTTGTAGTAGAAGCTTTAGAAAAAGAGGGAATTCCTTGTTTGCTTATAGAGTCTGATTATTCTCCTGAAGATATGGGGCAGATTAAAACTCGTGTTGAAGCATTTTTAGAGAGTTTGACTTTTAAGAAAAAAGCAGCAGCTTTTAAAAATAGGTAATTGTTTTTATGTTTTGGGGAGTTGATGTAGGTTCGACCTATACAAAAATAACAGGGATTAATAAAAACAAAGAGGTAATAGATACTACGGTTATACCAACTATCGTAAATCAAGATGAGATAGTAAAAGAGTATCTAAAAGATAAACCAGTTGAGATGCTAGTCTCAACTGGTTATGGAAGAAGGATGATAGAAGATACTTTTGCTTGTCCAGTTATCAGTGAGATAAAAGCTCATGCAAAAGGAGCTTTTTTTTGTGAACCAAAAGCAGATATGGTAATAGACCTTGGTGGACAAGATAGTAAAGTAATAAAGCTTGATAATAGCGGTGGATTTGTAGATTTTCGTATGAATGACAAGTGCGCTGCTGGAACAGGAAAATTTTTAGAAATCGCAGCCAATAGAATGGGCTTGGATATGGAAAGTTTTTCTAAAATAGGATTTGAATCTGACAAAGAATTAGTAATCTCAAGTATGTGCGCAGTATTTGCTGAGAGTGAAGTTATATCACTCATTGCTAAAAAAGAGAGTGCAGCTAATATTGCTTATGGTGTCCATGAGTCTATCGCATCAAGACTCTCTTCTATGGCAAGAAAGTTTGCTAGTAAGAGTGAATATATAGTTTTTACGGGAGGTGGGGCCTTAAATCCATTTTTAAAACACCTTTTAGCACAAAAGCTAGATAAAAATGTCATTTCGCCAAGTTCTCCACAACTAGTTGGCTCACTAGGAGCTGCACTGGCTGGATTGGAAGTTAGTTAGGTCAATAGTTATTACTCCACCAATGAATAAACCAAAAGTTCGGTTTATTCATTGGTGGAGTAATAAAATCTATTGACCTTTAAAACTTATAAAACCATCATCATCCAAGCTGAACCAAGAGTTAAGAATACTAAGGTATTAACTAGAGTTACTATACCACCAACTTTGTAAATTTCGCCAGCTTTGATGTAACCACTACCAATATAAATAACATTTGCAGATGAACCTTGAGGTGTAATGATTGCATTGAAGTTTGTTGCAAATAAAAGCATCAATGCTAGCATTTCACCAGGAACTCCAAGAGATAAACCTACTTTTAAGAACACACCAAAAAGAGCAAGCATTTGCGCAGTTTGTGAAACAAAAAAGTAGTGAATTAAAACATAAGAAACAACCATGATTGCATATGCCATTGGCCAACTCAAACCAATAACCATCTCTTTTACATGTTCTCCAATCCAACCCATAAAACCAAATTTATTTAAATATACACTCATGGTGTAAAGAATCGCAAACCAGATTAAAATTTCAAGAGCACTACCACCGTTTTTCTTAAGATCTTCAATTGTAAAGATATCAGCAAGCATAAGTACACCAAGTCCTAATAAAGCAACAACAGTTTTATCTATACCCCAACTTGATGACATTACCCATAAGAATACCACTACTAAAAATGTAATAGACATAATCCATTCATTTTTGCTAAATTTACCCATCTTTTCAAGTTCTAATGCAGCTACTTTTGGTGCTTCAGGAGTCTCCTTGATTTCAGGTGGATAAACTTTATAAATAACCCATGGTACTAAAAAGAAAAGAACGATTACAGGAACACTAGCTGCAAGTACCCAAGAAGCATAAGTAACATTTACACCAAGCTCTTTTGCTATTGCAACACCAGTTGGATTAGCAGCCATTGCTGTAAGCCAAAGTGCGGACGAAAGAGTAATTCCGGCCATTGAGCTCATCATCAAAAATGAACCAAGCTTTTTTCTTGAACCATCTTCAACTTTTGAGCCACTTTGTTCGCTAAGAGCATTTACTATAGGAAATAAAACTCCACTTCTTGCAGTATTACTAGGAAATGCAGGAGCTATTATAATATCTGAAGCCACTACTGAATAAGCAAGCCCTAAGCTAGATTTACCAAATCTCTTAATGATTAAATAAGCAATCCTATTTCCAAGACCAGAGTTCATAAAACCTCTAGCCATTAGAAAAGCTAAAATGATCAAAAGGATAAAACCTTTAGAAAAACCACTAAATGCTTCTTTCGTTTCTAAAGTATGAGTTAAAACTGATATACTAAGAGCGATAATAGAAGCAGTAAAAATAGGCATGGTATTTAGAATTACTGCAATGATAGTAGTAATAAATATTGCAAAAAGATGCCATGCTTGAGTAGTTAGACCAGCAGGAACTGGAGCAAACCATAACAATATACCAAAAAATAAAATTCCAAATTTGGTTAATACTGAATTTGACATTTTCTTCTCCTCTAAAAAATTGCGTAAGTTTATAACTAATTATTTTATAAAATTAATAGAGTTGTAAATTAATATTTATTTTTTAAGTTTTTTGTGTTAAATAAAATATTTTTAGATAAATAAAAATATCTTAATTATAAGTCAATGATGTGGTTAATTTAGATAAAAATGTAAGAATTCAAAGTATGATTTTATTCTAATGCAAGTTTTTTAAACACTTCTCCTCTTTCAGCGTAAGATGAAAATTGATCCAAACTAGCAGCTGCTGGAGATAATATAGCGATGGTTTTATGTGAGTGTTTTTTATGAATTATCGTCATTGCATCCTTTAAGGTATAGCAAGCATGTACCTGTTTATTTACTTCTTTTGCTAGATTTACTATCTTTTCAGTATTTGAGCCTATTGCAAAAATCTCTACATGTAGAGATTTCAAAGCGTCAAAAAGTGGATCAAGGCTCACCCCTTTGTCATCACCTCCAAGTATCAAAAGCATATTTTCATTTTGATATCTTTTTACTGCTTGGATTGTGGCATCTACATTAGTTCCTTTTGTGTCATTTACCCAAAGTCTTCCTTTCTTATCTCTAAACTCTTCAAGTTTATGGATATCAGTTTTAAAAGCATTGATTTTTTCATAGTTAATTGAATCAAATAGGATTTTATCTACACTCATAGCCAAGATTGCATCTTGTAAAAATGGAGTTTTAAAGTTTACTTTGTTTATGTCTACATGTAGAGTTTTTGCTAAGTCGTATTCATCATCATAACTTATTAGTTTTGCTTTTGTAGGATAGTCTTTGTATTTTGAAGGAACGATTGCGATACTTCCTTCTTTCATCCTCTCAAGTGGACTTAGTTTATCTTTTTCATAGTTTTCAAAGCTACCATGCCAGCTTATGTGATCTGGCTTTATAGGTAAGATTATATACATATCTGGAGTTGCATATTTGGTGTAATGTAGTGTGAAAGAGCTAGTTTCAAGTATCCAAATAGGTTTATTTGTATCTAGATTTGCTAGTGGCTCACCTATGTTTCCTCCGCTAACGGCACCTCTTTCTTTCAGTAAATGCTCACACATTTGAGTAGTAGTCGTTTTGCCATTTGTTCCTGTTATCCAAATAGAAAAGGGCATATCTTTTTCAAAAAAATCATACTCACTTACTAGATTAGTTGCATTTAAAATAAGCTCATGATTTGGTGGAAATCCTGGACTTGGGATTTGGATATCGCTTTTACATGTAGAAAAATCTTTTGGAGGAAGTAGCAAATTATCAAATTCATCTTTGCTTTTACATGTAAAGTGATCGTCATATATAAAAGTATTTCCAAATCTTTTTGCTATTGCTTTTGTAGTTTTTCCATATCCAAAAAGTGCAATTTTCATCTTAGCTTTATCTCCATTAGTGCGAGTAAATTTGACATAAGTGCTATTATCCAAAATCTAACAATTATTTTGTTTTCTGCCCATCCTTTGATTTCAAAATGGTGATGGATTGGTGCCATGTGAAAGATTCTTTTCTTTCTTGTTTTAAAGCTTCCTACTTGAAGTATAACGGAGAGGGTCTCTAATACAAAAACAAACCCTATGAGGATAAGCAATATTTCATTTTTAGAAATAATTGCCATATACGCAATAAATGCTCCAATACTAAGGCTTCCACTATCTCCCATAAAAAGTTCAGCTGGATAGCAGTTATACCATAAAAAAGCAGTCAGTGAGCCAATAAGAGCAGCTGCGATTATCACAACTTCACCTGACCCACTAACTTTTGGCAAGAAAAGATAGCTACTTAAAACTGCATGTCCGCCTATGTAGACAAAAACCCCAAGTGAAAGTATGGCAAATATGCTTGGAACTGTAGCTAGTCCATCTAAACCATCGGTTAAATTTACAGCATTACTAGCTGAAATGATTACTAAAATCCAAAAAGCTATAGCAAAAATTTGCATATCAAACATAGGATGTTTTATAAAAGGTAAGTAAAATTCACTGCCCAAATTTGATCCAAAATAAATCACTAAAGAAACAAGTAAAGCACTTATTATTTGAAGCACTAGTTTAGCACTTTTACTAAGTCCAGCTTGGTTGTTTGAGCCTATGATTTTAGATAAATCATCTTTTATTCCGATTAAACTAAAAAGGAGCAGAGTTAAAACTCCACCTATGACATAAACATTGTTATACTTTACACAAAGTGCAGTTGCAATAAGAGTAGAAGCTATAAAAACTATGCCTCCCATGGTTGGAGTATTTGATTTGTTTTGATGTGTTTTTGGGGCTAAATGATATATAGGTTGATTTGCATTTTTCTTTTTTGCCCAAGCTATAAATTTTGGTATTAGATACAAAGAAGCTAAAAAAGCTACAAAAAAAGCAACACCTGCTCTTACTGTGATGTATTGAAAAAGATTGATTGAAAATAGTTTGTATAATCCATAAAGCATGTATGTAGTCTTTCAATTATTTTATTAAAAGCTTAATTTTAGTAAAATATTACTTATAACTGACTTTACATACTATATAGTTTGGTACAAGGTAGTAAATCAAAAGAATAATAAAGGTGAAATTTGAGCGAAAAAATAAACAAAACGCTACTTATCATAACAGATGGTATAGGTAGTAGTCAAACACAAAATTTAAATGCATTCAAAGCTGCAAATACTCCTACATATGATAGATTATTTAAAGAGATTCCAAATTCACTTATAAAAACTTCAGGACTAAGTGTTGGTTTGCCAGAAGGTCAGATGGGAAATAGTGAGGTTGGTCACATGTGTATAGGAAGTGGAAGAGTTTTGTATCAAAATTTAGTTAAGATTTCAATGGCACTAAAAGATGGAAGTATAAAAGACAATGAAGCTTTAAATAAACTTCTACATGTAAAGGGTGACATTCATATAATAGGGCTTTTAAGTGATGGAGGTGTTCATTCTCATATCGAGCATATAATTGGGCTTGCTAAAATTGCAAAAGAAAAAGGTAAAAAAGTTTATATTCATGCAATTATGGATGGGCGAGATGTTAGTCCAACTTCAGGAGTGAATTATCTAGAACAATTAGAAAAAGAGGGACTAGAAGTGGCCTCTATAAGTGGTAGATTTTATTCTATGGATAGAGACAATAGGTGGGATAGAATTGAGAGTGGATATAGAGCAATGTTTGGAGAGATTGAAAGATGTGAACAAACTCCATTAGAGTATCTAAAAGAGATGTATGAAGATGGTATTACAGATGAATTTTGTGAACCTGCAAATTTTGGACACTCTATAAAAGAAGAAGATGGTGTTTTATTTGCCAATTTTAGAAATGACAGAGCAAGAGAGTTAAGCAGAGCAATAGCAAGTGATAATTTTTTAGAATTTGAAAGAAATTTAAAACCTAGTTTGTTAGTTACTATGAGTGAGTATGATAGTTCATTTGATTTTCCGATACTTTTTAAAAGCGAAATTCCTAAAAATACTTTAGCAGAAGTGATTTCAAATGCTGGGCTTTCTCAACTTCACACTGCTGAGACTGAAAAGTATGCTCATGTAACTTTTTTTCTAAATGGTGGTATTGAAGAGCCTTATCCAAATGAAAGTAGAGTCTTAGTATCAAGCCCAAAAGTTAAAACTTATGATTTAAAACCAGAGATGAGTGCAAAAGAGGTTGGAGATGAAGTTTTAAGGGGTATGCAAAGTGGATATGACTTTATAGTAGTTAATTTTGCAAATGGAGATATGGTAGGTCATACAGGAAATTATGAAGCTGCAATTAAAGCAGTAGAAGCAGTTGATTTTGAACTTGGAAGAATATATAATATGAGTGATGAATGCGATTATAATGTTGTACAGATAAGTGATCATGGAAACTGTGAAGAAATGCTTGATGATGAAGGAAATGTTTTAACAAACCACACTATATATGATGTGTTTTGTTTCGTTAAAGCAAAAAATGTAAGTAAAATAAAAAATGGAGGGCTAAATAATATAGCTCCAACTGTTTTAAATCTTATGGGGCTTGAAATCCCAAAAGAGATGGATGAAACTTTAATACAAGGATAGATAAATAATGAAATTTACTGGTAAAAATGTGTTAGTTACGGGTGCAACTAGTGGTATAGGAAGACAAATCGCGTTAACATTGGCTGAGTGTGGGCTAAAAGTTTGGATAAACTATCGCTCCAATCCAGATGCAGCAGATGAGTTAAAAGCTGAGATTGAAAAAGATGGCGGAGTTGCTGCAGTAGTTAAATTTGATGTAAGTGATGAAGATGCTTTTGTTGAAGGTATAAAAACTATAGTTTCAAGTGATGGTGAGCTTAGTTATCTTGTAAATAATGCTGGAATTACAAATGATAAATTAGCTATGAGAATGAAAAAAGAAGACTTTACAAGTGTAATTGATGTAAATTTAACTTCAGCATTTATCGGTTGTAGGGAAGCACTAAAAGCAATGGGTAAAAAAAGATTTGGAAGTGTTGTAAATATCGCTTCAATTGTTGGTGAAACTGGAAATGCTGGGCAAGTAAATTACTCTGCTAGTAAAGGTGGTTTGATTGCTATGAGTAAAAGTTTTGCACAAGAAGGAAGTGCTAGAGGAATTAGATTTAACTGTATTACGCCAGGTTTTATAGCTACAAAGATGACTGATAAATTGAGTGATGAAATCAAAGAACAATATACTTCTAAAATTCCTTTAAAAAGATTTGGCGATCCAAAAGATGTAGCAAATGCAGTTGCATTTTTATTGAGTGATAATTCAGCATATATAACAGGTGAAGTTCTAAAAGTAAATGGTGGAATGTATATGTAATTTGTACATAACAAACTAGTTTTAAAGTTATTGTGGTAAAATAACAAAAATTTTTTATAAGGAGCTGTAATGGCACTATTGGATGAAGTAAAAGAAGTTGTGGTTGAACAATTAAATGTTAGCCCTGATGAAATCAAAGAAGATTCTAAGTTTGTTGAAGATTTAGGAGCAGATTCATTAGACGTTGTTGAGTTAGTAATGGCATTAGAAGAGAAGTTTGATATTGAGATTCCTGATTCAGATGCTGAGAAAATTGTAACTGTTGGTGATGCTATTAAATACGTAGAAGATCACAAGTAATTAATTTCCCCCTTTGGGGGAGAGCATTTTGAAGACAATCTAAGGAGATATTTTGAGAAGAGTAGTAGTAACAGGTTTAGGGATGATAAATTCGCTTGGCTTAGATAAAGAGAGTTCTTTTAAGGCTATAGTTGATGGAAAATGTGGCATTAAAAGCATTACCTTGTTTGATACTGAAAAACATTCAGTAAAAATAGCAGGCGAAATTACAGAGTTTGATCCTACTACTGTTATGAATCCAAAAGATGTAAAAAAAGCTGATAGATTTATACAGCTAGGTTTGAGTGCAGCCAAAGAGGCTATAGTTGATGCTAAATTAGAAGAATTTGACGCAGATAGTTTTGGTGTTAGTTCTGCTTCAGGGATTGGTGGTTTACCCGCTATTGAAAAACATTCTATCGTAAATCATACAAGAGGCCCTAGAAGAATATCTCCATTTTTTATTCCTTCTGCACTAATTAATATGCTAGGTGGATTTGTATCAATTGAGCATGGATTAAAAGGTCCAAATTTAGCTAGTGTTACAGCATGTGCAGCTGGAACTCACGCGATTGGTGAAGCTTATAAAACTATGGTTTTAGGCCTTGCAGATAAGATGTTAGTAGTTGGAGCGGAATCAGCTATAAGTGAGATTGGTGTAGGTGGATTTGCTGCTATGAAAGCACTTTCAACTAGAAATGATGATCCACAAAAAGCTTCAAGACCATTTGATAAAGATAGAGATGGTTTTGTTATGGGAGAAGGTGCTGGTGCATTAGTTTTAGAAGACTATGAAGATGCAGTTAAAAGAGGCGCTAGAATATATGGTGAGATTATAGGAATTGGAGAGAGTGGAGATGCAAATCATATAACAACTCCAGTAGTAGATGGACCACTTAGATCAATGAAAATGGCACTTAAAATGGCTGGAGATGTAAAGATAGATTATATAAATGCACATGGAACTAGTACTCCAGCAAATGATAAAAATGAAACAGCAGCTATCAAACAAGCTTTTGGTGAAGAAATTCCTGTTATAAGCTCAACAAAAGGTCAAGTAGGACACTGTTTAGGAGCAGCTGGAACTATTGAAGCTGTTATATCATTGATGGCTATGAGAGATGGAGTTATTCCTCCAACTATTAATTATGAAAATGCTGATCCTGATTGTGATTTAGATTATGTTCCAAACGAAGCTAGAAAGAGTGAGTTAAACTGTGTTATGAGTAACTCTTTTGGTTTTGGTGGAACAAATGGCTCAATTATTTTTAAAAGAGTTTAATTTATGGCTACATACTTAGATTTTGAAAAAAACATACAACAACTTGATGAAGATATTGCAAGTGCTAAAATCAAGAGTGATACTCATGCGGTAGAAATACTTCAAAAAGAGTTAGAAAAAGAGGTTGCAAAAACATATAAAAATCTAAGTGATTATCAAAAACTTCAACTTGCTCGTCACCCTGATCGTCCATATGCTCTTGATTATATTAGACTATTGTTAAAAGACTCGTATGAACTCCATGGAGATAGAGCATTTAAAGATGATTTATCTATCATATGCTATATTGGTTATATTGCAAATAGAAAAGTAATGGTTATAGGTGAACAAAAAGGGCGTGGTACTAAAAATAAACTAAAAAGAAATTTTGGAATGCCTCATCCTGAAGGTTACAGAAAAGCTTTACGATTTGCAAAAATGGCTGAAAAATTTGAAATACCTGTTCTTTTTTTAGTGGATACTCCAGGTGCATATCCTGGAATTGCAGCTGAAGAGAGAGGTCAAAGTGAAGCAATTGCAAGAAATCTTTATGAATTAAGTAAATTAAACACAAAAAGTGTTTCGGTAGTAATTGGAGAAGGTGGAAGCGGTGGAGCTTTGGCTGTTGGGGTAGCTGATCGTGTTGCTATGATGAGATACTCAGTATTTTCAGTTATTTCACCAGAAGGTTGTGCTGCAATTTTGTGGAATGATCCAGCTAAGCAAGAAAGTGCTACAAAAGCTATGAAAATAACCGCAGAAGACTTACACTCACTAGGTCTTATCGATGATGTTATCAATGAACCTATCATAGGTGCTCACAGAGACAAACAAGCAGCCGCTGAAGCTCTAGGAGACTACTTTATAAAATCACTCGAAGAGCTAGATAAAATGAGTGATGAAGAGCGTTTAAATAAAAGATACGAAAAAATTCTTTCCATTGGTGCTTTTGAAGAAGAGTAGTTTTTAATCTGTATTTTTGCTACTTTTTGTTAAAATCTAAAAAATTTTAACAAAGGTCTTTTCAATGATTAAGAAGGTTTTATTTTTATTGGCTGTAGTTACATCTATAACTTTATGGGCATCACCAACACAAGAACAAATTATAAGTGCTCTAAAGGCAAATCCAGCACTTTTAGATACTCCTCAAGCAAAAGCAGAAATGTCTAAAAGTGGTATTACTAAAGATGAAATACTTGCAAAAATAAATAAAAATACTTCAGTTAAACAAGAAAATCAAAATGATTTCAAAATTGATAATAAGATTAATTTTGATGAAAATTCAACAAAAAATCTGGATGAAAATTCAACAAATAAACAATTTAGCAATTATATAAACCCATTTATGTATAAAGAGAATAAAGAACTTCTAAAAGAGATACAAAAAAAGCAGTCAATAAAAAGTGATGAAAAACTAGAAAGATATGGTTTGAATTTTTTTAGAAATAAAAATAGTTTAGACTCTAACTCTGTGCCTGTTCCAAGTTATTATATATTAAGCCCTGGTGATGAAGTTTCAATTTGGCTATATGGTGCAAAAAATGATAATTTTAATTTAACTATTGATAATAATGGAAATATCAATATTCCAAAACTAGGACCTCTACATGTAGCTGGTAAAAAGTTTGGCGATATTGAAAAATACATGAAAGAAAAAATTAAAAATGCTTATAATAACACTAATGCAGTTGTTAACATAACTACATTTGCAACCATTCAAGTTAATTTAGTTGGAGATGTTGTTGCACCTGGTGTTTATAACATAAATTCTCTCTCAACAGTAAAAAATCTTTTGATAGAATCAAATGGAGTAAAGCCAACAGGAACACTAAGAGATATTATAATAAAAAGAGATGGAAAAATTATAGGAAGTGTTGATTTTTATAAGCTCCTTCAAAATGGGGATGAATCAGCAAGTATAATTTTAAGGGCTAATGATACTGTATTTGTACCAAAAAGCAATAAAATAGTATCAATTTATGGTGAGGTGAATGAACCCGCTGAATTTGAGTTAAAATCAAATGAAACATTGAGTAATTTACTAGATTTTGCAGGTGGTATAAAATCGAGTGCAAGTAAGTTTGGTTTTTTAGTAAATAGATATGAAGATAATAAAAAGATAAAAACTATTGAGGTTGATTATAGCAATATAAAAAAATTTATACCACAAAATGGTGATAAAGTGTATGTTTATCCAATTGACAAAGTTCATAAACAAAGTATCTATTTATATGGAAATGTTGTAAGACCAGGTGAAAAAGAGTTAAGTAGTGATAAAAGTTTATACAAATTATTTAAAAAAGAGATATCAAAACTGACTTTAAAAGGAGTTTTTTTAGATGATACACTTTTTTCTTATGCTCTATTGAAAAGAAAAACGAAAGATTTAGGAAAAGAGATAAAAAGTTTTAATTTATCTAATTTGTTAAATGGAAAAATTGATATAAAACTTGAAAATGATGACGAGATATATATATTTAACAAATACAATAGTAATTTAACTCCTTATGTAACAATTTCAGGAAGTCCTGTTGTCAATCCTGGTAAATATAGATACTTTAGTGGAATGAAAATAAGAGACTTGATAAATCAAGCAGGAACTACAACATATTTTAATGATTTTAATAAGATAAAGATAACAACTTATAATACCAATGATTATATGCCTAAAATTGAAGTACTTAATGCTAAAAAAGCAGAAAACTTCAAACTTTCAGCTTATGATGAAATTGAAATATATGATTATTATAAGCAAAATCATATAAAAACTATTAATATTTCAGGGGAAGTAAATTTTCCAAAAAGTTATAGCTTAAATAAAGATATGACTTTAAGCGATGCTGTTGAAATAGCTGGAGGATTTACTCCAAAAGCGTATAAAAATTATTTTGAAGTTATTAGATACTATATAAAAGATGGTAAAAGAGAGAAAAAGTTAATAAAAGTTCCTTTTGATAAGTTTACTAATTTTAAATTAAGTGAGTATGATGAAATACTAGTGCATACTATCCCAAATTGGAGTGATAGGAAGACTGTTAGTGTTAAGGGAGAAGTAAATTTTCCAGGAACTTATGTCGTAGAAGATGGAGATAAGCTTTATGACATCATAAAAAGGGCTGGAGGGTTTACAGACAAAGCATTTTTAGATGGAGCTTTGTTTACTAGAGAATCTGTAAAAGAGTTTCAAAATAAAAGATTAAAACAATCTATCTTAGAGTTAAAAAGAAAAGCTCTTAGTTTAACAACTTCAGCAGAGAACATAGGTAAAAATGGTGATAAAGTAGATTTTATATCAATTACAAATATTTTAGACAAAATATCAAAAGAGCAAAAAGAGTTAGAGCCTTTAGGAAGAATATCTATAAAATTAACACATGACTTGGAAAAGTTTAAAAAGAGTAATTCAAATATAGCTCTAAAAGATAAAGATACACTGATTATTCCTTCTCAAAATGATACAATACTTGTAATTGGAGAGGTCATGAGTCCAACGGCTATTGTATATGATAGTAGTGATGTTAGTTACTATATACAAAAAGCAGGAGGATTTTCACAAAGAGCTGATGAAGATAATATTTATGTGATTCATGCAGATGGAAGTGCACAAAAAATCAATAAAGGTTGGTTTAGTGCTTCAAGTACAAATATGGTTAGAAAAGGGGATACTATAGTAATACCTCAGAAACTTATAACACAAACTACTATGAGCATAGCAAAAGATATATCAAGTATTTTATACCAGTTTGCATTAACAGCAGCTGCGATGAATTCGGTAGGAGCTTTTTAAATGCAAGCAGTTGAACATAATTATATCGAAGAAGATGAAATTGATTTAAGAGAGCTTTTTGATACAATACTTAAAAATAAATTTAAAATTATACTTATTACATTTGTTATTACATCTTTGACAATAATTTATACTTTAAGTATTCCTAATAGCTATAAATCTTCAGTTGTTTTAGCTCCTCAAGAGCAGTCTAAAGGGATAAGCCTAGGAGGGTTATCAGCACTTGCTGGTATGGCTGGAGTGGATTTGGGTGGAAGTAGTATGGATGCTTTTAACTCTATGAATACAATTTTAAATGACAACTCCTTTCATGAGATGATTATAAAAAAATACAATTTGATAGAAAAATTAAAGCCTGAGAGTATGGATAAAAATCTTGTGTTTGCATTAGGATATAGAAAGATATATGATTTATTTCATGGAAGCAGTAAAGATGATAAAACACAAGATGAAACAATGTTTGATACTATAAAAGATCTTAAAAAAATTGTTTCACTAAGTAGCGATAAAAAAAGTGGTGCAATTACTATGAATGTTGA
Organism: Sulfurospirillum sp. 1307; assembly: GCF_054408545.1. Taxonomy (NCBI): domain Bacteria; kingdom Pseudomonadati; phylum Campylobacterota; class Epsilonproteobacteria; order Campylobacterales; family Sulfurospirillaceae; genus Sulfurospirillum; species Sulfurospirillum sp. 1307. The sequence continues at coordinate 1,838,254 of NZ_CP176011.1, read as the reverse complement.
ATTGTATGATAGGTTTTTGGCAAAAGATTTATTGGAAATTTATTTAAAAGAGATTACTACATATCTAAGAAAGCTTGATATGAAGGATTTAAATAAAAAAATAGCTTATTATAAGAAAGAACTATCAAATATAAATGATGTTGATTTAAAGTTACAAATCAACCAATTAATAGCGTCTTTGATCCAAAAAAAGGTTTTGTCCTCAGCTGGAGAATATTATAATGTCAAAGTTATTACAAAGCCTCAAGTGGCTTTTGTTAAAGACAAATCAAAGCCTAAAAGGGCATTGATTGTTGTTGTTGCATTTGTCACATCTATAATATTAAGTATTTTTTTAGTGTTCTTTCAAGAGTTTTTGAAGAAGGAAGAGCTAGAGTAGATATTTGTTATAGACAAAATTTCTTCTTTAGTATAAGAAAAAATTCTCAATTCACTTGTTATGTTTAAAAGACTTTTTATTGTTTTTTTGTGATCGTCTTCTCTATTAATAAAAAGTGCAACCTTGCCTCTTTTAGCAGGGTTAATAACTTTAATAGAATTGTTTTGTACTAGGTTGATTGTGTAATTGTCTTGTATTAAACTATTTACTTTATTTCTTATTTCTTTCAAAAAATTCTCCAATATCATATTATGCTAAGAGCTAATTCTATCATTTATAAAGTAAATTAGAAATAAAATTTATTATAGTGGCTCAAGTGAGCCACTATAATTATTGTTAGTGGACTTCTCTCCACACTTTTACTTTCCATAGGTAAGCTAAAACTGTAAAGATTAGCATGTATATAATCACTTTCATACCTACTGATTCTCTTTCAGCTTTTTTTCTGTCTCCAACTTTTTCAAGATAGTTTATAACTTGTTCTTCTCTCTCTTTAGTTAGACCAACTCTAGGCATTGAAGTACCTTTTAGCTGTTTTTGAGGATCATTGATGAAAGTTTCTAAATATTCTCTTCCTTTTGCTCTAATCATGATTGATAAATCTGGAGGAGTAGTTCCCATATACTTATGAAGTGCGTCTGGATCAGAATTACTATACCTTTTAGCGTATTTTAGATTATGACATCTTTGACAAGAATCTTCAAATACTTGTTCATCACTAATTTCTTTAGGTGCTATTGATTTAAGATAAGCAACTATATCAGCTACCTCTTGGTCTATATCGCCACCTAAACCATAAAATTGTGTCATTGGGTGCATTCTACCATCGGTAAATTTATGTTCAACCTTTAATGCATGAGCTGGATTTTTGATAAGTGCACTTAAAAAGTTTTCATCATAAAGTGCTCCAGCAGTACTTAAATCAGGTGGTACTACACCAAATGAAGCTGATGCAGTTGCATTATCCATAGGTGCAGGCATACCTTGAGATTTTATTCCATGACAACCAATACAACCTGCATTCATAAAGTTTTCTGCACCTTTTGTTGCATCACCTTTTTTAGGGTTAGCTCCTAAGTCTTTAAAAGTAAAATCTGCTGGTGCTACATGAGGATGCATTTGAGAGTGAGCAAATGGTTCAACTCCCCAATATAAAGCAAGCGTAAAAACAACTACAACACCAAGTATTTTTAATTCTCTCATTTTGCACCTCCTGTTACTTTTGAGTCACTTTTTGTTATAAATGGAAGTGCAACCCATAAGCCAATAAATGTAATAGCTGCAAAGAATCCTACCCAAGCATTCATACCAGTTGGAGGAAGTTTTCCATAAACTGTAAGAACCATTAAATCAATTAGTAATACCCAGAACCAAATTTTAAATTTAGGTCTTTTGTGTGCTGGTACAACATTTGGATCTCTATCCAAGAAAGGAAGTAGCATAAATATTACATTAGCAAAACCAAATGCTGCAAGCCCAATATTCATAGCTGCGATTCCTGCAATATCAAAGAAGAATCCTCTAAGAACTTCATAGCTCCACAAGAAATACCACTCAGGATAAATATGAGCAGGTGTTTTCATAGGGTTCGCTGGTTCAAAGTTGATTGGGTCCATTGCAAAGTTATAGTGGAAAAATACCAAATAAAAATAAAGTGTTAAAAATGCACCTGCGACAAAGAAATCTTTTGACAAAAATACAGGCCAAAATGGAACAACTTTAGATTCTTTTTTATTTCCAGCTAAATATTTTTCGCTTTCAGCATCAAAATCTATATCTTCTCCTTCTTGGTTGTTAACATGAGGAATTCTTAGAGAGTAAAAGTGAACTGCTACTAAGCCTATGATAACTAAAGGAAGTAGTAAAACATGAAGCATAAAAAATCTAGTAAGAGTAGAATCAGCAACAGCGTAGTCTCCTCTAATCCATACAACCAAATCAGGGCCAATTACAGGAAGTGATCCAAAAAGATTTGTGATAACTTGTGCTGCCCAATAGCTCATCTGCCCCCAAGGAAGCATATATCCACTAAATGCTTCAGCTGAAAAGATTCCAAATAGAGCCATACCAGTTAGCCAAATCATTTCTCTACCTCTTTTGTAAGAGCCATAGTAGATTGCAGTAAACATATGGATATAAATTACTAAAAATATCATAGAAGCAGCAACACCATGCATATGTCTCCACAGCCAACCATAATCAACTTCTTGCATAATTGTATAGTTTACACTATCAAATGCAAGTTTTGTATCAGGTTTATAATACATTAAAAGGAATATTCCAGAGATTATTAAAATTTTAAATAAAACTACTAAAACAACTCCCATTGCCCATAAAAAGTTAATATTTTTAGGGATCCAATACTCAGTCATAAGTACTTTTGTTAGTTTCTTTGTTGCCAAGCGCTGGTCTAACCAATCACCAATGCCGTTGGCTTTTGTTATATGTGCCATTTTCTCCCCTTACGCTTTTGCTACTAGTTTTTTATATTCTGGGCCTTCTTCGCCTAGAACCAGTTTAGTGCCATCAATCTTAAATGGAGGTATGTCCATTGGACGAGGAGGAGGTCCAAATGTATTAACTCCACTTGCATCAAATTCACCACCGTGACAAGCATATTTGAATTTCATATCTTTTGGTTTCCAAGTAGGAATACACCCAAGGTGTGTACAAAGACCAATCATAACACTGTAATCAGCATTGCCCACAACTACATCTCTGTTTTCATTTTTCTTCATTTCAGCCGTTTTTTTAAGTATAAAAATAGGCTTACCTCTCCATGTTATTGTTCTTAGTTCCCCATCTGTCATTGGTGATAAATCAACTGTGGTAAAACCAGCAGCCTTTACACTTGGAAGTGGATCCCAAGTCTTCTTCATTGCTCCTAGTGATAATACACCACCAACAGCAGCGAAGCCACCAAATGCCATGCCAAGAAAGTCTCTTCTCTTAACTGCCATCCTTTTTCCTTTCATGTAGTTTGTAGTTATTTTATCTAATTTTGCTTTAAAAAACACATGACTAAGGTCAATTGAGTTTTAAAAGTCACAATTTTAGCATATAAAGGTTACATAAAACCTTTAATTGAACATCATAATAACAAAAAAAAGTGCCAAAAAAGTGTTTATTCTATAAAAAATAAATTGTTTGTTAAAGGAACTTTTTTGCTACTTTTTTTATTTATACTTCCTTTAAATTATTTTTTAAAGGATAAATCATGAGTCTCTCAAGAAGAAGATTTTTACAAGGAAGTGCAGTTGTAACAGCTGCATTAGGAACAAGTAGAGTGAGTGCAACTGAATTGTTTTCTCCGATTCAAAAAATTCCTCACGCAAGCCATTTTGGTGCTTTTTATGCAAATGTACAAGATGGAAAAATTGTAGGTATTACTCCTCATGAATCAGATAAACGCCCAGGTTCTTTTACTCAAGCGTTAGTTGATAGAAATTATTCAAATACAAGGATAAAGTATCCATACGTTAGAAAATCATATCTTGAAGGTAAAAAAGGAAACAATGAGTTAAGAGGGAATGATGAATTTGTAAGAGTTAGTTGGGATAAAGCGTTAGATTTAGTAGCAAAAGAGATTAAAGCAACTAAGAAAGAAAATATTTTTAATGCAACATATAGTGGTTGGTCACATCCTGGTAAATTAAATAGTTGTCCAACACTTGCTGGAAAATTTTTTAATGTGGTAAAAAAAGGAGCAGTTGGAACTGCTGGAGAGTATAGTAATGGTGCTGCAGGTCCTGTTAATCCTGGAATTGTTGGAGATATGGAAGTTTATTCACTTCAAACAACTCATGAAGAAATTTTAAAAAATTGTGAAGTTTATGTGATGTGGGGTGCAGATTTGTTTAAAACAAATAAAATTGATTATGGTGTTGCAAATCGTAAAAATGATGAATACTACATTAAATACAAGCAATCAGGCATAAAATTTATTTCAATTGATCCGATTAAAACTGAAACTGCAAAACTGCTAGATGCTACATGTATACAAATTCGTCCAAATACTGATGTTGCTTTGATGTTGGGTATGATGAATTATCTATACACAACTAAAAAATACAATAAAGAGTTTATAGAAAAATATACAGATGGGTTTGACAATTTTGTTCCATATTTGCTAGGAAAAACTGATGGTATTGAAAAAACACCAAAGTGGGCTGAAAATATTACTGAAGTTCCTGAAAAAACTATAAAAAAACTAGCTGAACTTTTTGTTTCAAAAAGAACATTTATAGCTGGAAACTGGGCAATGCAAAGAGCTCATCACGGAGAACAAGTTGATTGGGGAATCATAACCTTGGCTTCTATGATAGGTCAAATCGGTCTTAGTGGTGGTGGATTTGGTTTTTCTATGCATTATGCTGGTGGAGGACAAGCAAGTGCTAGAAAAACAGGAATTGGAGGATTTTCCCAGGGAAGAAATAGAGTAAAAGTTTCTATTCCAGCTTCAAGAATTTCTGAAACTCTTTTAAATCCTGGAAAAGTTATAGATTTTAAAGGGCATAAGCTAACTCTTCCAAAAATTGAATTAATGTATATTGGTGGAGCCAACATTGTTGGACATCATCCAAATACAAATGAACTTATAAAAGGTATTAAAACTCTTAAAACATTTATCGTTCAAGAGCCTTGGTGGACTCCTACTGCTAAGATGGCTGATATTGTTCTTCCTGCAACTACAACTCTGGAAAGAGATGATATAAGCATGGGTGGAAGCTATTCTGGCGATTATATTTATGCTATGAAAAAAGTAGTAGATAATCCTTTTGAAGCAAAAGATGATTATGATATCTATGCACTTTTAGCAAAAAGATTTGGTGAGAAAAAATATAAAAAATTTACTGGTCAAAAAACTAAAATGGAGCATATAAAAGATTTTTATGAAAAATCTGATGGTATAAAAATAAAAAGTTTTGAAGAATTTTGGAAAGATGGTTTTGTTAAATTTGAGATTCCAAAAGAGGCGTACAAGTTTGTAAGACACAGTGATTTTAGAACTGATCCAGTAAAAAACCCTTTAAAAACAGAAAGTGGAAAAATTCAAATTTTTTCAAAAAAATATGATAGTTTTGGATATAAAGATTTTAAAGGTCATGTTACTTGGTTTGAACCAGCTGAATATTTAGGATCAAAAGATGCAAAAGAGTATCCTTTCCATATGGTTTCTCCTCACCCTACATATAGAATCCATTCTCAACTTGATAATACATGGATAAAAAACCTATATAAAATTGCAAATAGAGAACCAATTAGAATCAATTCAAATGATGCAAAAAAACTAGGCATAAAAAGTGGCGACTTAGTAGAAGTTTATAATAAAAGAGGAAGTATCTTAGCAGGAGCCATTGTAACTGATGATATAAGAAGTGGCGTAGTTGCGATAGAAGAGGGTGCTTGGTATAGTCCTGAGAATCCTGCAAAAGAAGGAAGTAGATGTAATAGTGGTCATTGTAATGTTTTAACATCTTCAAGACCAACTTCTCAAATGGCACAAGCTACAAGCGTTAATACAACATTAGTTGCTATTAGAAAAGCTAAAGGAGATATAACTCCAAATCAAGCTTATTCTACACCAAAAACATTAGTAATTTAAGGATGATGATATGAAGTTTATATTTAAAGTTTTACTGTTTTGTTTAGTATCTTTAGGTTTACAGGCATCTTCATATATTTACTTAGAAGAGGGAGTTAAGCTCCCTCTTAAAAAAGTAACTGTGTATGGAGGAACTCCTGTAGAAGTATTGGCTAAAAGAGGAGATAGTTCAGAAGTTTTAATTAAAGGTTTTATAAATAAAAAAGATAAAACTAAACTTTATGCTACTAAAAATCTAAAATTGCTTTTAGCAAGTGCTAAAGAAGGTTTTATTAAGATTGACGGAGATAAAGGAACTTTAAAAGTATTAGTTTCTAATGACAATTTAACTGATGATTCAGAAGAAGCTTGGGATTTATATTCCAGTCGATTTTATGAAAAATGTACACAATGTCATCCTGCAAAAGTAGTAGGAGATCATACAATGTTAGAATGGGAAGGGTTGTATGGAAGTATGAAGCAGTTTGCGAAGCCTACAAAAGAAGATGATGCATATATAAGTAGATTTTTAAAAGCATTTTCAAAAGATGGTATACTAAAAGAAGAAGATTAGTATATAATATCTCTAGGAGATATGAAATGAATAAACAAAAAGATTTTTTAGAGAGATTAAAAACTCTCAGTATTTTATATGTTGAAGATGAAGAGGGAATCAGAAAAAAAATGGCTGATTCCCTAAGTTACTATGCTAAAGAAGTTTTTGAAGCAAGTAATGGTTTAGCTGGATATGAAATATATAAAGAAAAAAAGCCAGATATAATTTTTACTGATATTTTGATGCCAGTTATGGATGGTATTGCGCTAGTTAAAAAAATAAGAGATGAAGATAAAACAACCCCAATTGTTATGGTTACAGCTCATACTGATAAAGAGTATCTTTTAAGTGCAGTTGAGCTTCACTTGGAACAATATATAGTAAAACCAATTAGTTTAAAAGATTTAAAAGAATCCCTGAAAAAATGCTTAGAAGTGATAAATCAAAATCATTCAATTTCAAAGAAATTACCAGATGGTTATAGTTATGATTTTGACAATAAAATTCTTACATGTAAAGATAAAGAGTTTAAACTAAGTAAAAAAGAGATACTATTTTTTGAACTACTTTTAGAAAACTCCCATAGGGTTGTTACTTATGAAGAGTTGCAAGAGTATGTTTGGCAAGATGATTTTATGAGCGATTCTGCACTAAAAGCAGTTTTGAGAAATATTAGGCAAAAATTTCCAAAAGATTATATAAAAAATCTTTCAGGCGTTGGTTATCGTCTTGTTGTTGATTAGAATTTTACTTATTTTTTTCTTTACATGTAAAGGATTTTTTGCAAGTGATATAATAGAGCCTATTAAATACATCTCTTCTGATATCAGTAAAGATTTGATAAACACAAGAGTCAAAGGTTCTCATATAAAAGTTTTTATACCATCTATCCCTTATAGTTATATTTCGAAATTAATCAATGGCACACTTTTTAGGATAAGTGATAACGAAAAAGGTTTCGAAGCCATGATGGCAACTTCATATAAAAAGATAAATGATTTGACATATGATGTAAATTTACGAAAAGGGGTTAAATTTCAAGATGGAAGTAGCTTTGATGCAGATATAGTTGTAAAAAATTTTAAAGCATTTATAAAACACCCATTTACTTATACAGATATTCATAATAGACTAAAAGATATAAAAAAAATAGATAAGTACAAAGTTAGATTTTTTCTAAATAAACCTTATGGAATGTTTTTAAATGATTTGGCTAGAATAAATCTTTATAGTAATGCTTATTTAGATAGATTTTCATGGCAAGGCAAAGAAACTGGAGATAGTACTAAAGAACCTGGCCTTTATGGCTTAGGGGCTTATATATTGAAAAAAGGTTATGCTACTGGGAAAAAACAAACTGAAATTGTTGAGCTTGAAGCAAATCCATATTATTATGAAAAAGGATTGCCTTATATTGAAAAAATAACTATTTTTACACAATTAAAAACAGATAAAGCAGTAGACATGATTATAAATCATGAAGGAATGCTTGATATCTCTCCTATACCTTTTAACAAAAAGAGTGAAGCTGTTCAATCAAAATATGCAAAACTCATAACTACTCCTTCTACTAATAACATAGCAATTTATTTTAATTTATTAAAAAAAGATACTGTATTAAAAGATAAACGAGTAAGAATTGCACTAAATCAAGCAATAAACCAAAAGAATTTACTAAATTTTGTTTATAAAAAAGAGGGAGAAGAAGCACCTACTTCTTCTTCAATCAATTATAAGTCTATAAAAAAAGCAGTTTCACATTTAAAATTACACAAAAAATTATCAAAAGAAGAGATATTTAATAGGCTAAATGGTTTAAAACTAAAAGTTTTGACTCAAGATAGATTTATGTTTTTATTAAAAGGCATAGAATATCAACTAAAGCAATATGGGATAAAGTTAGAGTATAGTATAACTTCTAGCGAAAAAGATATATATAAAAATTTATTGACAAATAGAGATAATCCAAAAGAGTGGGACTTACTTGTTTGGGGAAATGATGATTGGTATGGAAATCATCCTTGGACTACTTTTTTTACATACCGAACTTCTAGTCCTTGGTCAGCAATCGATAAAGATGAAGTTATGCAAAAATATATAAATGATTTTTTTGAAGCACAAAATGGATCAAAAAAATTTCAAGACACAGTAGATAAGATAGTTCAAAGAGCATATGATGAAGCTTATATGTTAGCAGTTCCATCTGTACATGTAGTGCTTGCAGTAAATAAAGAGGTGTATTTTGAACCAACTAGTATTGCTTTGATGCCACTTTATAAAGCCAAAATTTCTAAGTATCATTGGTCAGTAAGAAAAGGAATTTATCCAAGTATAAGACAAAGACCTATGTATAAGGTTGAAAAATGATAAAATATTTGAAAGTTAGATACAAGTTTTTGCTCATGGCATCACTTGGAGTAATTGCTATCATACTGATGTCAATTTTAGCTAAAAATATATCTAGCGATGGTCTTGTAAGAGTTGAAAATGTTTTTAATGATTCTAAAAAAGTTCAAAATATCCAACAAAATCTTATAAATCCTCTTTTTAGATTAAGAGAACTTAGTTTATCTTTGGTGATGGCTCCAAATGATGATTATAGAAAAGAGATAAGAAGAAATTTAGAACCATTAGTAAAAAAATTAGACAAAGAGTTTGCATTTCAAGATGATAAAATAAACAAAATTTGGAAAAATTACAAAAAATTAGTTTATACAACTAATCAATACATAAATGATGGTTTTGAAGAGGGTGCTTTTACAAATGCAAATAGCGTAGAAAGAAAGCAGTTTTACATACTTTTAGAAAAGCTTGAAAAATTACAATCAAAACAATTAAAAAACTCTCAAAGTACTTATGCAATGGCAAAAAATAGATACAAAGATGAACAAAGTCTTATACTGATTGGGGCAATTATTGTTATAGTTTTGACTTTGTTTTTTGGCTTTACGATTGCTAAGAATATAGTTCATTCTATTGAGAGTGTCAAGAGTGGATTAGAGAGATTTTTTGATCTTTTAGGAAGAAAGATAGATAAAGATGAATCAATAAGCATTAATTTGACAAGCAAAGATGAATTTGGCGAGATGGCAAAAAGTATCAATAGTCATATAGATGTATTGAGAAAAAATTTACAAAAAGATTTAGCATTGATTGAAGATGCTACAAGCGTAGTAGAGAGTTTAAAAAAGAAAGATTTACATAAACGATTGATTAAAGATGCAAGTAGCTATGAGTTAAATCGTCTTAAAAAAGTAATGAATGAAATGCTTGATAATTTAGAGCAAAGAATAGTTTTAGAGATACAAGAGAGAACAAAAAAAGAACAACTCCTAATCCAGCAAAGTAAACTAGCTTCCATGGGAAATATGATAGGAAATATTGCCCATCAATGGAGGCAACCTCTAAGTGAATTAAATGCAATTTTGATGAATTTACAAATTAAAAATGAACATAGTGATTTGAGTGATGAAGAGTTTGAAAATGGTGTCCAAGAGTGTGAAGTCATACTTTCTCATATGTCAAATACCATAAGCGATTTTCAAAACTTTTTTAAACCATCTAAAACAAAATGTGAATTTAATTTAGCTGATGAATGTAAAAATGCAAGTTTTATCATAGAATCTTCATTAAAATATAACAATATAAACTTTATCATGCAAATAGAAGATGAGTGCAAGGTAAATGGTTATCCAAGAGAATTTTCTCAAGCAGTTTTAAATATACTATCTAATGCAAAAGATGTTTTATTGGAAAAAAAGATTGAAAATCCAATGATAAAGATGAGTATAAAAAAAGGGAAAAATTATGCAATAGTGAAAATAGAAGATAATGCAGGAGGAGTTAAAGAAAGCATAAAAGATAGAATTTTTGAGCCATATTTTACAACTAAACATGCAAAGCAGGGTACTGGAATTGGTCTTTATATGAGTAAAATAATCATAGAAGAAAATATGCATGGATATTTATCTGTAAAAAACAGTAAAAACGGAGCAATTTTTAGTATAAAGTTAGGATTAATCTAAGATAGGAAAAACCTATCTTAGATTAATTTTTTTTGTAATACATTTTTATATAAATATGAAGTATATCAATGGCAGCTGGGGTAATTCCGCTGATTTCGCTTGCTGCAAAAAGAGTTGGCGGGTTAAATTTTTGTAGTTTTTCTACTACTTCATTACTAAGACCTGAGATTGAGCTAAAATCCATCATAGGTGGGATTTTGACATTTAACATCTCTTTCATTTTGTCAATTTGTTCTTTTTGCTTTTGTATATAGTTTTTATATTTTGCTTCAACTAGGATTTGTTCTTTTGCTACTGTACTAAAAGATGCAATTAAATCAGATAATTTTTCTAGTTTTTCTATATTGAAAGTTTTTCTAGCAACTATTTTTTGTAAGCTTACTTTATCTGTTATCTTATCTTCTCCAAGCTTTTTTAAATAAGCAATGTTTTCTTTTGAAGGCGTTAAATAAGTTTCTTCAAGATATTCTAAACCTCTGTTTAATTCATCTTGTTTTTTAACTACTTTATCATAGGTATTTTCATCAATAAGACCTAGTTTATAACCATAAGGGCTTAATCTAAGATCAGCATTGTCTTCTCTTAAAAGCAGTCGATACTCAGCTCTACTTGTAAACATACGATAAGGCTCTTTTGTCCCTTTTGTTACCAAATCATCTATCAAAACTCCTATATAAGCTTCATCTCTTCTAAGAATAAATGGCTCCATATCATCTATGCTTAAAGCTGCATTGATTCCTGCCATAAGCCCTTGAGCTGCTGCTTCTTCATATCCTGTTGTTCCATTTATCTGGCCAGCACAATATAGTCCTTCAACTTTTTTAGTTTCAAGCGTATGAGTCAGTTCAGTTGGATTTACATAATCATACTCAATAGCATAGCCATATCTCACTATTTTTGCATTTTCCATACCTTTTATGGAGTGAAGCATACTAAGTTGAGTATCAGGTGGTAAAGAGGTTGTGAGTCCATTTATGTAGTATTCAGTTGCCTCAAGAGTTTGAGGTTCTATAAATAGATGGTGTCTTTCTTTGTCCCTGAAACGATTTATTTTATCTTCAATACTAGGGCAATACCTTGGGCCTGTTCCTTCAATTTGTCCCGTAAAAAGTGGAGCTCTGTGAAAATTTCCTTCTATTATATTATGTGTTGTTTCGTTTGTGTATGTAATATAACATGGAAGTTGTGTTGGATTAAAAGTTTCCCTTGGAGTTCTAAAACTAAAAGGGATTGGTTTTTCATCTCCTGGTTGAACTTCCATCTTTGAAAAATCTATACTTTTTGCATCTATCCTAGCACAAGTACCAGTCTTTAGTCTTCCCATATCTAAACCCAAAGATTTTAGAGAGTGAGAAAGATTGATTGATGGAAACTCTCCAACTCTTCCTGCTTCTTGTTTAAATTCTCCAATGTGAATTAAACCTCTTAAAAATGTACCTGTTGTAAGTATGATTTTTTTTGCATGATAGTGATTTTTTAGATGAGTTATGATTCCAGTTACTTTCCCCTCTTTTGTTACAATTTCTTCAGCTATTTCTTGAGCTACTTCTAGGTTGTCTGTATTTAAAATTAAGTTGCGCATATAGATTCTATATCTATCCATATCTATTTGAGCACGACTTCCTTGAACTGCTGGTCCTTTTGATTGATTTAATATTCTAAATTGAATTCCTGCTGTATCTGTTGCTAATCCCATTTGACCACCAAGCGCGTCAATCTCTTTTACCAAATGACCTTTTGCTAACCCACCAATAGCAGGATTACAGCTAGCTGCTCCAATTTGCTCAGCTAAAATTGTTATAAGTAGAGTTTTTTTGCCGAGTCTTGCGCTAACTAAAGCAGCTTCAATACCAGCATGCCCTCCACCAACTACAATAACATCATATTTCATTAATTACCTTTAGTTTCATTATTATAGTTATTATACTATTTTTTTTCTGTATAAATTATTTTGTTTTTACATGTAAAGAAAAATATAAAGAAGAAATAAATCCTAAAAATGTAAGAGTAGCACTGAGTCCAAAAGCATAAGAAAAATCACCAAATTTATCTACCAAAGCTCCAGCTCCAACCGGGCCTAGGATTTGGCCTATACCAAAGAAGATAGTAACAAGACTCAAAATCTTAGCAGTATTTGCAATTCCAAAAAGCTCACTACTTAAAACTGCCATTATTGAAGGAACTCCCCATGCTGAAACTCCGAACAAAAATGCTGACACCCAAAGCATATAAACAGGAGTATCTAAAGCAAGTATTAGATGAGATATTATATTGATAAAAAATATCAAAGATAGGGTTCTAAATGTTCCTATTTTATCGGAGATTGTTCCAAAAATCGGGCCTGCAAAAAGGCTTGAAAAACCAAGTAATGCCCAAAAGCTCCCAGATATGTTGGTGCCAAGTGACCATTTAACCTCACTAGCAAGAACAAAAAAAGTAATATACACTACATAAGTTATACCAAAAAGTAGGTATATTGAGGCTACTTTTATAAAATTTGAATCTATTAGAGTTTGCAGTATTTTTAACTGATTATGTAGGTTTTTGTGAGTATCATGTGGAGTATGCACTAAGCCTTTTTTTATGATAAATGATATAAAAAAGATGATGATGCTAAATCCAATCCAGCTATATTTCCATGATAACTGATCATAATAACTATTTAAAATTGGCACTACAAAGCCACTAAAAATTATTGCACTTCCAATTCCTATTACAACCATACCAGTAGCTTTTCCTCTAATATTTTGAGGTACTATTTGAGCGATATATGTCATGATAGAAATATTTGCTAAGGCTCCAAAAAAACCAGTTACAAAAAATGAGATACTTGCTAAAAAAACAGTAGTGCAAAATGCCATAGCTATCATACTTGCACTTTGAGTTAGAAGCGATCTAAATATTAGAGTTGAGGCTCCAAATTTATTGTAAAATCTCCCGCTAAATAAAAGTCCAAGAAGATATCCTAAAAAGTTTGCACTTCCTATCCAGCCAATTTGGGTGTTATTGAGGTTTAAATCAATCTGCATATTTGGCAAAATCATTCCAAAAGCAAATCTAGCCAAACCTAAACAAGAAAAAACAACCAATATAGATGAGACAATAGCCCACTTGTAATCTTTCAACTACTATCTCCTTTTTAACTGACCTTACGCACTATATATAGTTCTTGATAAAACAAGAAGACGTTATATGCAAGGCAGATTTTTAAAAGCCTAGCTAAAGCTAAGGTGAGAAAATCTAACGATGTCAGATAATGCCTTATTGTTTTACCCTTTGGGTGCTTTTTGCAACACTCCCTTGGGTCGTTAAAAAGTTTCAAGTTACCTACGGGTAGCTTTTCAACTTTTTGCCTACCAATGAAATGTTGCAAAAAACATCAAGTACTACATATAGTGCGTAAGGTTAGTTATTTAAAATAGTATTAATTATATTTTTATTAAGCTTAAAACATATATAATCAAGTCAAAATAGAGCAAGAGGTAGATATGTTCACAGGACTCATAAGAGAAATTGCAAGTGTAGTAAGCTACAAAGATTCAATCCTTAGTTTAAAAGCAAAACATAAAGCAAAATTGGGTGATAGCATAGCAGTAAATGGAGTTTGCTTAACAGTAATTGCAATAAAAGATGATATTTTTAGTGTAGAACTCTCAGGCGAAACAAGAAGCATAATGGCTCATGAAAATTTAAAAGATAAAGTACATATAGAACCAGCTATGAGATTAAGCGACAGACTAGAAGGGCATATAGTTCAAGGTCATGTTGACTGTGTCGGGCAAATTACGCAAATTTCGAAAAATGATAATGCAGTTGACATGAGAGTAAAAATTCCAAGTGAATTTAAAAAATTCATTATACCAAAAGGAAGTATTGCAATTGATGGAGTAAGTCTAACCATAAATGAAGTTGGAGAAAATGATTTTAGATTGACTATAATCTCACATACTCTAAAAGAGACCTTATTTAGTGAGTATAATCAAGGAAGAAGAGTAAACATCGAAACTGATATGTTTGCTAGATATATCTACCATATGTTTAAAACAGATGAAAAACTTACTTGGGATAAAGTTGATAATATAATGGCTTTGTATTGATGGAGTATTTTTTTACAGATAAAACTATAGGTAAAAATATAGCTAAACTTCAACAAAAAGTTGGCAACAAAAAGCTTTTATTTATGAAACAAACTCATAGCGATATAGTTGAAATTGTAGATAAAAATTGGATTACAAAAGAGTGTGATGCTATGATAAGTGCTGATAGAGATGTAGCTTTGGTAGTAGTTGTAGCAGATTGTAATCCTGTGATTATTGAAGATAATAACAAACAAATTGTAGCAGTTGTTCATGCTGGTAGAGTTGGCTCATACAAAGGCATAGTAGCAAAAACTATTTTAAAGATGCAAAAAGAGTTTGAAAGTAGTTTAAAAGATTTATATGTAGTCTTTGGGCCATCAATAAAAAAGTGCTGTTATGAAGTAGGAGATGAGGTGTTAAATGAGAGATTACATAGTGGGGCATTAGCAAAAGATTTTACTACATGTAAAGAAGGTAAATATTATCTTGACTTAATCTCTTTAAACCTTTATGAACTTGACAAGTTAGGCGTAAAAAACATAAAAATAGACTCTACATGTACATGTTGTAGTAGTGATTATTTTTCATATAGAAGAGATAAAACAGATAAAAGATTTTGTGGAGTTGCACACCTATGAATTTACTTGATGTAAAGATTCCAGATTTTGGGGAGAGTTTTGAAGCTCTTTATGAAAAAGATGAGGTATTGATTGAGAGAATTGTAAGTTCTGATTTATTAGAAGATAAAAGTTATGTTCAAGATTATGATGAGTTTGTAGTGTTAATTAAGGGTGAAGCTAAACTTTTGGTAGATAAAGATGAGGTAATTTTAAAAGAGTTAGATACACTTTTAATCCCAAAAGGAGTTTATCATAAAGTTTTAGAAACAAAAAAAGGAAGTGTTTGGTTATGTATCCACCTAAAAAAGTAGCTATCAGATTTTCACCACAAGAGATAAGTATCATCCAAAGAGCAAAAGCTCATGGGATTGATTTTTTGTCAAATGAATACCTAGCAAAAGAGCTATTTTCTTTACATGTAGAAAATAAAAATTTAAGCCAAATTGTAGATAAAGTTTTAAAAGTTGAAAAATTAGTAGATGAAGCTATAAATCTAGCTCAAATGAGTAGTGAGGGGTTATAACCCCCTCATTTATAGGTTTTTATTTACTTAGTTGCTTCTTTGATTGCAGCTAGTGCTGAATCATAGTTTGGCTCTTCTGTGATTTCAGGAACAATTTCTTTATAAGTTACTTTTCCGTTCGCATCAACTACAAAGATAGCTCTACATGTAACACCAGCTAGTGGTCCATCAGCTACTAAAACTCCATAAGCATTTGCAAAGTCTTTGTTTCTAAAGTCGCTTCCAACTTGAAGATTTTCTATGCCTTCAGTTGTACAAAATCTACCCATTGCAAATGGTAAGTCCATAGAAACTACCGTTACACCAGCATTTTCAATTTTTGCTGCTTCTTCGTTGAATTTTCTAGTTTCAGCTGCACATACAGGAGTATCAAGAGATGGTACTACCACGATAACTTGAGCTTTCCCTTGAGCTCCACCTACTTCGATTTCACTTAAGTCTTGTGCTACTACTTTTACAGCTGGAGCAGAATCTCCAACATTTACTTCGTTACCAGAAAGGTTTACATCATTGCCTTTTAATTTTGTTGTTGCCATTTTTTTTCCTTAAAATAATTTTGATGAGATTATATCTTTAATAGGATAAAAAAACTCTTAATTGTGTTTTTATATTTTTGCAATAGGCTCGCTAAAATGAAAACCTTGCATATATTTTATATCAAAATCCCCTAGCACATCAACGATTTCTTGAGAACTTACATGCTCAGCAATAATATCTATATCAAGCAATTTTGCAAATTTAACGATTGCACCAACGATATGATATTCATTTGAAGTTTTTGTTAAATTTTTGATAAGAGAGCCATCTATTTTGATAAAATCAGGTTTTATTTGTAATAGATATGAAAAATTAGAATATCCAGAGCCAAAATCATCAATAGCAAATCTAACTCCAAGTTTTTTCATCTCATAAATGAATGGAATAATCTCTTCAAAATTTGATATTTCCTCTGATTCTAAAAGTTCAAAAATTAACTTATTTTGAACATTGTATTTTTTTAGTTTTTTATGAATAAACTCTACGGTTTTTTCATTTAGTATATCATCAATTGATAGATTTATTGAAAAAGAAGCATCTTTTTTATCAAAAATCTTAAAAGTCTTTTCTATCATTATCTTAGTTAGTTCAGGATATAGCTTGGTTTCTTTTGCAATATTTAAAAATATATAAGGTGAGATTACATTATCATTGTCAATTAGTCTTATTAGAGCTTCGTATTTTTTCTCTTTTGGATTTTTTATATTTATGATTTCTTGGAAATAAGGAACTATAAAGTCATTTTCAATGGCATATGAAATTTTTTGCTTCCATAAAATATTTTCTTTATGTCTATTCATATTTGGATTTGAGTTTGAATACTTCATGAAAGCTACTTTATTTCTAGCTGCTTCATTTAGAGCTAAATCAGCTTTTTCTAAGAGGTTACCTTCTCCATCAGATATTCCACAAGTAAAACTTATGGTCGTGTTTATTTGTAATTTCTTATCTTCAAAATGCTCTTTTGATACGATTTTGTTTAATTGCTTGATTAAATTTTCTTCTGTATCATTTAAGTCATTTTTATCAATTAGTAGTAGGTACTCATCAGAGCCAATTCTATAAAGTTCAGCATTATGTTTTTTACTAAAATCTTTCAAAATATTGGCAAATTTGATTAAAACAAAGTTCCCAGCTTGAACACCATAATAATCATTTATATTTTTAAATAAATCAATATCAAGTAAAAATAAAATAGGATTTTTATAACTTTTTATATCCTTCCAAAAAGCTCTTCTGTTTTTTAATTTTGTTAAATCATCAGTATAAAGTTTTTCTTGCAAATCATCAGTAAGAATTTTGATAGATTTTGCCATCTCATTAAATTCAGCTTTAAGTTTTCCTATCTCATCCTTTTCTTTTATCTCTAATTGATAATCAAAGTTCTTTTCTTTTAATTTTTTTGTACCAATTATTATCTCTTGTATTCTGTTTGATATATTATTAGAAAGATAAATTGCAACATATATAATAAGTATAATTAAAAATATAGTTGCTATTACCATTTTGTTGATTTGGCTTTTTATTTCATCAAATATATTTTTGGTAATTTCATTAATAGATTTTTTTATATTTTTTTCTTCTTTTACCAGTATCTTATCAACATTTTCTTTCGTTTTAGTAGCAGCCTTGTGAAACTCATCAACATTTGCTCCGATAGTTACAAATCCAAAACCTATTTTTGATTTGTTATAATCCCCTGTATAATACGGTATAGAAGCAGCTGTCGTTAGTTTCCATACATTACTCCAAAAAATGATAAAAGATCCATACCCTCCATCTTCACTTAATTGTTTCCAATCTTGGCATTGTGGTGCAAAATTCAAATAACGACAATCAAGTCCAACTTGACCAATTTTTACCTGCTCTAAATTGGGCTTTTTCTTAAGTGATTGATTGTAAAAGAGAGGTTGTTTTTGTAAAAATTTATTTAAATCTTTCATGCCACTTTTTTTGAATTTTTTTGCAAAATCTAAATCAATCCAGCCAGGTACCATTTCCCCAGTTTTTGGATCATAACCTACTATAAAATAATCTCTAGGATGTGAAATTGCTTTAAAATCTGCACTCCACATAAAAGCATAGTTTCCTTTGCTAGCATCAGATATATCTAAAGGCATTGTGCCAGTTGGATTGACAAAATCAGTAAAATTCATCAAATGTTCATGATCTAGTGCTAAAGTCAGATATCCTTGAAGTTTTTTATCTCTATACACAGGAGTTACGAATCTTACAATACCTTCAAATTTTTTGCCAACAGGGTTTTCAGCACCTGCGTAAGCATACTTTTGTGGTTCAAACTTTATATTTGCTTTTTTAGTTTTTTCTTTTGTAAAAGAGCCTATTATTGGGGAAGGAACATATGCCCCTATTACTTTAGATACATAAATCTCACCCTCTTTAAGCTTTAAAGCCTCTTCGTAGTAATTTTCAGCTTTACAGTATGTATTTTGCTTTATAGAAATATTTTTCAGTTTTTTATCGATCGAAGAAATCTTATAAATTTCTTCTCCATTTACATCAAAATATGTTATTTCTTTATATATTGGTATAGATTTTTTATTTATTTTTTTAAGTACTACTTTGTGAAACTCTCTTTTATTATCTTTTAGTATCGCAAACTCTTTTTTAGTTTTTTCTTTTGTAGTTTCATTTGGTAACCATTTGTCTAGTCTTTCATCGTAATGATATGAAATTGGTACATAAATCTCTCTTGATTTTCTATCATAAAAGTTTTTTAAAACAGTAGGATTTATAGTTTGCTTAGATAAGAATAAAATATCTTGGTCTCTTTGTTTTAAAAACTCTGCAACCTTATTTGCAATTTCATATGTTTTATTTTCTAACATTTCTTGAGATTTTCTATCTAGCGCTTTAATGCTATCTTGAATTGTTAAATCGGTAGTGTTTTTTATGGATTTGGTACTTTTTGTAATGATTTGTGATGAACTTTTATGCAGTAATTTATCTATCTCTAAAAAGCTAAAAAGACCAATAGCTGCGAGCAAAAGTAACGGTAGAATCTTAAAAACGATAAAAACAATTACGAGTTTTGTTTTTATCGAATAATCATTAAAGTGTGCCATAATTAATATTATAGCTATATAAGTATAATATTAGACTTAACTTAATGTGTTATATTTTTCTATATCATAAATGAAAATTTCAGGGTGATGTTTAAAGCTATCTAAAGGAAGTCCAGCTTTTTGTAAAAGATGTCCAAAAAAGCTTTCAAATTCTGGAAGTTCTTCCCAAACTTGTGGTAAAAATGTTGCTTGATTTGAACCTAAAATCAAAATAACACCATCTTTAAAAGGAGTGATTTTCCCTTTTAAGTCTTCTATGTTTTCATATAAAACTTTTTTAGGTTCGCTTAGTAATGAAACTTCAACATCAGTAATATCAAGTTCTTCTTTTTTTAGTTTAGGAAATCTAGGATCCATAAAAGCAGCATTTAGAGCATTTGCCATTATATCTTCTATAAGAGGTCTTTTGGCTACTAGTGAGCCTATACAGCCTCTTAGTTTATGATTTTGAGTAAGAGTTACAAATGAAGCGCCATTATCTTTTAGCCAAGGATATTTACATGTATATATTTTTGGGTCAATTTCTTTGTTTTCAAAAGCTAGTTTTATTGTTTCTTTAGCAATTTTTACAACTATATTTTTCATACTTTCAATGTTTCCTCTGGTTTTCCTATATAAAAACCTTGTGCATAATCCACTCCTAATTCTTCGACAACTTCCAATACTTCTTTAGAGTGAACAAATTCGGCAACTGTTTTTATCTTTAACTCTTTTGCAAAATTTACGATTGTTTTTGTTATGATTCTCATATCATCATTTTGGTGAATATTTTTAATCAAGCTTCCATCGAGTTTTAAAAAATCTACTTGAAGCTCAACTATTCTTTCAAAATTTGAATACCCTGAGCCAAAATCATCTATCGCGATTTTTGCTCCGTATGATTTGACTTCTTCAGTAAATTTCATAACCTCTTTATAATTTTCAATACCTTCACTTTCTAACAGTTCAAAGATAATCCAAGGCCCAATTCCACTATCTTCTAGTAGTTTTAAAATAAACTTTTTTGTTTCTTTATTGTTTATGTCTAAAAATGATAAATTCACAGAAAATTCACTAGGTGCAACTAAAAATGTATCTACACTTTTTTGTATAAGCTTTTTTGAGAGTTCAGGATAAATTTTTGATTGTTTAGCAAAGTCTAAAAAGTCATATGGAGTCTTTATACTTCCATCACTATCTTTTATACGCATTAAAGATTCATACTTTTCTATTTGATTTGTTTGTATGTTTAAGATTGGTTGAAAATAAGGTATTACCAAATCATTTTCGCAGGCATTTTTTAAGAGTTTTGAAATTTGAATATTTTTTGTGTATTCTTCTTCTTTGTTACTGTTTTTATCATAAATCATAAAAGCTTTTTTAGCATATTTTGCTTCTTTATAAGCTATTTGTGAAAGTTTTTGGTGATTTTTTATACTTTGTGATGCTCCAATAGTAAGAGATATATCAACTTCAGTTCCATTGTGTACAAATTTTTCATTTAAAATATCTTTTGAAATTTTTGTAAGATACTCTTTTAGCTTGGATTCTTCTATTTTTGAGTAGCACACCATGGCATATATCTGCTTCTAATTTATAAAGTTTTGTGTTTTTATTTAATGTGTTTTTAGATAGCCACCTTGCTACTTGTTTTAGTATTTCATCTCCAAAATCATTTCCATATAGATTATTTATCATATCAAATGAGTCAATGTTAATCAAGATATATGTTATCTCATCTTTTGAACTTTTTAGATTATTGTCTGTAAAAAGTTTTAGTCTATTTGGTAGTTTTGTTAGTGAATCTTGGTAAAGTGTATTTTGTGCATTTGTTTTACTAACTTTTAACTCTGTTATATCTTTTGCGATGAAAAGAATCTCTTTTAGTTTGTTTCTTTCGTTGTTTATTGGGATGAGTGTAACTTCTAGATATATTTTTTCATTATTTATGTAAAAAGAAACTGTTCCTTCCCATGATAAATTACATTTTAATGTTTCAATGATTTCATTAGTTTTACCATTTATAAGTTCAGCCATATTGATATTTTTTAATTCATTTTTTGTTACATGCATGATTTGGCAAAATTGTCTGTTTGCATGCAAAATTTTAAATTTGAAATTTAGCTTGGCAAAGATTACATTATTTTCAAAGGCGTTTATATAAATTTGTGAATTTGTAAAATCAATATTGTCTTTTATATTTTTTCTTTTTGTAAGAAAGTTTTCAAAAATAATCAAAAATAAAACAGTACACAAAATTGTATATGATGCTTCATTTTCTTGAAAATAAATCGATATACCAAGAGATATGAGCAAAAAATATATAATTATTTTTAAATTAAACTTACCCAAAACTTCATCCTAACTCCTTATCGCGTTTGATACTCTATCTAAAAAGAGTTAAATATTGGTTAAAAATAACCACCTAACTATATAACAAGCTAATTTTAAACTTAATTTTTGTATAATCACGCTTCAATCTCACACACACCAATCCTTTATAGGTTGCAAACGACCGTTTGTTGATGGGTGTGGAGGCAAAACCAAAAATTAAACAAAGGAGAACTTCATGGTAGCAATGAAGGATTTATTGGAGTGCGGAGTACACTTCGGACACCAAACAAGAAGATGGAATCCAAAAATGAAAAAATTCATTTTTGGTGAAAGAAAAAATATCTATATCATAGATTTACAAAAAACTCTTAGATATTTTAGACATACTTACAACATCGTAAGAGATGCAGCGGCTGAAGGTAAAACAATACTATTTGTTGGTACGAAAAAACAAGCAAGCCATGCTATAAAAGAAGCAGCAACTGCTTGTGGAATGCCTTATGTTAACCACAGATGGTTAGGTGGTATGTTAACAAACTATAACACAATCAAATTATCTATTAGAAAACTTGATATCATCGAAAAGATGGAAGAAGATGGTCAAGTTGATTTATTGACTAAAAAAGAAGCTCTTATGCTTAGAAGAAAAAAGCAAAAATTATTAGATTATCTAAGCGGAATTAGAGATATGAAAACTGCACCAGATATGGTGTTTGTAATTGATACAGTAAAAGAAAAAATTGCAGTAAAAGAGGCAAGAAGACTTGGTATTCCAGTTGTTGCTCCAATTGATACAAACTGTGATCCTGACGAAGTTGATTTTCCAATTCCAGGAAATGATGATGCAATTCGTTCAATCCAACTATTCTGTAATGAAATGAAAGAAGCAATCATCGAAGGAAAAGAGTTAAGAGCTCAAGATGAGGCTGAGGCTGAAACTACTAATGAAATCAGCGAAGAAGAAAAAGCTGAGTTAGTTGAAGAAGCAGTTAGTGAAGGTGAAAAAGAAGAAGCAAAAAGCGACGAAAAAGTAGAGGAAGAGTAATCATGGCAGCTATTAGTGCAAAACTTGTAAAAGAGCTAAGAGAGTTAAGTGGCGCTGGTATGATGGATTGTAAAAAAGCGCTAGTTGAGTGTGAAGGTGACATTGATAAAGCGATGGAACTTTTAAAAGAAAAAGGTCTTGGTAAAGTTGCTAAAAAAGCTGACAGAGTTGCAGCTGAAGGACTTGCAGGACTTAAAATAGAAGGCGATAAGGGAGTTGCTTTAGAGATTAACTCTGAAACAGACTTTGTTGCTAAAAATGATGCTTTTCAAGAGCTTGTAGCTAAAACAGTTGATTATGTTTTTGATAATGAGCCAGCTGATGTAGATGCTGTAATGAGTGGTGAGTTTGGAACTTACTTTACTGATGCAGTTGCAAAAATTGGTGAAAAGATTGAGCTTAGAAGATTTTCTGTTGTAAAAGCTGGAGAAAATGAATCTTTAAATGGTTACATTCACTCAAACAATAGAATTGCTGTTATCGTAAAAGCAAAATGTGATAGCGATAAAACTGCTGAAGCAATCAAGCCATTTTTGAAAAATATAGCAATGCATGCAAGTGCAATGAAGCCAACTACACTTTCTTACCAAGATTTTGACATGGCTTATGTAGAGAGTGAAACAAAAGGTAGAATTGAAGTTATTAAAAAAGAGAATGAAGAGTTAGCAAGACTTAAAAAACCTCTTAAAAATGTACCAGAGTATGTTTCTCGTCTACAACTTACTGATGAAGTAATTGCACAAGCAGAAGAAAAAATAAAAGATGAATTAAGAGCTGAAGGTAAGCCTGAGAAAATTTTTGATAGAATTGTTCCAGGTAAAATTGCTAGATATATTTTAGACAATACAACTCTAGATCAAGAGCAATGTTTACTAGACCAACAATATGTTATGGATGACAAATTAACAGTAGCTGAAGCTATAAAAGCTGAGGCAGACAGACTTGGTGGAAGTGCCCAGATTGTAGAATTTGTTAGAATTGAAGTTGGTGAAGGAATAGAGAAAAAAGAAGAAGATTTCGCTGCTGAAGTAGCTAGTCAAATAGGCTAATTTCAATAATAAAATAGGGAAGGATTTATTCTTTCCCTTTTCTACATGTAAAGGTAAGTCATTGAGCCTTTTAGAAGTAAAAAATCTCTCTCACTCATTTGAATATCAACTTTTTGAAAATATAAATTTTACTCTTGAAAAACAAGATTCTATTAGCATTGTAGGTGTTAGTGGAAGTGGTAAATCAACTTTACTTCATATTTGCTCAACACTCTTAGAGCCAAATAAAGGAGAAGTATTTCTTTTTGGCAAAAATCTGTATAAACAAAAAAACAAAGAACTACTTAGAATTAGAAGAGAAGATATAGGTATCATCTTTCAATCGCATTATCTTTTTAAAGGTTTTAACACTTTTGAAAATATTGAACTTGCTACTTTATTAAATGATACAAAAATTGATGAAGAGTTATTAAAACTTTTAGGAATTGAAAAATTATTAGATTATAAGGTTGGTGAACTCTCTGGTGGCCAGCAGCAAAGAGTATCAATAGCAAGAGTTTTATCAAAAAAACCAAAAATTATCTTTGCAGATGAGCCAACTGGAAACTTGGATTCTAAAACTGCAAATGAAGTGATGCAAATACTATTTAAATACATAAAAGACAATGATGCAGCATTGATGCTTGTAACTCATGATGCAAATCTAGCCAAAAGATGTAATAAAACAATGTCATGCAGTCTTTAGTAGAATTTTTAAGGCAAAACCATGTAATACTTTTTTTGCTACTTTTTACAAGACTTAGTGGTCTTATGGCCTTTTTCCCGTTTTTTTCTCATATGAGGATTCCTATGAGTATTAAAACTGCTATGGTTTTTTTCATGACTATATTTTTATATCCTATGGCAAATTTTCCTGATATAAATCTTAGTGTAGGAGGGATTTTACTAGCACTTGTTAGTGAATTGTTTTTAGGTTTTATAGCTGGTTTGTTTTTGTATATAGTATTTGCTATGTTAGAGTTAGCTGGTATGCAAATTTCATTTGTGATGGGGTTTACTATGGCTAGTGTAATTGATCCTCAATCAGGAACATCTCTGCCACTAATGAGTACAGCTCTGACATTATTGGCACTAGTTGTTCTTTTAGCATTTAATGGACATCATTATATGATACTTTTTATGGTTAAATCTTTAGATATTTTGCCTCTTGGGAGTTTTTATCCTGACCATGGTATTTGGACTTATCTTTTAAAAGCAGTGGCCAACTTGTTTATGTTTGGATTTATCCTAGCTTTTCCAATCGTAGGGCTTTCTTTGTTAGCTGATATTGTTTTTGGAATGCTTATGAAAACAATGCCTCAGTTTAATTTACTAGTAGTTGGCTTTCCGATAAAGATCATGGTTGCATTTGTAGTCTTAATAGCAGTATTAAGTTCAATCATGTTTATCTTTAAAAGAGAGTTATTAGAAGCCATTAATAATCTAACAATTTTATTTTAATATGTTTTATATTAAAATAAGACAATTCTAAATTCAGGAGTCATATTATGCAATTTCTTCTTGTAAATAATAATCCAGCAGTATCTAGACTAATAACACTAAGCGTAGAAAAACTAGGTTTTAGTATCGATGAAATTTCAAGCTTTGAAGAACTAACAGATAAAAACTATGATATAGTTTTTGTTGATGATGAACAGTATTCAAAAGAAGCTATTGATGAAGCAATAACTTCACAAATTTCAAAAAACTTTGTTTTTATTGGTAAAAAAGGAAGTCAAAAACCAGAAAATATGGGCTCGATGCTAGAAAAGCCATTTTTACCAACAGATTTTATGGATTTAGTAGCAAGGATAGATAGTGAAAAAGATGATGAATTTCCTATGGAAGAAGAGATAGAAAATGAAGAGTTACAAGAAGATATAAACGAAGATATTAGTGATACAAGCGAAGAAAATTTAGAAGAAATGGATAATTTGGACGAAGAAGACCTTGAAATTCCTGAGATTGAAGGTTTAGATGATGATGTTTTGATGGATCCAAAAGCTGATGAAGAAGAAGTCGAAGAAGATATTAAACTTGATAGCGAAGAAGAAACTATGAGCGAAGAAAGTTTAGAGATAGAACCTGAAGAAAATATTGAAGAAAATTTAGAAAATGAAGAGGAAGAAGATTTAGGAATTGGTTTAGAAGATGAAGATGAAGATGTAGATGATTTAATAGGAGATGAAGAATTAGGTTCAATCCTAGATAGTGAAGATATCGATGAAGTAAAACAGTTACTTGAAGAAGATGAGCTTGAAAGCAAAGAGTCATCAGATGAACTATTAGGTAGTATAGATGATTTAGATCTCCAGGTGGATGATAAAGAATATAAGGTTGAAGATTTTAATATGCCTGAGAGTGATGAAGAAATTAATGATGAATTAGTAGATAATTTTGAACTAAGTGATGATAGTGAAGTTAAAGAAGAAGAATTATTAAATAGTGAAGAAGAAGAAACTGAACAGCTTGATTTATCTGATGATATTTTAGAAGAGGATTTATCAGAGGAATTAGACTTGCAAGATGATGATATGAAAGAAGATTTAGAAGAAGAATTAGATGTTCAAGAAGATAGCTTAGATGAAGAAACATTCGGAGAGATTGAAGATATAACTGACGAAGAAGAAAATGCAGATGATGACAAGGCTGATGTTTTAGATGAAGAAGAAAAACTAGAAGAAAATGACACAGTAGATTTTGATTTAGGAGATATGGAAGAGAAACTCTCAGAAATAGAAGTCGAAGAAGATATCTCACAAACTATTGAAGAAAATGTTGATGAAGAGGATTTTGAGCTTGAATTAGATGAAGATTTAGAAAATACTTCTTTAGATGAATTAGAATCATCATTGGATGAACAAATAGAAAATTCAAATGAAGATATAACTTCAATAGATGATTTAGATGAAGGAACGATACTAAGTGCTTTAGGAAAAGAAGTTGATTTTGCCAAAGAAGATGTAGATGAGTTTGAAGAAACACAGGAAGAAAGTGTTGTAGATGAAAATGAACCAGTAGAGAAAAACTTAGAAGAAGAGATAAAAGAAAAAGTTGCTAGTAGTGTAAAAGAAGCACTACAAAGTAGCTCTATAAAAGAAGCACTAAAAGGACTAAAAGTAAATGTTACAATATCATTTGATGAAGAAAATTAATTATGTTTTTAAGAAATAAGATTATGAAGATTTTTCTAGGCGACAGCCTAAGCTTTCTCAAAGAGAGTGATTTGCTAACGCAAACCGCGTTGCTTCACAAGAGTGAGAGGAATTTAACTTGGGCTTTCACAGAAACTTTTCGTTACACGAAATCGCATTTGCTAGTTTTGTTCAAGTTAAAGGAGACATTAAAAAAGAAACATACGACCGCAAGGTTGTGCTTCAGTGAGAGGAATTTAACTTGGGCTTTGCTCAAGTTAAAGGAGACAGTCAAATGAAAGGGAGCATGCTAATCATCTCAGGCCCAAGTGGTTCAGGAAAAAGTTCACTGATGAGTGAAATGTTAAGCCAGATAGAAAATGTTTATTTTTCTATATCTACAACAACAAGAGAGATAAGAGATGGCGAAAAAGATGGAGTTAATTACTACTATATAACAAAAGAAGAATTTGAAAAAGATATAGAAGATGGAATGTTCTTAGAGTGGGCAAAAGTTCATGATAACTATTATGGAACATCACTAAAGCCAATACTAAAATCTCTTTATGAAGGTAAACTTGTGGTTTTTGATATAGATGTTCAAGGACATAAAATCGCTAGAGAAAAATTTGGTAATTTAATCACTTCTGTTTTTATAACAACTCCAAACCAAGAAATTTTAAAAGAAAGATTAGTTAAAAGAGGAACTGATTCACAAGAAGTAATTGAGAGAAGACTAAACAATGCAGTTTTTGAAATGACTAGAATCAAAGAGTATGATTACTTACTAATAAATGATGAGTTTGAAACTACGTTAAAAAAGCTAAAATCCATAGCAATTGCAGCAAAGTGTAAAGTAAGTTCAATGGATTCAGACGAATTTATTAGCTCATGGATAGCTACTTAAGGAAAAAATGGTATAATTACCAGATTTAAATTTTGAAAATTCAAAGGAGATAGTATGGGCGTTCCTAGTATGCCAGAACTACTTATAATTTTAGCAATCGTTGTATTGTTGTTTGGAGCAAAAAAGATTCCTGATCTTGCAAAAGGTATTGGAAAAGGTATAAAAAGTTTTAAAAAAGAGATGCAAGATGATGAAGTTGCAAGCTCTGAAGATAAAATAGAAAATAAAGACGAGAGTGCATCTGCTACTAAGGTAGAAGAAAAAAAAGAAGCGTAAGTAGGCGTTGAATTGAAAAAACGAGTTGTAGAAGCTATAAATAAAGTTTTAAAAAGAGAGTTTGTTTTAGAAAAGCCAAAAGATCTCTCTTTTGGTCATTATGCAACCCCAATTGCATTTTCTCTTGCTAAAGAGTTGAAAAAATCTCCAATACTAATAGCAGATGAACTTTGTAAAGAGTTTGAAAATAGTACGATATTTAAAGAAGTTACATCTTTAAAAGGCTATATAAACTTTAAACTAAGTGAAGAGTTTTTAGATGAGTATGCAACTTTTGCGATTACAAACGAGTCTGATTTTGGAAGATCACAAAAAGACAAAACAATTCTTTTAGAATATGTAAGTGCAAACCCAACTGGTCCGTTGCATATAGGACATGCTAGAGGCGCTATATTGGGAGATTCACTTTGTAGGATTGGAAATCATATAGGCTATAAAATCACTAGCGAGTACTATGTAAATGATGCAGGAAGTCAAATAGAGATGCTTGGCCTTTCTATCTATTTAGCTGGTAGAGAACATATTTTACAAACTGAAGTCAAATGGCCTGATGAATTTTACAGAGGCGAATATATAGTAGATCTAGCATATGAAGCTTCAAAAGAGTTTGGAAAAGATATATTTAAAGAAGAAAAAAATATAGCAAAGCTATCATCTTGGGGAAAAGATAAGATGTTAGAGCTTATCAAATCCAATTTAAGAGATGTTGGGATTGAATTTGATCAATTTGTTAGTGAAAAATCACTCTATGATAAATGGGATGATAGTTTTAAAAAACTTGAGCAATCTGGAAAAACATATGAAAAAGATGGAAAAGTGTGGATTGCTTCAAGTGAAGCTGGAGATGAAAAAGATAGAGTTGTTGTAAGAGAAGATAAAAGACCAACATATTTAGCTGGTGATATAATCTATCATGACAATAAATTTCAAAGAAAGTATGATCACTACATAAATATTTGGGGTGCAGATCATCACGGCTATATTGCAAGAGTAAAAGCAGCTATCAAATTTTTGGGTTATGATGAAAGTAAATTAGAAGTGATTTTGGCTCAAATGGTTTCACTTTTAAAAGGTGGTGAGCCTTATAAGATGAGCAAAAGAGCTGGTAATTTTATCTTGATGAGTGATGTTGTAAAAGATGTAGGAAGTGATGCTCTTAGATTTGTTTTTTTAAGCAAAAAAAGCGACACTCATCTTGAGTTTGATGTAGATATGTTCAAACAAGAAGATAGCTCAAACCCAATTTTCTATATTAATTACGCACATGCCAGAATAAATCAAGTGTTCAATAAAAGTGGTAAGAGTGCCAACGATATAAAAGATGTTAAATTAGAAAATCTAAGCGAAGAAGGTGCAAATCTTTTATATAGTGCTCTTTTACTTCCTGAAGTATTAGAAGATGCTTTTGAAAGTCGACAACTACTAAAACTAACAGAATATTTAAAAACCCTAGCAAGTGCATTTCATAAATTCTACAATGAAAATAGAGTTGTAGGAAGTGATGAAGAAGATAAACTACTCAAACTATTTGCTATGGTAGCAGTGAGCCTAAGAACGGGCCTAAACCTCATAGGAATAAAAGCAAAATCTAAAATGTGAGAACCGTAATAAAAGCCAACTGCTTGGCTTTTATAGGTTCGAAACCGAAATGGTATGTGAGCCTGCGAACATCCATGCAGGCCAAGAGTAATAAAAGCCAACTGCTTGGCTTTTATAGGTTCGAAACCGAAATGGTATGTGAGCCTGCGAACATCCATGCAGGCCAAGAGTAATAAAAGCCAACTGCTTGGCTTTTATAGGTTCGAAACCGAAATGGTATGTGAGCCTGCGAACATCCATGCAGGCCAAGAGCGTAATTTCTCTAGTAGCACACTAAAATCAAGGCTTGATAGTAGTAAGACCAGCAAGTGTCCAGTTGTACATACCACCTCTTGAGTTTCTCACTTCTAAAACCTTAATTTTCAATTTCCCTAAATTAAGGGGTTTATAAATGTTTATCAACCTAAATTAGGGTGTCCCAAGCTAAAAGCTGATACAATTTAACTATGTTTGTTCGTCAGAAAAAAAATAAAAGTGGTAGTATTAGTATTCAGATAATTTCTAAAAGTAAAGGTAAATATAAAGTAGTTGAAACTATAGGTTGTAGTAAAAATAATTATGAGATAGAAAAGTTATTAAAACAAGCCAATGAGAGATTATTAGAACTAGAGCCAAATCTATTTGATTTTGTTAAATATCAAGAGAAAAAACATAAGTTAACAAACAAAGATATTAGAGTTATTGGTGATGAACTTATATTTGGAAAACTTTTTTCAGATATTGGATGTAAAAATATTTCATTTATAAAAACTAAAGACTTAGAACTATTTAAAGCTTTAGTAATATCAAGATTGTTATATCCAGGAAGTAAACTCTATCTAATTGATTACTATCATATTTATAAAAAGCAAAATATAGATAAAAATAAGATCTATAGATTTATGGATACCATTTGCAAAGATGATTTAAAATTTAAAATCCAAAAGTGTATATTTGAACATACTAAGAAAATCATGAATGATACTATCACAGTTACTTTTTATGATGTTACAACACTATACTTTGAGTCTGAGAGTGAAGATGATCTTAGGCGAATAGGATTTAGTAAAGAAGGAAAACTGGCACGTCCTCAGATACAATTAGGATTGTTTACAACACTGCAAGGGTATCCATTATCCTATGAAGTGTATGAGGGTAATAAATATGAGGGGCATACGCTAATAGATATCTTACAAAACTTTCAAAAGAAATTTAATATAAAAACTAAACCAATAGTAGTAGCTGATAGAGGAATGCTAAATAATGATAATATTGCTTATTTAGAAAACAATAACTACAAATATATAATAGCAGCTAAAATTAAAAATATATCTAATGATTTAAAAGAGCAAATATCAAATTTAACTTTTTTAAATGATGGTGTCACTCATACTATTGAAATAAATCAAAAAATAAAATACAAAGATAAGAGTGATAAAAAGACTATAAATACCAAACAAAGACTTATTCTAACATATTCATCAAAAAGAGCTAAAAAGGATAAATATACAAGACAAAAAGCTCTTGAAAAGATTAAAGCCAAACTATCTAAAAATATCAATAAAAGTGATCTTAAATTATCATATTATGCAAAATACCTTGATATAGATGAAAAATGTGATATCAAATATAAACTTAATCAAGCAAAAATATCTGAGGATGAAAAACTAGATGGTGTTAAGGGATTTATTACAAATGATTTTAACCTTAAAGCAAATGAAGTTATTGAACACTATGCTAATCAATATGATGTAGAAAAAGCATTTAGAATATCTAAAACTGATCTTAAAATTAGGCCTATATATCACAGGCTAGAAACAAGAATTAAAGCTCATATCCTAATATCATTTGTTTCTTATGCAATATATAAAGAATTTGAAAGAAAAATCAAACAATCTAATATTGATATAAAATTTAAACTCACATTTGATCATATTAAAACAATGTATGGTTATAAAACTCCATATGGTATCGAACCATTACAAATGGATGAAATTCAACAAAAAATTTATGATGCTATTTATCTCAAATGAAAATTTGGGTGTCCTATGAGAAACTCAGGAAAATAGAGTTGTAGGAAGTGATGAAGAAGATAAACTACTCAAACTATTTGCTATGGTAGCAGTGAGCCTAAGAACGGGCCTAAACCTCATAGGAATAAAAGCAAAATCTAAAATGTGAGAACCGTAATAAAAGCCAACTGCTTGGCTTTTATAGGTTCGAAACCGAAATGGTATGTGAGCCTGCGAACATCCATGCAGGCCAAGAGTAATAAAAGCCAACTGCTTGGCTTTTATAGGTTCGAAACCGAAATGGTATGTGAGCCTGCGAACATCCATGCAGGCCAAGAGTAATAAAAGCCAACTGCTTGGCTTTTATAGGTTCGAAACCGAAATGGTATGTGAGCCTGCGAACATCCATGCAGGCCAAGAGCGTAATTTCTCTAGTAGCACACTAAAATCAAGGCTTGATAGTAGTAAGACCAGCAAGTGTCCAGTTGTACATACCACCTCTATACCATAGTAATTTTTCTTTTGGATATCCGATTTTTATAAGATTTTTTATCGCAGCTGGAGATTGCAAGCACCATGCTCCATTACAAAATAGCAGTAATGTTTTTGCATGTGAAAAGTCATACTTACTATTTTCTACACTAACTCCAATTTTATCAAGTACATCTTCAAACTCATCTGGAGCTTTTATAGGATCAAAGCTTTTAAAAGGTATATTTATAGCTCCTGGGATCGTACTTTTTAAAAACCAGTTTAATGTTCTAGCATCTATCAAAAGTAGATTCTCATCATTTTGAGCTTTTTTGATAAACTCGATTACTTCTAATTCACCATAAGTTTCTATGTCTTTGTCGATTTTTATCGGAGATAATTTTCCGATGGTAGTTGTAAAAGTTTTTTTGCATTTATCTGGAACTGAGGCATTTGCAAAATCACCACCCCAAATTGTATTTGGATTTACTCTAACACTTCTACACTCTTCATTTTGTATTCTAGTGATAGTGATATTTTTTTTGTTTTCTTCAAAGTCAAAATACTTAACTTTAACTCCTTCTCCTTTTAAATCAAGCTGATTTGCATTTAAAAATACACTTACAGCCATCATTAATACTATCAATTTTTTCATCACAGCTCCTTTTGATTGGTAATAAATCTTATAATAAGAATTATCAATCAACAATTATGAAAAAAAATTAATTGTAAAAATTTATAAAAGTTACAAAAAAGTGATTTTTTAAGTGAGAGGATAGTTTTGAGCTAGAATCAATCTTCTAGCTCTGCTCTTATTTTTTTAAGTTCATTTTCTCTTTGATTCAAAAACTCTTCTATGTCATATTTTGATCTATAGTGTTGTGACATAAGATGTATCAGTATATCACCTAAGTCTATTACTATCCATTCATTATCATCGTCTATATTTAAAAACTCTTCTTCATTTTTTAGACCTTTTTTTAAATCATCTAAAAGTGCTAGACCATGTCTTTGCCCCATTGTAGTTGCAATTACCACTTGTTCAACAAAGTAGTCTTTGCCCTTCATATCAAAGATTTGAATATTTTCAGCTTTTTTACTATCTAAAATAGTAACTATCTTTTCAATTCTTTTTTCCATTTTTATCCTTGTATAGTATTTTTTTATTTCTTCTTTAAGAGTATTTGGTAGAAATTTATCATCTATTTTTTCTCGTAAGTTTGAAGAGCTGATATTAACATTTATTGACAATTTTTTCAAGTCTTTTGGTATATTTATTTCATCTCTTGAAGCAACT
The DNA here is from genome assembly GCF_054408545.1 of Sulfurospirillum sp. 1307. Lineage (NCBI taxonomy): Bacteria > Pseudomonadati > Campylobacterota > Epsilonproteobacteria > Campylobacterales > Sulfurospirillaceae > Sulfurospirillum > Sulfurospirillum sp. 1307. The sequence continues at coordinate 1,804,804 of NZ_CP176011.1, read as the reverse complement.
ACAAAAGTTACAAGTTTTTTTAACTCCTCATAATCTTTCCACTTATCCAAACTTTCAAGATTATCAGCTCCGATAATTAGATATATTTTTTCTATATCTTTGTATTTTTCTTTTACATGTAAAACTGTTTTTATACTTGGAGTTGGTTTGTTTTGTTCTATCTCATAATCTAAAATTTCAATTCTTTCATGACCAAACAAGGCCTTTTGAAGCCATTTTAGTCTCAAATCAGCAGGAGCAAACGAGTTTTTTTTAAAAGGGTTTAGATACGCAGGAACAACAAAAAGTTTATTTACATGTAAAGATTTTAAAGCTTCATCTATAATCGCTAAGTGTCCTACATGTAAAGGATCAAAGGACCCACCAAAAATTGCTATTTTCATTGCCATCCTTTTAAGATATGTGTAATTATATCAAACAATTAAACTAGTTTTTCTTTTAAAAAAGTTAATATATAACAAAAATATCACAAGGAGTTATGATGAGATATTTTAATTTTTTATTTATTAGTTTGTTTGTTTTACTAAGTAGTATTGATGCCAAAGATATGATTAGCAAAGAGCAGTGCTTAAGTAGAGGAGATAATTTCATCTTTGTAGCTAGTGAATGCATTGAATTTCACGAAGCAGTAGCAGATAGAAAAGGGTTTATAAATATCATAGTTCATGGAACATGGAAAGAAGGCATAAATATACTTGGAAGGTATACAAGCTTTGCAGATGATTTGGCGATCCAGACAGATATAACTACAATCGCAATTGCTCTTCCTGGATACTCTTCATCTTCTACAAATCATTTTCCAGCACTATCTCACGAAGGAGTTAAAAACCTAGCTTCTACAAAAGAATATATAGATTTTTTAGCAAAAATAATAGAGCATTTAAAGAAAAAGTATAATGCAAAAGTCCTAAACTACATAGGACATTCAGCAGGAGCAGCGATGGGTGCAACACTCATCGGATACAAACCAAAGCTCATAACAAATCTTGTTAGTGTTGGAGGGTATTATGATATACATAAAAGAAGTAAAGATAACGATTTGATTTTGGCGGTAGATTTTTTAGATCAAATAGATAAAAATAGTAAAATCTTACTAATATATGGAGAAAAAGATAAAATCTCCAAGCCTTCTGCAACAAAAGAGTTCTACAACTTTGCCAAATCAAAAGGAGTACATGTAAAGTTAGTTGAAGTAAAAAATGGCGTTCACTTAGACCTTGATATGAGTGATACTTCGGTAGAAAATATAGTTGAGTTTTTGGAATAAAACTATAATCTAGTGAACATAATTTTAGTTTTAAACTTTCTTATACCTCCTTTTAGGTAAAATGTCTACATTTTATACTTGGTGACAAAGGAAAAATTATGGCATTAAAAGTTGCGATCAATGGGTTTGGAAGAATTGGTAGATGTGTTGCTAGAATCATAGATAGTAGAGATGATGTTGAACTTGTTTGTGTAAATGATACAGCAAAAAGAGAGATGACTGAACAGTTGTTAAAATACGACAGTGTACATGGTAGCTTTGATGGAGTGGTTAAGACTTTAGATGAAGATTATATGCAAATTGGAAAGTCAAAAGTTAAAATGTTTTCAACTAGAGATCCAAAAGAGTTAAACTTTGTGGATTATGGAGTTGATATTGTTTTAGAGTGTACTGGAGCATTTTTAACTCAGGAAAAAGCACAAGTTTTTATAGATCAAGGGATTAAAAAGGTACTATTTTCAGCGCCAGCAAAAGATAGCGATACTCCAACATTTGTTATTGGTGTAAATGAGCATGAATACAAAGGGCAAAGCATAGTTTCAAATGCTAGTTGTACAACAAACTGTCTTGGACCTATTGCAAAAGTTTTAGATGATGCTTTTGGGATAGACAAAGGTCTTATGACAACAATTCATGCTTATACAAATGATCAAAATATACTTGATGTTAAGCACTCAAAAGATTTAAGAAGAGCAAGAGCAGCTGCAGTTAATATGATACCAACTACAACAGGTGCTGCAAAAGCTATAGGCTTGGTACTTCCTCAGCTTCAAGGAAGACTTCATGGTCAAAGTGTAAGAGTTCCTACTCCAAATGTTAGTATGGTTGATTTAAATGTACTAGTTAAAAAAGATACATCAATAGAAGAGATAAATGCTCTTTTAAAAGAAAAAGCTGAAAATGAGTTAAAAGGCATATTACTAGTTGATGAAGAGTATAGAGTTTCACAAGATTTTCAAACAAGCTCTTATAGCTCAGTAGTAGCAGCTGATCTTACTCAAGTGATAGCTGGAAATATGGTTAAAGTAATGTCTTGGTATGACAATGAGTGGGGTTACTCAAACCGCCTAATCGATATGGCACTTCATATTAGCAAATAAGGATAGATATGATTCGTTCAATCCGTGATTTGGATATAGAAAATAAGAGAGTTTTTATAAGATGTGATTTTAATGTTCCTTTGGATGAGTTTTTAAATATCACTGATGATAGAAGAGTTCGTTCAGCAATTCAGACTATTAGATACTGTTTAGACCATAACTGCTCGGTTATATTAGCTAGCCACCTAGGTCGTCCAAAAGGTGTAGTAGATGCTAAGCTTTCTTTGGAGCCTGTTTTTAAAAGACTCGCTAGAATTTTGAATTGTGAAGTTAAGTTTTCTAAAGATGTGGTTGGAGAAGATACAAAAAAACATCTAGAAGAACTTCAAAATGGAGAAGTTTTACTTTTAGAAAATCTTAGATTTGAAAAGGGTGAGACTAAAAATGACGAAGAGTTTGCTAAAAAATTAGCAGATATGTCAGAAATTTATATCAATGATGCTTTTGGTGTTTGTCACAGAGCTCATGCATCTGTTGAAGCAATTACTAGATTTTTTGATGAAAAGCATAGTGCTGCTGGATTTTTACTTCAAAAAGAGATAGAGTTTTCAAAAAATTTACTAAAAAAACCAACTAGACCATTTGTAGCTGTCGTTGGAGGTAGCAAAGTTAGTGGGAAACTTCAAGCTCTTACAAATCTTTTACAAAGAGTAGATAAGATCATCATCGGTGGGGGAATGGCTTTTACATTTTTAAAAGCACAAGGATATGATATAGGAAATTCATTGGTTGAGGATGAGCTTATCCCTGAAGCTCTTAGGGTTTTGGATGAAGCTAGAAAATTAGGCGTTAAATTGTACCTACCTGTTGATGTTGTTGCTGCTCAAACATGTTCTAGTGACTCAACTATCAAGTTTGTAACTACTCAAGAGATACCAAAAGGATGGATGGGATTAGATATAGGACCAGCTTCAGTTAGACTTTTTAGAGAAGCACTTAATGATGCTCAAACTATACTTTGGAATGGTCCTATGGGTGTTTTTGAACTTGAGAAGTTTTCAAAAGGTAGTATCAAAATGTCTCATACTATTGCAGAAGCTCACGCCACAACTGTTGTAGGAGGTGGTGATACAGCTGATGTTGTAGCAAGAGCTGGTGATGCTGATGAGATGACCTTTATCTCTACTGGTGGAGGAGCTAGTTTAGAGCTTATAGAAGGAAAAGATCTTCCTGGTGTTAAGCCTCTTTATAACAAGGAAGAAGAATGATAATTGCTTCAAATTTTAAAACAAACCATACAAGAAAGAGTACAAAAGAGTTTGTAAAAAGGGTAAATGACTTTGCAAAAGATACTAATGTAGAAGTTAGGATTTATCCACCTTTTAGCGCCCTTGATTGTTTTGATGTAAGTAAAAACATAAAAGTAGGTACTCAAAATTTTTATCCAGTTCAAAATGGCTCATATACAGGCGAAATTGGCTTTGAGCAACTTGAAGAGTTTGAGATTGAAACAGTTCTTATAGGTCACTCTGAAAGACGACATATCCTAAACGAGTCAAACGAATTTATAAAAAATAAGTTTGATGAAGCAAAAAAGAAAAATTTAGAGATTGTATTTTGTATAGGTGAACCAAAAGAAGTTAGAGAAGCTGGTTTGAGTGCTGTTATGGATTATCTTTGGAAGCAGTGTGATGGAATTGATTTGGATTATGAAAATCTAGTTGTGGCTTATGAGCCAGTTTGGGCGATAGGAACTGGGTTAAGTGCTAGTATCAATGACATTGATGAGACTTTAACTTCTCTTAGAAAAAAGATTAAAAAACCACTTCTTTATGGAGGAAGTGTAAAAGTTGAAAATGTTGCAGATATACTAAGTATAGAAAATTGTGATGGAGTCTTAGTAGGAACTGCTAGCTGGAAAGTTGAATCATTTTGCAAGATGATAGAAGCTGCAAAGTAGGAGTAAATTAAAATGATAATGAAAGGTAAAAAAGGTTTAATAGTTGGGATTGCAAATAATAAATCAATAGCTTATGGAATCGCAAAAGCGTGTAAAGCTCAAGGTGCTGAACTTGCATTTACATACCTAAATGAACAATTAGAAAAAAGAGTAAGACCAATTGCACAAGAATTTGGAAGTGAAGCTGTTTATGAACTAGATGTAAACAAGCCTGAACATTTAAGTGAGTTGACAAAGTCAATAGAGAAAGATTTTGGAAAGATTGATTTTCTTGTTCACTCCGTTGCTTTTGCACCTAGAGAAGCTTTAGATGGTGATTTTATAGATACTTCTAAAGAGGCTTTCGATGTTGCTATGGGAACTTCTGTTTACTCTTTGGTTTCACTTAGTAGAGCCATAATGCCTGTTATGAATGATGGTGGCTCAATCCTTACTTTAACATATCTTGGAGGTCCTAAGTATATACCGCATTATAATGTCATGGGTGTAGCAAAAGCTGCACTTGAAGCTAGTGTTAGATACTTAGCAGTTGATTGTGGTAAAAGAGGCATAAGAGTAAATGCTATAAGTGCAGGACCTATTAAAACTTTGGCAGCTAGTGGGATAGGTGATTTTAGAATGATTTTAAATTGGAATGAGATAAACTCACCACTTGGTAGAAATGTTACGACTGATGAAGTAGGAAACTCTGGAATGTATCTATTAAGCGACCTATCAAGCGCAGTTACTGGTGAAATTCATTATGTAGATAGTGGATATAATATCATGGGAATGGGTTTGGCTATCGAAGATGAAGATGGCAAAACCGCATTAGCTTGGGATTTAAAGAAAAAATAATGCTAAACATAGCGCTACAAAAAATCGCATATGTAGTGCTTATGCTTTTTATAATATGTGTGATTTCATTTGGAGCAATTCATCTTGCTCCAAATTCTTTTTTTGCAAGTGGTGAATTGAATCCCAATATAACTCCTGAATCAATCGAACAGTTAAAAAAAGTTTATGGACTTGACAAATCACTACTTGAGCAGTTTATATCTTGGCTAAAGGCTGTTGTTCATCTTGATTTTGGAATCTCTTTCGCAAGTGGTCTTAGTGTAAAAGATGAGATTTTATCGCGCCTTCCTATAACGCTTCTTTTAAATATAATATCTTTGGTATTTGTTTTTTCGATTTCTATGTATCTTGGTGTTAAATCTGCTTTTAATCAAGGAAAGAAGTTTGATAAATTTACGAAGCAATTTTCTTTAATCTCTTATGCTATGCCTTCTTTTTATCTTGCACTTTTACTTGTCATAATCTTTAGTGTAGAGTTTAATTGGTTTCCTATCTCAGGGCTTCACTCTGTTGATGTAAAAAAAGGCACTTTTGAATACTATCTTGATTTTGTATGGCACTTGGTTTTGCCTATTTTTGTTATGGTATTTGGTGGTATTGGAAGTTTAAGTATGTATATAAGAAGTTTGACTTTGGGAGTTTTAAAGAGTGATTATATCACTTTTGCAATTTCAAGAGGGATTGAAGGAAGAAAGCTTTTTAGGTACTTTATATTGCCAAATATCTCACCACCAATCATTACAATACTTGGCCTTTCACTTCCAGGATTGATAGGAGGAAGCGTTATACTTGAGTCGATTTTTGCTATCAATGGTATGGGCTTACTGTTTTATCAAAGTGCGTTAAGTAGAGATTATCCAGTTATCATGGGTATACTTATAATCTCTGCATTTTTAACTCTACTTGGAAATATCATAGCTGATTTGATTCTTTTAAAACTAAATCCACACTTTAAGCGTTCACAAAAATAATGCTACTTTAGTAGCAGAAAAGTTGAGTAAAATAGACTAAAATTCCATCAAAAAAAGAAAGGATGGAAAATGAAGAAATTAGTTATATCACTAGTTACTGCAACATTACTTTGTGGAACTTCGATTATGGCTCAAACTTCAAATGAAGTTGAAAATAATGCTGTAAAAATTGCAAAAGCTGAGGCTAAAGATGCAAATGTAAAGATTGTTAAAGAAGCACTAAATTCAGTTAAATTAACAAAAAAAGTTTTAGTTGATCTTGAACATGGTAAAAAGAAAGAGGCTATTAAAGACTTAGAAAGTGCTATTGGAAAGCTAGAAGTTATTTTAGCAAAAAAAGATTCTCCAAAATTTTTGCCAATTGATGCTAGTGTAAATGCTTTTGAGTATGTTGGAGATAAAAAAAGTATAGAACAAAGTGTTGATATAGTTAAAGATTTACTTAGTGATGGAAAGGTTCAAGAAGCAAGAAAAATTCTAGATTCACTACAAAGTGAAATTGATGTTATCAGTATAAACTTACCACTTGGTTCATATCCAGATGCTTTGAAACTTGCAGCTAAGTATTTGCATGATGACAATGTAAAAGGTGCTAAAAATGTACTTTATACAGCACTAAATACAATGGTTCAAGACGTTATTGTACTTCCTCTTCCTCTTCTGAAAGCAGAGTCCCTAATAGATGCTGCAAGTAAAATTTCAAAAAAAGATAAAAATCAAGCTTTAAAACATTTAGAAGCTGCAAAAAAAGAATTAGAAGTTGCTGAAGCACTTGGTTATTTAAGTGATAGTGATGTGACTTACAAAATACTGAATGACAAAATAGAAGATACAGAAAAAGAGATAAAAGGGAAAAATAAAGCTGAAAAGCTGTTTGAAGATTTAAAAGAAAAATTTAAAAGCTTCAAAAAAAGCTGATAAGTTAGTATTTTACATGTAGAGATTTTTCTCTACATGTAAGGCTTATTTATTCTCCACCAAAAAGATTTGAAAGAGCATTTGGATCGTATTGTTTTTCACTTGATGTTGTAGATGATTTTCCCTCTAGCTCAACAAGCTCTATATCCATGCCAACAAGCATTGATGTTAGCCTTATGTTTATGCCACTTTTCCCAATAGCTTTTGATTTTTGATCACTAGGAAGAGTAACTATGGCTTTGTTGTTTTCTATTTTGACATTTGAGATAATTGCTGGGCTAAGTGCGCGTGAAATAAAAATCTCAGGAACACTAGAGTATTCAATACAGTCTATATTTTCTCCGTTTAATTCTTTGCTAACTGCATTTATCCTCATCCCTTTTGTTCCAACAGTTGCTCCAACTGCATCTATGTTTGGATGAAGTGAAGTAAGTGCTACTTTTGCTCTTTCTCCTGGAATTCTAGCGCTTGAATTGATAGTAATCATACCATCTTTTATCTCAGGAACCTCCATCTCTAAAAGAGCCTCTAAAAACTTAGGACTTGTACGAGATAGTTCTACATATATGCCTTGAGCTTTATCTATAAAGACTTTTCTAATGACAGCTTTTACAACATCACCAACCTTAAATTTTTCACCTTTTATTCTATTTTTTCTAGGCATTACAGCTCTAATTTCATCAAATTCTATATAAGTTGTTTCTTCACTATCAACTCTTGTTACTGTACCAAATACGCTTTTGCCTACCATATTTTTATATTTTTCAAAAATTTGGTTTTCCAATAGCCTTTGGATATGAAATTCTAACTCTCTTTGAAGTGTTGCAGCTGCAGTTCTTCCTAGATTGTCAAGTGGCAGTTCATAAGTAAGTTCATCTCCTATTTCAACTTTTGGGTGCTCTTCTTTTGCTTCACTTATGCCGATGTATTTGTCTTTTTCATCTTCTAATCTTTCATCATCATCAGTTACAACTAAGATTTTTTGATATAGTTTTAAAGTTTTTGTAGTTGTGTCTATCTCAGTTTCATAATCATAATCTTCACCATAAATTTTCTTAGCAGTTCTATTAAGAGCTATGCATACTGTGTTTTTTACATCTTCAATATCTAAATCTTTTTCATGAGCAATAGATTCAATAATATCTATAATTTTTTCCATAATATCCTCTTTTTTTAGGCATAATTAAAGCCTTTTGATTATCGCAATATAAAATTGTATGTGTGATTTTTAGGGATTGCGGGGAAGAATTTGAATTATATCTTAAATTTGCTTTTAGTTAGTTTAATACACAATTTATGGAAAAATTGTTATACTATCTAGTTAAACCCAAATAACAAAAGAGGAATATTGTATGGAATTAAAATTAGCAAGAACAGAATTAAACTCAAAACCAAAAAACATAACATTAGAAAAAGTTGAAGAGACTATTGCAAAAGAGGGACACAAAATATTTTATTTTGATAAAGAAAACTCTCATAAAGATTTAGTATCTTTAGTTGAACATTTTGAAGAAAAAGACTTTAGTGTGTACTTAAGAGAAGTTAAGTATGGCTTAGGTGAAGATGACTACATGTATGAAATCCATATCTTATAAAGGGCTAAATATTGAGTAAAAAACAACTTTATATTGAAACCCTTGGGTGTGCTATGAATACAAGAGATACAGAGCACATCATAGCTGAGCTAAGTTCTAAAGAGGATTATGAAGTTTGTAGTGATCCAAAACAAGCTGATTTAATCATGATAAACACTTGTAGTGTTAGAGAAAAGCCGGTTAATAAACTTTTTTCTGAGATTGGAGTTTTTAATAAGATAAAAAAAGATGGTGCAAAAATTGGAGTTTGTGGTTGTACTGCAAGCCATTTAGGCAATGAAATCATCAAAAAAGCACCAAGTGTTAGCTTTGTTCTTGGTGCTAGAAATGTCTCAAAAGTTGTAAAAGCAGTAAATACTGAAAAATTTGTAGATGTTGATATCAATTATGATGAGAGTACATATGTATTTGGAGATTATAGAAACTCAATCTATAAGGCATATATAAACATATCAATTGGATGTGATAAAAAATGTACTTATTGTATCGTTCCTCACACTAGAGGAGAAGAGATTTCAATCCCTCCTGAGTTGATTATAAAAGAGGTTCAAAAGGCAGCAAATAGTGGAGCTAAAGAAATCTTTTTGCTTGGACAAAATGTAAATAATTATGGAAGAAGATTTTCAACCAAAAGAGATTCAAAGATTGATTTTAGTGATTTATTGAATTTAGTAAGTGAAGTTGATGGCGTTGAAAGGATTAGATTTACATCTCCTCATCCTCTTCATATGGATGATAAATTTTTAGAAACTTTTGCAAATAATCCTAAGATTTGTAAATCAATGCATATGCCTTTACAAAGTGGCTCTAGTAAAATCCTAGAAGCTATGAAAAGAGGATATACAAAAGAGTGGTTTTTAAATAGAGCTTTAAAACTAAGAGAATTAGTTCCTGATGTATCTATTAGTACTGATATCATTGTGGCTTTCCCTGGCGAGAGTGAAGAAGATTTTGCAGATACTATGGATGTGATGGAAAAAGCTAGATTTGAGCAAATTTTTGCTTTTAAATACTCAAAAAGACCTTTAACCCCAGCTAGTGAATATGACAATCAAATCGATAGTGAGGTTGGCTCAAGAAGATTAAAAATGTTGCAAGATAGACAAGATGAAATCCTTGATGAAATTGCACAAAGTAGACAAGACAAGATTTATGATGTTTATTTTGAAGAGTTAAGAAACAATGGTATGGTAGCTGGAAGAGCTGATAATAACGCTTTAGTTCAAGTTGAAGGCAGTGAAGAATTGCTTGGAAAAACACTGAAAGTAAAGATTACAAACCCTAGGCGTTTGGCACTTTATGGGCAAATTGTTAAGTAAGACAAAAAGAAGAGCATTGGAGGTAAAGATTTTACCTCCGATTTTATATATACTTTTAAATCTTTTATACTTTACATGTAAAAAAAGATATCATTTTGATAAAAGTAAAGTTGTTGATTCTCCTTGTGTTTTTGTTTTTTGGCATGGGGAGTTGATGATGTTAGTTCAAGGTTATATTGATTATAGAAAATCAAAAAATATTGATACGATCGTTAGTGCCCATCACGACGGAGAAATTGCAACTAGACTTTTGACTTTATTTGGTGGAGGAACGATTAGGGGTAGCTCAACTAGAGGTGGTTTAAAAGCATTAGTTGAAGCTTTTAAATCTATAAAAAAAGGAAGAGATGTAGGTATTACTCCAGATGGTCCAAAGGGTCCAAGACATAGTGTTGCTGATGGTGCCGTGTTGATAGCTCAAAAGATGAAAGTGCCAATAGTTGCTATGAATGTAAATGCAAGCAGAGCCTGGAGAGCTAATAGCTGGGATAGATTTATGATACCAAAGCCTTTTTGTACTTTAGATTATTATTATGGTGATCCATTTTATATAAATGATTTAAGCTTAGAAGAAGCAAAAGAAAAGATAAAAAAGGAGTTAATGAAACATGCTTTCTAAAATAAAACTAATCCTTTTTGCAATTTTACTTTTAGCTGGAAGCTTTTTGTACTTTAACTCTAACTCTTCATATCAAGAATCTTTTGAAGCAAGAATTTACTATTTCCTAGGAAATTACCAAGCAGCATATGATTTGGCCAAAAAAGCATATGATAAAGACAAATATAACAAAATGGCAAATACTGTTTTAACCCAAAGTAAAATTGCTCTAGGTTATGAAAAGTATATTAAAACCGGCAATGAATATCTAGAAAAAATAAATAAAATCAGTACAAAGCAGGAATTAACTCAAGCTGATAAAACTAGAATCAAAATGATTTGTGAAGTTATGATAGATGATTATAACAATTTAAAATCATCTGTACTAACGGATAAAATATTAGTAAAAAACGCTAAAAAAATGCAAGAAAAGTTTCAACAACTCTATAATGAGCTATTTTAGGAACTTCTTTTGCTTTATTTTTGGTATAATAGTATCAATAAAATATAAAACTGGGGATTTATGTCGTTACTTAAAGCTGCTCAAAAGTATCTTCCAAATATATTTATATCAGTTGTTCAGACTAATTCGAACTGGACTGTTTATTCAAAACTGATAAAAAATGGCACTATCAAAGAGAAAATAGAAAAAACTTTTGAATCAACAAATTCTGAACAAATCCCTGTGAAAATGCAAGAATACTTGGAAAACTTGGAGCTTGAATATAACTTTTCTTATATTGCACTGTTTTTAAACTCTTTAGGACAAGGAGCTATAAAAGGTGTAAGTGCTGAAGATTTTCAAAAAAATAGTGTTGATATAAAAAATGTAACGCACTTTGCCATAGAAAATACCTGGTCGGTATATGCATCTTTCATAGATATAAATTGGTCTAAAAAACTTTTTAGTGATATTGGGCTTGATTTTATATATTCTCCTTTTATGATTATATATAGATTGATTGAATTGGAAAAAGCAAAAGATAAACCAACGATGTATATATTAAATCATGAAGATTGCATAAGTGTTGCAGTTTTCAATGGAAAATGTCTTGATTTTGGAGCATTTTTTAAAACTTCTACGGAAGATTCTTTAGAAAGTGACGAAGAAGAAAACTGGGAAGAAGAAAAAGAGGTTGAAGGTGTTGAAAATTTAGTTGAGTTAGATAGCCTTGGAGATGATGACATAGGTGGCATTGAAGAGTTAGATGATTTAAGTGAATTAGATGAACTAGGTGGTCTTGATGAAGATAAAGTTGATTTTGAAGATGTTGAAGAAGAGAAAAAAGATTTAGGTCATTTTGAATTAGAAGAGGTTGATGGAAGTGAGTTAGAGCTTTTTGGAAGAGATCTTAATGTATATAAATATATTTTAAACTCACTAAAAGAGTATTATAAAAACCCGATTTATGATAGCTCATTTATAGATACATTTGTTATATATGATGGATATGAGGTTAGTTCAGAACTACTTGATATGATAGAAAATGAACTTTTGATGGATGTAGAACTACATAAAATCAATATTCCTGAAATTGTATGTGACATGGCTATAAAAGAGGTGTTTAGATGAGATATAGTTTCATAACTCCTCGAAAAAAACATTTTTTTAGTATGTTTACTAAAGTGTGGTTGGTTTTTATATTTTCAGTTGTTATTTTATTGAATATGTTTAATTTATTTATTATATATAAAAATTCTGATTTTAAAAAAAGTACAAATGAGTTAAATCAAAACAGAATTCTTTTAGAAAAAGAGATTGAAAAGATAGATGAACAAACTGGGTTTATTTTAAGGCA